>PWVL01000017.1 GCA_003561875.1 Desulfuromonadales bacterium | reverse complement strand
TTCCGATGACCGGGATCTCAAAGATGGTGCCGTCCTCGTAGTGCAGTTGGTAACTCCAGAGGGGGCGGGGTTCCACCCAGGCGCCGGAGTGCAGGAAGTAGAGGATATCGGCCTGTTCGCCCACCGGGATGGCGACCGCCTCCGGCAGGTCGCCGGCCGGCCGCCGCCGGGAGGCCAGCACGATACAGCTCTGCGGCTCCAGGATGCGGTAAGGCACGCCCTCGTGCGTAAGTTGCCCGGTCTCCAGGCCGGCCATGTCGTAGCCCGGGCCCTGGTCGGTCCAGCCGCCCTTGCCGTCGCCCTCCACCTCGTCAGCCAGGGACCGGTTGACAAAATCGGAGAGGTCCACGACGCTGAACTCCAGCCCGGCCGGGTCAACCAGCGGCCGGTCCTCGGCGATCACCTCTGCCACGGCTTCCACCGCTTCGCCGGGCCGGGTGCGGATCTCTTCTATCGCATCGTAGAAGACCTCTCCCCGGGCGTTGCGCAGGCCCAGGTAGAGCGCGAACCGGTACGCGCCCTCCGGCGCGGTCACGCTGCCGCTGACCTTTGTCCAGTCGTGGCTGCCGCGGTTGTGCTCGGGACGGACAATCTCCCCGGCGCGCTCGCCGCCCACCAGGTAACCGCGGCTCTTCCGTTGCCCGGTTTGATTGGACCACTCCGCGTAGACCACCGCGCCGCCGTCTTCGGTTACCGGTGTGACTTCGTTCAGCTTCATCCAGAGGGCCAGGTCGATGGTCGCGCCGGGCACCACCGGTAAAGAAGGGGACCAGATTCCCTGGCCGCGCGCGTCAAGGGCGGTATCCTCCACGGAACGGACCGCGTAAACCCGGCCGCCCACCGGTGTGCCCTCCACCGCGGCGAGGTACGGAAGATAACCGAAACCCTTCTTGTCGCGTCGCGGTCCGCGGGTCCAGCCGCTGAACCCGATGGCGCCGACGCCGGGGGCGGTCTCCCCCACGTAGGCGGACCACTCGTGGGGGAAAGAGTCCGAACCCTCCGCGTCCCCGTGGCGCCAGAAGAACTTGCGGCCGGTTCCTTCGCTGTCCAGCCTGGCGAAATCCGGGTTGCCGATCATGGGGAACGGCTCGTGGCTGAGGTCGGACCCGTCCACCCGCAGCCAGACCAGGCCGATCTCGTCCAGGTCTATCGCGTCCACCTGGCGGCCCCGGCATTCCTCCCCGGTCAGCGCCCGCATCTCCTCGAGGGTCCGGTAAGTGTTGCCGGCCCAGCGGGCGGCGTAGCCGTCCGCCGGGACCTGGTAAATGTTGCCCTGGGCGTGGTTTAGCGTCTGTTCGTGCTTGCCCGATTCCGCGCCCATGCTCAGGCCGGTGCGGTTCAGCTTCAGCCAGTTGCCGGTAAAGATGTTGCCGGCCACCCGGTGGCGCATCTGGTTGTCGGTTAAGACCAGCCCGGTGCCGCTGTGGGCCACCAGGTTCTCCCGGACCAGGTTGGACTTGTTGACCCGCAGGTGGATACCCTGGTGCGGGGCCCGCCAGACGGTGTTCCACTGGACCAGGTTGTGGTAGGTCGGGGCCTCGATGTAGAAGTTGGAAAGGACCGCGGCATTACCCACCCAGAGGTAGCTGGTGCTGTGGATATCCACCCAGTAACCGCCGCCCCGGCCGCCGAGCCGGTCGATGGCCACATTCTGGTAATATTCGCTTAGTTTACTGCCGATGTCGATAAACGCCCGGGCGCCGTACCGGTAAGCTATGTTCTCGTACAACCGGACTCCGTATCCGCGGTGGATGTTACAAGCCCGGCCGTGAATGTCGTGGATTATATTCCGCCTGATGACGGAACGGGTGCCGTGAGCCAGCCGGATGCCGCCGCCGGCCTGGTAGATGTGGCAGTCCTCTATGATTGCCTGCTCGTCATAGCTGAAGGTGATGCCCGAACTCGTAACGCGGCGCACCGTCAACCCGCGCAGGGTGATATATTGCCGGTCGGCGGCCGTTACGCCGTGGCCGCGCACCGCCACCGCCACATCCCCGTCTTGCCGGGGGTCGGCCCCGCCCAGGTGGACGTGCAGGTAGCCGTCCTCGTCGTACCCCCAGGAAGGGTCGGCGTCGGCGCCGGGTTGGGCCGGCTGAAGGACGCCGAGCGCGTCGCGCGCCTGGTAGCGGGGCAGTTGCGTGTCGCCCCGGAAGACCCGGTCCATGCCGGACTGGGTCGCCACGGCGGCGGGAAAACCGGGCGCGCCCAGTTGGCGCAGCTGCCTGTTGAGGTGGACGCGGTAGACGCCTTCCCGGTCGGGCACCGGCTCCCACGCCTCGGCCGGGATTACCTCCGACCCGTCGATGACTACCTCGTCGTCCCCGTAGGCCTCAAAGACGATGCGGTCCGGCAGGCGCCGCCGAGCGCGCACGCAGCGCCGGTCGCTCAGCCGGCCGTCATTATCCACCACCAGGGTCTCCCGGTAGATGCCGGCCTTGATGCGCACCGTATCGCCGGCCGTCGCCGTAACCCCGGCGTGCGCCAGGGTTTTCCAGGGCGCCTCCGCGGTGCCCGGGTTCTCATCCGAGGCCTCCGGGTGGTTGGTATCCACGTAGTAGCTGTTGCTCTCCGCGTGCACCCGGCCGCCACCGGCCAGTATTACCAGCAGCGTCAAACCCGCGGTCCATCGTAAAGCCCTTCCTGCTTTCGCCATGCCATCCTCCTTTGTGTGTGGAAAAACGTGGAACAGCCCCTGTTTTTCCCGTCCGAGACCTTCCCCAACACCATCGTTGTCATTGCGAGCCGCTTTATGGCGCGGCAATCCGCTTATAAGTAAGATTCCTCCCCCCGGCGGTGGAAGTCAGGTGGGGGGCGTCTCTTTTAATCCCCCTCCCCGGACCCTTCCTGCCAGGGGAGGGGTAACTTCTGGAGGGTGTCATTTTTCAATTTATGCTTTATCTTTTATACTTTATACTTCCTTTTCCGGTAGTTTTCTAATCCCCCTCACCCTTTGCCCTCTCCCCCGGTGGGGAGAGGGAATTTATCTTGCTATCGCTGCCTCCCCAGGGTGATGTTCAGCAGGATCGGGACCGACATCCGGTCCTCCGCCTGGACGAACCGTATCTCGGTTATCGTCCGGTCCGGGTGCGGGTTGCGGTGCTCCAGGACGTAGAGGCCGCAGTCCGGGGAGAGCGCGTTGCCGACGATGTCGGGCCAGGCCGTGGTCCGCCGGGTCTCGGTGTTGTAGAATTCAAACGGCTGGCCGGCCAGGGCCCAGTCCCGGATGTTGACGTTTCCGATGACCGGGATCTCAAAGATGGTGCCGTCCTCGTAGTGCAGTTGGTAACTCCAGAGGGGGCGGGGTTCCACCCAGGCGCCGGAGTGCAGGAAGTAGAGGATATCGGCCTGTTCGCC
>PWVL01000139.1 GCA_003561875.1 Desulfuromonadales bacterium | reverse complement strand
TGCGGGGATTCGTATCAGCACCCACATTCACCTGCCAGCCGAAGACCGTCCAAAGCCTGCCACGTAACATTGCATAATTTAAAGCGCCTTCGATCCACTGCCAGAATTGTCGATAGGTCTCCTGATAGGCCCGCAATAACTGCCTCGCTTTAGCAGTGGACTGGCCGATGCGCCGTGCCAGGCTGTGCTCCTTCATACCGTACTGAACAGCGAGGACGCTGGCTTTAAAATTTTCCCGCTCGCCTGGGTGGGACTCCTTTGTAGCATCCTCTGGAACCGCCCCCGCCTGCTTGGCGAAAGCCAGGTAGGGATCCCCCGAACGGTAGGCTTCCTGCATGGCCCGATCTCCTGAGAGAGCCGCCGCGATGCCGAACTCCTGCTGGGACCAGTCTACATACGCCAGAGCTTGCCCCGGTTCCGGTTTTATGAGGAACCGCAACCAAGTGGCGGGGCCGAAGATGAACCGAGCGTTACTGGGCTGGTTACGCCCCGTTTTCGAGCTGAACGGGGACAGAAGGCAACGATTGCGTCCATCGGGCCCTATGGTTAATTTGTGAAGACGGAGCTGACTCAGGGAATGCCGCAGCTCCCACAACGGCTGCAATATCGGATGCTTCCTGGCCATCTCGCGAAAGGTCTCATCCTGGAGGTCCAGATTGCCCGTCTCCAGGTGGGGCCAGTCGATCCCGTTTCTGACGAGAAACGCTCTGAATTTGTCGTGCTTGAAGGTTAGGCCCTCATACACCCCGTAGCGCTCATCAATGCCCGTCACCAGTTCGCCTTTTATATTATCCCAGTTGAGTTCCAAGGTCTCTAGGCTGGATACGTCCACCGGGATACCGTTCCATTCAATACGTGCCACGGCCGCCATGTAGCGCCCTCGCAGCAAGGCTCTGGGTAGGTCAATTCCCGTTTCCATCGCGCTTAGAAGACGTTCCGTGGCCTCAACATCGGACTGGCAGTAGTCCAGAATTTGCCCTTTCTCTCCCTCGGTCCAAGGTCCGCCCCGCAGGACAAGGTCCCGCATCGACCCCTTTTCATCTGCGGAAATTCCCGCCAGCCCAAAGTGCGTCAGGGCGCCCAGCAACCCACTCCCGGCCACCGTGGGGAGCCCGTTGGTGAGATTTCTAAACTCGGTGTATAAGTCGAGGACATTCTCCGGCACTGGCCAGCCCAAGGCTATGTGGCAACCCACCTCCGCAGAAGCATAGAAAGTTACGATGAGGGTATCGGCCCCCGTGGGGTAGGGCGGAAATGGCCGGGAGCCATCCCCCAACCACATCCGCACCACCTGCTCGCTTATTAGCTCTTTGCCCACGACGCAGACCGGAACAGGCCTCTCCCCGGGAGGGGTTTGGAACTCGAAGTCGATGGCCCAGACTTGGCGATACCTGTCCCACGGATATCCACTCATACTTCCCCCCGCAGCTGGCGGAGAACCGGGTGGTCGGGCTCCGCGATGATCTTGCCTTTGAAAGCGATGTCCACGATCTGCTGCATGGTGAGCTCCGGCCACTCTGGCTCCCCCAGGTCGCCTTGGGCTTGATAGATGTCATAGGCACCTAACGCCGTGTTCGGAATTAGGCGTATCCAATGGCTCTCGGCTATTTTAGCCGCCTCCATTGCGGAGCGGTGCCACGGATTGATCCGACCATCCGGCTCCGGCAGCGCCAACGGCCAGATCGACAACACGGCTTGACGATTGATGCACACAACGAGCTGCTTGGCCCTTGTTTCACCCGTCAGCCGTGCAGCCAGATTGGGGTGGACGAGGAAAGTCTCGTTTTCCCCTTTGATCTCCAGGACCACAACCGTCAGCTTATACGCCGGGTTCGGATTGGTGCGGAAAAACCTATCCCGATCGGGCCGGTTAACAGGAATCGTTGTAATTAACTTCTGCACCCCAATTTCGCCGGCAAAGTCCTGGGGCAGCTGCAGCTCCTCCAGGGTATACCCGGCGAAGGGGCTTCCCTTGGTAATGCCCTCGCCGCCATCTAGTGTTGCGCCATAGTTGATCTTTCCCCCTACCGTCATTGATGGTCCTCCTTTTTTATTGTGTATTTGGAAAGCGGACCCTGTCGTTTGTATTTTCGATCCGCCCCCAGTTTCAACATTTCTTACGTATCTTGGTCAGATTTTTCAGTACCGACATAGTCATCCACCATGGCCCTGAAGACTTCCAGTTGCGGTTTCTCATTCTTCCAGGTTTGCTCAATAAAGCGGTATAGTCTTTTCCGCTCTTCTTCGGTAATTAGTCCGGCATCCTTTTTGGCTCGGACTTCCCGTTTGAGCACCCGGTCGGGATTGTGGTAGACCGTGTCGGCTTTTCGGCAGTCGATGCAACAATAAGCATCGGTCGCGTAAACAGCGAAGTATGGCCGTTTACACTTGAACCATTTGCAGCGTTTAATGCCCCGCCCTCCGTCGACATAGCCCTGAAAGAGCTTAAAGTAGCATGCTTCCAGGAGGCTTCGAAACATCCACTTCCAGCACCACTTGCCATCCCCATAAGCGGGGGCTGGTATGCAGCCGGCGAAACCGAGTTCCTCTGCCTCAATTCTACGGCCATTCGTTTGCGTCATCTTGTTGTATCGTTTAATCAGGTCTGGGTCATCAGGGCCTCGTTTCTCCAGCCTTGCTGTGACCTTCTGATACTCCGCGGCTGCCCGGATGAATAACTCGACAGGTTCGACAAAGCGGTAGAGCTGATTGACATTTAATTCTGCTGCTTCGGGCAGGCTATACCATCCCGAAAACCATAATTCTGAGATGTTTTCATTCGCCGCTGCGTTTGTGAACCTCCCAGGCAAGTCAGGATACTTCACCTTGTGCAGTCTGCTTTCGACACCATCCGGTTCCATGGCCATCCAAAACGGAATGTTCCGCAGCCCTAACAAGCCATAAGCGCTGCAGAACTCTTCAATTTCCTCTTTTCGATTTAAGTCCAGACGCATCAGGGCCAGGTGCGGCGGCCAATCAGGGCCTTTGATGCTTTTCGGCTGAAATTCTACTTTTCCCGGGCCCCTTTTCACTTTTGCTCCATCATGAATAAGGTAATATTTCTCAATTTCAGAGGATGGATCAGCACAGATGCATTCCGCTTCATTTCCCCTTGAATCTTTTATTTTTCTGATTTCATACCTTGCCTTCATCCAAGTATCGGTCCACATGAGCAACTCTCCCTTTTAATAGTAGTTTTAAATATTTGCAAGTAAGACTACTTAATAATACCATAACGCCCCCCAGCTGTCAACCATATGGTTCATTTTAACCATTTCTGGCCAACTTCTCCTTTGGACCGTATACAGATCGGGGGAAAAAGACGGTATTAGTACTATACTGCTTTTTTTGCAAAAACTTTAAGTAATGCGGAC
>PWVL01000148.1 GCA_003561875.1 Desulfuromonadales bacterium | reverse complement strand
GCCGCGGTGAGGTAGAGGGGCCCTGTAGGGGGCATCACTTTCCAGCACGATGCTGTCGGCGGGCAGCCCTTGCAGCACCTGAGGCGCCCGCCGGGCCCCGGGCCAGGTGAGGGAGCCGCCAAAGGCGAGGACGAAGTTGAGCTGAATGGCCTCCCGGGCCGTTTCCGCGCTGCCGGAGAAGGCGTGCCAGATACCGCCGCAGGCTCCGGCATTCTCCTGGCGCAGAATCTCCACCAGCCGGCCTGTGGCCTTGCGACAGTGGAGCAGTACCGGCAGCCCGGCTTCCCGGGCGAGGCGCAACTGCTCCCGCAGCGCCCGTTCCTGTTTTTCCATGGCAGGAAAGGGCAGGTCGCCGTCGAGACCGATTTCACCGACGGCGACCACCGACGGCCGCTCGAGGTGCCGTGCCAGCTCTGCGGCAACCTTGGTATTCCACTCAGCCGCCGCCTGGGGATGGACTCCGGGCGCCGCCAGGCAGCCGGGCAGGGTTTCGGCCAGTTCCAGGAGTCGCCGCCAGCGGTGCGGCTCCACTCCTGGGAGAAGAAACTGTTCGATACCGTGGCGGCGGGCGCCCTCGACTTCCAGGGCCGGATCGAGGTCGTCGGGCAGGCGGTCCAGATGGACGTGGGTGTCGAAAAAGCTGTTCTCATTCGGCATGGTTTCAATGCTAGCACGAGGGTGCCGTGGAAGGAAAGGCGGACCGGCGTCTGGATTGGAGCCTGCTCTGTGGCATGCCCTGCGCAATAAGGCTTTACTGGATCAAAGCAGCTGGCTTATGCTGTCAGGCATCGTTTTTGGGGTCAGGACACCTTTTTCAGGGAGTGGAGACACATGAAAGCTATCGGACCGTTGCTGTTGCCGTTTTTGGCACTGGTACTGACGTTGGGGAATCTGACGGGTTGCAGGCGGGGTTCGGAGGTCGGGGAAGAACAGACGCCCACCGCCGCAGCGAGGGTGGCGGCAAGCGATCCGCTGGCGGACTGGCAGCCCCGGTTCGATCCTCGTGGCGCCGAGTACACGTATCTGCTGTCCAATGTGGACCATCCGTCCATCGAAGGGATTGCGGTGGGCTATCACATCCGTGACAAGGTCTGGGAGCTTTCCGATGGGCGACTCTACGTCGATTTTCGCCCCATGGCCCAGTTGGGCGGCGAGCGGGACGTGATTACCAAGCTCAGGCTCGGCGCCGTGCAGGGCATGCTCTGTTCCTCGGTGGCGGCGGTCAATGTGGCGGACAAGCTGGGCGTGGTGAACCTGCCCTTTGTTATTGACAGTTTCGACAAGCTGCAGGCTTTTCGCAATACGCCGGAACTGTTTGACGAGTTTCGTGACGCCGCGGCCGGGCAGGGGATTCTGGCGCTGGATTTCACCAACTACGGCGCTTACGGTTGGGCCACCCGGGAGCCGGTACGCACTCTGGAAGAAGCCCGCCGGGTCCATTTTCGAGTGGCCCAGGCGCCGGTCAACATTGACAGTTACAGGGCCTGGGGGCTGCGGTTTACGGTGATGCCCTGGCCCGATGTGCCGCAGGCCCTGCAGACCGGGGTGGTGACGGGGCTCGATCACACCTTCATTGTCTGCGCCATTACCAACAAGTTCAACGTTGCCAGGAATTTCACCCCCATCAACTATGCCCAGGGGCTGTATATCCACCTGATCAACAAGGAGTGGCTGTCCGGTCTTCCGCAAGATCTGCAGGAGATTCTGGTAACTACCATCGAGCAGGAGAGCGCCCGTGCCCGAGCCCGGGGAGTGGCCCAGGAGCAGCGGGAACTGGCCCGGGCGGTTGAAAAGGGGTTGCGGATTCATGAACTCGACCCGGTCGACCGGCAGCGGCTCATCGAGCTTTCCGAACCGGTCTACGCCGGCTGGCGGGACAAGATCGGTGCCGATTACCTGCAACGGGTGCAGGAGACTCTGGCCGATCTGTGAGGCGGTTCCATCCGCTTGGGAGAAGCCTTGCCAGGGTCCGCCCGGGAGGGTCTCGCCGGTTGTTGGGGCCTTGACCGACCGCCCTGCGCCGGGTATTCTCTTTTTTCGCCGCAAGCTGTTGAGACTTCCGGCCTTTCTCCGTTTTTGAAACAGCATTGAGCGGTCGGGTAAAGAGCTTTTTCAACACAGTGCTGGTTCTGCCCTTTGAAGTATCAATCTTTCCGATGGAGGAATACGTATGAAACGATGGAGTTTCGCCCTGGGCGCTCTGCTGCTGCTGGTGATGCTCGCCGGTTGTCCGGGGGAGCGGAGATCCGGGAATGGCGACGGCGAAACCGGGCGCCCGGACGTGGCGGCCCGGCAGGAGCCCAGTCCGCTGGATGCCTGGCAGCCCGATTTCGACCCGAGCGGGGCCGAATACACTTACCTGCTGTCGGCCGTGTCCCATCCGGCGATAGAAGGAGTATCGGTGGGCTACAAGATTCGCGACCGGGTCTGGGAGCGATCCGCAGGCCGGCTGTATGTGGATTTTCGGCCCCTTTCCCAACTGGGCGAAGAACGGGCGGTATTGAGCAAGTTGCGCCTCGGGGCGGTTCAGGGGATGCTCTGTTCTTCGGTGGCGGCGGCCAACGTCGCCGACACTTTGGGTATCGTCAATCTGCCTTTTGTGGTGGACAGTTTCGATAAGCTGGAGACCTTTCGCAACGATCCGGAGTTGTTCGACGTGTTTCGCGACAGCGCCCGCGGCCAGGGCATGATGGTGCTGGACGTGACCGGTCACGGCTCCTACGGCTGGGCGACCCGGGAGCCGGTGCGCACTCTGGAGGAGGCCCGCCGGGTCAACTTCCGGGTGGCGGAGGCGCCGGTGAATACGGATATCTACCGAAATTGGGGATTGCGCTTCACGGTAATGCCCTGGGGCGATGTACCCCAGGCTTTGCAGACCGGAGTCATCGACGGACTGGATCATACGCCGATTGTCTGCAACCTGACCCGCAAGTTCGATGTGGCGCGTTTCATGACCCGGGTCGACTATGCCCAGGGGCTGTTCATCCATCTGATGAACCGGGCCTGGTTCGAGCGTCTGCCGGCCGATCTGCAGGAGATTCTGCTGGAGGTCGTTGCCGAAGAAAGCGCCGCCAGTCGCGCCCGCACCCGCCAGCAGGAACAGGAGCAGATAGCAGCCGCCGAAGCTCGGGGAGTGGAGTTTATTTTTCTCTCCCGGGAGGATCGGCAGCGGTTGCTGGAGTTGAGTGAACCGGTTTACGAGGCGTGGGGCCAGAGGATTGGGCCTGATTACCTGCAAAAAGTGCGAGAACGTCTTGGCAACTGAGTCTTTTCATGGAAATCTGAGCGCATGAACAACATGCTGAAACGGGTGGACCAGTTCCTCGGGTTGATCGAGGACTGGTCCCTTTTTATCGCGGTGACCGCCGCTCTGCTGTCGGCCATGGCCAACGTGGTGTTGCGCAAGACGACCTCCATCAGTCTTT
>PWVL01000228.1 GCA_003561875.1 Desulfuromonadales bacterium | reverse complement strand
TGTGCTTGCTGACGTGGGCGACGATGACCACATCGGTATAGAGCACCACATCGGGACCGGGCCTTTCAAGATAGACGAGTGGATCCCCGACGACTGTCTCCGCCTGGTGCGCTTCGAGGACTACGTTCCCGACACTCGTTGGGAAGGTCCCACGGGCCTGGGAGGAAATCGGACGGCCTACGTCGATGAGGTACTGATGATACCGGTCCCGGAGAGTGGTTCTCGTGTCGCGGGCATCATCGCCGGTGAGTATCACTGGGCGCAGGACCTGCCCAAGATCGAGTACTACGACCTCAAGGAAGACCCGAACCTGCAGACCGTACTGCAGAAGGCGCAGTGGGCCCCGGTTCTTTACTTTGACACCAACGAGCCCCCGATGGACGATGTGAGGATGCGCCGGGCGGTACAGGCTGCTCTCAACCACGAGGACATCATGCTCGCCGCGGCGGAGCTGGAGGAATTCTACCGGCTGTGCGGCAGCTTCTTCTTCCAGGAACAGGTCTGGTACTGCAACATCGGCGAGGAGATGGGGCTTTATGACCAGCGGGACCCTGAGCGGGCCCGGGAGCTTGCCGAGAAGGCAGGCTACGACGGCGAGGAGATAGTCTTTCTGGCTACCAGTGACTACGAGTGGATGTACCGTGGAGCCATGGTGATGGTCGAACAGCTCCGGGAGGCCGGCTTCAACGTTGATCTGCGTGTCTACGACTGGTCTACCATGCTTGCCATGCGGGAGGATACCTGGCACCTGTGCAACAGCGGTGACAGCATTCCCTTCGATGGGACCTATCTGAACTACTGGCACACCGACCAGGACTTCCTCGGTCATTCAAACGAGCGGATAGACGAGATCCTGGAGCGCGGCATGCAGTACGCCGACTTCGAGACCAGGTACGAGATCTACTGTGAGCTGTCCAGGGCGCTTTACGAGGAGATACCGTTCATCAAGATCGGTGACATGCACGAGCTGCACGCGCACAGGGACTACGTGCACGGGTTCGCTCCCTATTGGGCACCCCGGTTCTGGAACGTGTGGATCGAAGAATGATCGGCGTCGGAAGTGAGGAGTTGAGGTCGGGTGATCGAACCATCTGTTGCGTCACAGGAAGGGGCTTGTGAGATCGGATACGCAGGGGGAGCGGAGAGCGCAACATAATGGTGTCTCCCGGCTCACTGATCATGGACCTTATTCGAAGGGAAGGAGTGATGGCAACACAGGCTATGCGTGCAACGAGATTGATTGCACTGCTGGCAACCCTGTTTCTTCTTACCATGTCGACAGCATGTCAGGGAGATGCAACACCGGCCGTGGAAGATACTGAGGAGGTAGATCCGGCGGAACCCGGAAAAGGTGGAACACTAATGGTGGCCATGACTGCTTCGCCACCAGCACTGGACCCCTGCATCGCATGGACGACTCTGTCGGCTTTTGTTGCCGTTCACGTGATGGAGGAACTTCTCACGTATGATGAGGAGTGGGCCATCATTCCTCAGCTGGCCAGAGACTACTACGCGAATGATGATTACACAGAGTGGACGTTCGAACTCCGCGAGGGAGTTCTCTTTCACAATGGACAGCACATGACCAGTCGTGATGTGAAGGCATCGTTTCGCAGGACGATCGAAGTGTCCCCGCGGGCCTCGGATTTCGCTGGCATTGATGAGATCCACTTGGAGGGGGATCACCAACTAACTCTTGTGTTCTCCGAACCGGAGCCGGTACTGCCGGCCCTGATCGCGATTCCCTGGGTGGGAGTGCCCATCTTCCCTGCCGATGTCCTGGCGGAAGTGGAAGAAAACGAGCACATTACCATGGAACAATACATCGGCACCGGTCCCTTTGAGATCGATGAATGGATTCCCGATGAGCACCTGCGACTGGTGCGGTTCGAGGACTACGTTCCTGACACTCGTTGGGAGGCTCCCACCGGACTCGGCGGGCGGCGAACGGCGTACGTCGATGAAGTCCTAATGGTGCCTGTTCCGGAGAGCGGTTCGCGCGTTGCCGGAATTATCGCCGGTGACTACCACTGGGCGCACGACTTGCCCAAGATCGAGTACTACGATCTCAAAGCTCACCCTGACCTTGAGACAGTGGTGCAAAAGGGTATGAGAGCGCCCATGCTCTGGTTTAACACCACTGAGTCGCCCATGGATGATGTCCGAATGCGTCAGGCGATACAGGCCGTCTTCAATCATGAGGAGATCATGCTCGCCGCGGCTGAACTGGAGGAATTTTACCGATTGTGTGGCAGCTTCTTCTTCCAGGAGCAGGTCTGGTACTGTGATATCGGTGAGCAACTGGGTCTTTACGATCAGCGAGATCCCGACCGGGCCCGGGAGCTGGCCGAGGAGACGGGATATGATGGCGAGGAACTGGTGCTCCTCGCCACCAGCGACTACCACTGGATGTACCGGACGGCCATTGTGATGGATGAACAGCTGAGGGAGGCCGGGTTTAACGTCGACCTCCAAGTGTATGACTGGCCAGCCATGATGACCATGCGGGACGAAACGGTCTGGCACTTTAACAACACTGGGGACAGCATTCCCTTCGATGGATCTTACTTCAACTACTGGCATACTGATCAAGATTGGATAGGTCATTCGAATCCTCGCATCGACGACATCCTGGAACGGGGCATGCAGCACGCGGATTTCGAGACCCGATACGAGATTTACTGCGAGCTGTCCAGGGCCTTATATGAGGAGGTTCCAGTGATCAAGTTTGGCGATATGCACAAGCTGCACGCTCATCGGGACTATGTGCACGGGTTCGTTCCGTTCTGGGCTCCCAGGTTCTGGAATGTGTGGATCGAGGAGTGACCGGTGTCCGTGCGAAGGTTAGGAGTTGACGTCGGGTGATCAACTATCTGGTGCGTCGCACCATTGGGCTTGTGCCCACCCTGATGCTGGTGGCGGTGATGACCTTTGTTATCATGCACCTGGCTCCGGGTGATCCCGCTGCCAGGATGCTGGGCGTAAGGGCAACGGAGTCGCGGATCCAGGCGGTGCGCGCGGGAATGGGGTTGGACCAACCCCTTCCCCAGCAGTTTCTATCGTGGTTGGCAGGAGCCGTCCGGGGTGATCTCGGTAGGTCGTACGTTCTCGATAGATCGGTGGCCCAGGCCCTTTACGAGCGGCTGCCGGTCACTCTGGCCCTCGCCCTCGTGGGACTGTTGCTGGCGCTGCTTATAGGCATTCCCATCGGAGTGCTCGCGGCTGTCCGACGCGGCAGCTTCGCAGACCAGTTCCTGTCCGTGGTGGCCATAGTGGGGGTTTCAGTGCCGAGCTTCTGGTTGGCGCTGGTTCTCATCTTCATCTTCGCCATGCAGCTCGGTGTGCTGCCCAGCGGCCGCTACGTGGCCTTCACGGAGGACGCCTTGCAGTGTGTTCGCCACCTGGTGCTGCCGGGGTTCGCCATGG
>PWVL01000082.1 GCA_003561875.1 Desulfuromonadales bacterium | reverse complement strand
CGGCGTACCAGGGGTGGGGGAACAGCTGGCTCAGGTTCTCCTTGGCCAGGGTCACCAGCGCCGTGGCCAGGGGCATGCCGCTGCCGGTCAGCTCCACGGCGAACCGGTCGGCCTGCCGTTCCTGGCGTCGTGACCACCAGTGGCCGAGCGGGGTGCAGAAAAATCCGAGTTGCGTCGCCAGCCAGAAGAGCAGCAGCGCTTGCGCGGCAAAGGACAGCTCCGTCAGCCCGAACCAGTGCGGCAACAGTTGATTATCAAGTACATGGAAGGCAACGAAGCAGCTCGACAGAGCAACCACCAGGCTGGTGATCAGGCGTCGACGCAGGTGGCCGAGGCGCCAGTGCCCCAGCTCATGAGCCAGAACCGCCAGCATTTCCTCATCCGTCAGATGTTCCAGCAGGGTATCGAAGAGCACCACCCGTTTGACCTTGCCGATGCCGGTAAAGTAGGCGTTGCTGTGGCCGCTTCTTTTCGAGGCGTCCACCTGCAGGACGGTGCCCGCCCTGACTCCGGCCCGGCGCAGGAGGGAGCGGATACGGTCCTCCAGCTCCGGTTTCTCCAGGGGTTTGAAGGTGAAGAAGAGCGGTTCGATGAGGTAGGGCGAGAGCAGCATGAGAAAGATCGACAGGCCCGCCCAGAAGCCCCAGACCCACAACCACCAGCTTCGGGGGGCGGTCTGTACCAGCCACAGGGCGCCGCCGGCCAGCAACAGGAACAGCAGAGTGCCGAGCAGCAGGGATTTGGCGCCGTCGGCCAGCCACAAGCGGAGACTCCTGCGGTTGAAACCAAACCGCTCTTCAAGAACGAAGTGACGATAGAAGGAGAAGGGGGTGCCGATCAAAGCCTGAATCAGCAGCAGCCCGGCGAAAAACAGCAGACCCTGCAGGATGAAATGGTCGCTGAGACCGCCGATCCAACGGTCGTAGCGGGGGAGCAGGCCGCCAAACACGAAAGCCAGGGTCAGAACCGCCCCCAGCAGGGTTTCCAGCAGTCCCAAGCGGTCCTTGGCCAGGGCATAGGCTTCGCTGTGCCTGAGCCGTTCGGGGTTTATGCGCTGGGCAAAAAGCTTTGGCAGGCGCGGCGCGGTGGTGCGGCGATGGCGCAGATTCAGCCCCTCCAGCACCAGCCGCAGAGCCACAATCAACAGATAGCCGGTGAGCAGCATTCTGGTGATCATCGCGGCCGCTCCCGGCGAATCAGATCCCCCGCCTCGGCCCAGTCCGGCAGTTCCATGAGCAGCTGGGAATTGGGCTGTCCGGCGGTCAACGGCGCACCGTTGTCACGGTCATAAGGCCTGGCCACAAAGGCCTGCTGGCGCATGCGCGGACCGAGAAGTTCCAGCACATCCCCGGAAAAGAAGCGGTTGCGCCCTTCCACCCACAGCCCCTGTTCATTTCGCCGGACGAAGCCGACAAAATCGTGGGTGCGAATGTAATGGGTGTCGGCGGCATGAATCGCCGCCCCTTCTTCGCCGAGGAGCAGGCCCGTGGTGTAGGGGCGGTGACTGATTTTTTCCAGTTCGCTGCGCCACAGGGGATCCCGATCGGCGGGGTCCGCACTCAGGCGATCGATGGCGTCGCGATAGACCCGCGCCGTATTGGCCACATAGTAAAGGCTCTTCATGCGCCCTTCGACCTTGAAGCAGTGCACCCCGGCGGCCATCAATTCCGGCAGCTGGTCGATGAGGCACAGGTCGCGGCTGTTCATGATGTAGGTGCCCCGTTCGTCTTCCTCGATGCTTAGGGCCTCACCAGGGCGGGTTTCTTCCACCAGGGCGTAATTCCAGCGGCAGGGCTGGGCGCAGTCTCCCCGGTTGGCGCTGCGGGTCAGCAGCGCGGTGGAGAGCAGACAACGGCCCGAGTGGGCCACGCACATGGCACCGTGGACAAAGCATTCGAGTTCCATGGCGGTCTGCCCGGCAAAAGCGCGCATATCCTCCAGGGTCAGTTCACGGGCAAGGTTGATGCGGGTTGCGCCGTTGCTGCGCCAGAATTCGGCAGCCCGCGGGTTGCAGTTGTTGGTCTGGGTGGAAATATGAAGAATCCGCCGTGGATCGACCCGGCGGATGGTTGTCAGCACCCCCGGGTCGGCGACGATATAGGCGTCCAGGTTCACGGGTCGCAGCTCTTCGAGCAGATGTTCAAGGGCGTCAAACTCCGCAGGGCGCAGGGAGGCGTTGAGGGTCAGATAAAGGGACACACCGGCATCAGCGGTGATGCGGCGTGCCTCCCACAGATCGTCGAGATTGAAATTGCCGGCATGGGCACGCAGGCCAAAGGCATCGGTGCCCAGATAGACGGCGTCTGCGCCAAAGCGCACGGCGGTTCTGAGCTTTTCCAGATCCCCGGCGGGCATCAGCAGTTCCGGCCGGTTGACAGACAAATCGGTCACCATCCAGGATCTCTTTCCAGGCAAGAAGTTAAAGGGGGGGCAGGGCGGGAGCATATCACAAAAACGGCGGGAAAAAACAGCTTGCGAAAAGGAGACTGTGAGAGAGAGTCAGGGCGGCGGAACAGGTTGCCGGTTTTTTCCCGATCAACCTGTTCCGCCGCAGAGTCGGAATAAGAAATCTGTCAACGTGATGGCACGCCGGCGGAATTCGGTTCGGGGCAGGAATGTTCGCCTTCCATGTGTACAGCGATAGTATGCGAAATGTAGCCCGGCGGCACAACAAACAGCGTCTCGGGTTGAGGGCCTTCCTTGATGTTGGATAATTCAAAATACTCATCATAGTCCTGATATATATCGATACGAACAGGGGTTTGCAGTTGCGTGTCATACCAAGTGAAGAACTGGTGCCTTTCGGGGGTAGTACAGCGCCATTTTTCCACTGAACGCCCCTGCAATGTCTCTCTGCCGATGCGTCTGGCTCGCGTCTCCTGGGGGCAGGGCGCGCCGAAATGTCCGATCCAGTGACTCCAGTACATGCCAAACCGGAGGCTCTTCTGTTCCGAGTAGGTACAGGCGGTGTGATCGAGTATCCAGGCGACGGAATCTTTCAAATTGTAGATGACTGAATAAGGGCCACCCTCCGGCCCTAAATGATGAACAGCTGAGTCAGCAACCATTTCCACCCGGACAGCGTCGGGGCCGGCGTAGTATGTGCCGTTATTGCGAAGCTCGCCTTCATCATAATAACCCCACTCCGCTGAAAACGACACTGGGGCGCCCTTCGTTTGAGCGTAAAGGTGTGAACTGGAAGCGAGGAGAAATCCGCAACTTGTCAGCACAGTAATGGCGACCAAAAGAATTTTATTCATTTTTTTCTCCCTTTGAAAAAATGTTCCAACAATCTATTTGCCGGAGCGCACCGGAAGAGCCCGTGTAAAACCGCTGGCAGTCTGGGAGTGCCAGTGCCCGCCGCCAAAGGCAAAATTGTAGATGCCGGCCCGGGTTCCACTGACCTCGGAGGCCCAGGGTGAAAAACATG
>PWVL01000013.1 GCA_003561875.1 Desulfuromonadales bacterium | reverse complement strand
GGGACTCATAGGCGTTGCGCAGGGGTTCAAGTTCCAGTTGCCGCAAGGCGAGGTCGAGGTCGGCCACCGGCCGGCCTTCGAGTCGCGCACAGAGACGCGCCCAGCCGCCATTTTGATCCCGAAGCAGACCGAAGTCGGTGAACACTCGGTACTGGTAGCCCCCCAACTGCAGAAACAGGCCCCGGGCGTGCAGTTCTGCCAACGGCCGCAGATACTCAAGGCCGCTGTGCAGGTCGCGGAACCGGCAGTAGCCGGTGGCGTCTTCGGGCAGGCCGAGGGCCACGGCCAGGGAAAGGGAGGAAGGTTCGTCCGGCTCGCCCTGCTTGGGACGGGTCCGGGGGACGCTGTGGCGAATCCAGCCGGCGGCCTCACCCGCGCGGTTGTGATAGGCCACCAGCACCCGCTCCCGGTAGTCGCCGTTGGAATAGGCGAAGACGTCCTCGTTGATCCCCTGTGCTCCTTCCAGGGGATAAAGCTCGAAGTTCTGCGCTTCGCTGAACAGGTGACGGCGGTGCAGAAGAGGGAAGATCTGGCTCTGATGATGGGCGACAAAGCCCGTGTCGACGGTTTCGTTCCAGTAACTGCGGCCGTACTCCATACCGTACTTTTCGTTGAAGCCTTCGATCTGGCCGTGGCCGAACATGGGCAGGCCGGGCAGGGTGACCAGTAGGACCGCGACGCCGAAATATTTGTCGCCCTTGCCGAACTGGTCGGCGGCGGTGGCCTCGTCGGGATTGCTCATGAAGTTGACGAAGCGCTTGAGGATTTCCGGATTGAACTCCAGGGTATTGCGCAGCAGTTGCTGATACTTGCCGTTGTCCTCGTTCTTGAGCATGTGCATGAAGGCGCTGTTGTAGACCCGGTGCATGCCCAGGGTGCGGACGAAAAAACTCTCCATGAGCCAGAAGGCTTCCGCCAGCAGCAGAGTGTCGGGAACTTCGGCGGCCACCCGGTCCACCACTTCCCGCCAGAACTCCACGGGAAAGAGCCGGTCAAATTCTTCCTTTGCCATCCAGTGCTCGGCCCGGGAAGGGACTCCGGCGCCGCCGCCGGGCTGGGGAAACCAGAGGCGCTGAAAGTGTTTACGCGCCAGGGTCATGGCAGCGTCAAAGCGAATCACCTTGAAGGTCCGGGCTACTCCGAGGATGGTCTGAATCATCGCCTCGCGTACTTCCGGCAGCAGGAAGTTGAGCTGAGCCGTGTCGTTCCAGGGGGTATGGGTGCCGTCGTTGCCGTGGTAGATGTAGCGGATCCGGCCGCTGTCGCGATCCGTGTGTTTGAAGACTACCGCCGCGTCGCTGCGGTCAAAATAGCCGTTTTCAATCTGAATGGAAACAGGCGGGCGCGGTGAAAGATCGGGTCCGTCAAAACGGTAGCCGGGATAGGGCGGGTAGTCGAGTTGAACAAACCAGTCGGGATGCTCCTCCATCCAGCGGGAGACGATGCCCGTGTGGTTGGGCACCACGTCGCAGGCCAGCCGGAGTCCCCGTTCTCGGCAGCGGGCGTTGAGATTCTGCAGGGCTGTTTCGCCGCCGAGATCCGTGGCGACGCGGTAATCATAAAGGGAATAGGCCGACGCCTCGGCTTCCGGATTGCCCATGATCCGTTTGATCTGCCGGGAAGCCGGCGACCGTTCCCAGAGACCGATGAGCCACAGAGCGGTAAAACCCTGACCGGCGAGCCGGTCGAGTTCGGCCTCGGGAATGTCTTCAAGGGTCTGGATCGGTCGTTCGTACTGGCGGGAAAGTTGTTCGAGCCAGACGTAGGTGGATTTTGCCATGAGCACCGTACGCGGCATCCAGTCCCGGTCGGGAGAAAATTTCTCCGGATCGGCCCCTGTGGTGGTCGAAGCCGGGTAGTGGGGGATCGGAGCCACAAACGGTCCCGGGCCCGGCCCCCGAACCTGCTCTTCAGCAGCCAGTCCGTCAAAGGCGCTGTCCATGGCTTGTCGCAGGGACTCGGGCAGCAGTTCGCTCCAGGAGAGACGTACAAAAGCCAACTGGTCCGCCAGAGAATGGGGAGCGGCCTTGATGGGCGCTTGCAACAGGTCGGTGAGTCGTTGGCCGGCAAAACCGGTTCCCGGAGCCCCAAGCTGTTGCGCGTCCAAACGGTTCAGCTCCTCCCGGTAACGGCAGCGTTCTTTGAGTTCCTCGTCGTCGAACAGGGGGCGCAGTTCGGCGGCGGCCGGGTTGGTATTTTGCAGGTCCAGCAGAAACAGTTCCAGCACTGCCTCAAGGTACCCTTCGGAGGAAACGGCAAGGTAATCGTTTGCGTCCCCCCCCCGCAGCAGTTCGTGAGGCGGGAACAACTCCAACATGCTCGACAGGGTTTCCCGGTTGATCTCCCCGGCGGGCGGACTGTCCTTGAAAAATTGTTGCCCTACAACCCGAAGGGCGCGATTGAGTTGGGCCAGCAGGTTCAGCCGGGTTCCGCTAGCGGCCTGCGAAGAAAGGCAGCAGCCGGCTCGGCGCAAATAGTACAGGGTCTCGGCCGCAGAAGGATCGGGGGGTTCAAGGGGCAGCGCGAATTGTTGCCGCGCCCGGGCGGAGAAGGCCACCGACAGGGGAAAATAGGCGATCCGTTTTGCAGAAACATTCGGCATGAAAACTCCGCAGATCAGGGGGCCGGGTGCAGGAAGGCGTCCCTAAGAAAAGCCGCCGCCTCTTCCGGTGCAGTGGGATTGCAGTAAAAACCGCTTCCCCACTCCACGCCGATGGGGCGCGCCAGTCGGGGCATCAGTTCCATGTGCCAGTGGTAGTCAAAACTCAGGGTATTCCAGTAATTGGGTTTGCCCGGTCTTCGATGGGGCGGCGGGGCGGTGTACAGCAGAATGTTGTAGGGCGGGTCCCGCAACACCTGGCGTTGCCGGCGCAGCAGGTCTCCCAGGGTTTCGGCGAGCCGGGTCAGGCTGCCGTGATCCAGTTGGGTAAAGTCGTGACTGTGGCGTTGAGGGGCGATCATCACTTCAAAAGGGTGCCGCGCCGCGTAAGGACAAAAAGTCAGAAATTCACCGTCATTGCGCACGATTCGGCGCCCGTCGGCGACTTCCTGAGCGAGCAGGTCGCACATCAGGCAGCGATCCTTGCGGACAAAATAATCTTTGCTGGTGCTCAAGGCGCGACTCACTTCCGGGGGAATCACCGGCAGGGCGAGGATCTGGCTGTAAGCGTGAGGGATGGTGGATCCGGCTTCCAGGCCGTCGTTTTTATAGGGCATGATGTAGCGAAAGCGGGCGTCCCGCCGCAGGTCGACCAGCCGGGTCTGAATGGCGTGGAGCACATCGGCCAGTTCCGCTGCCGACAGGTCGGCGGTGGAGCGTTCGTGGTCAGGGGTTTCGATGACCACCTCGTGAGCTCCTATGCCGTTCATGGCGTCGTAGAGACCTTCCCCCCGCTGTGCCAGTTCGCCTTCGATGCCGAGCATGGGATATTTATTGGGCACCACCCGCACCCGCCAGCCCGGCTTGTTTGGAGGGCTTCCGTCGGGGCGCAGGGCAAAGATTTCCGGAGGGGTCTTGTTCTCCTGACCGTAACAGAAGGGACAGGCGGTGGTGGTCAGTTTCTGCCGCTCCATGAAGAAATCCCGGGGATTTCTGCTTTTGCTGTCGGCCACGGCCACCCAGAGGTTCTTCAATGGATCCCAACGCATTTCGGACACGGTATCTCTCCTTGGCAGATTGTTGAAAAAGTCACTCCATGGACTTTTCCGGGTCCGCATGCCGAAAACAGGTTTTCCGGTATGCTCACAAAATCAAGCCTTTGAAAAATCGTGCTTGATTCTGGTTGCCCATACTTGGGCTCCACAGGCTGTTTTAAAACAGCCTGTCAGGGAAAGTTTCCAGGATTTTGCCCTTCGTACTCCCCGGGTCCGACGGTCGGCCATGGGAAGGTGCAAGTCTAGACGAACCAATGATGCGCGAACAATTCGCTACCCCGATAAATCAATTCCACCTGCCCCGGGTCGGGCCAGCGGGAGGTCTCGTAATCGGCCCGATACAAGTGACAGGATAACCCGAGAGAGCCGGATTTTTCCAGACCCAGTGCGGCCAGGGTAACCGCAAGTTCGAAAATAGCGCCGCAGGCAGCACGAACGGCCCTGGCATCGAGCTTACCCTTTTCGGGACGAACCTGCAAAGCTCCCGTTGCCGGCCACAGGCGAACCTGCAGCGGTCGGCTGCCGTTAAACCGGATCTCCAGGCTGTTTTCGTCTTCAGTCAGTTCTTCCTGCCAGCCGGCAAAGTCGAGACGCAGATAAAAATATTCCCGGTCGTAACCGTAATAGATGCCGGTCAGAGGTTGGCTGCCGGAATGCATGGCGCCACCGGTGTCGGCATCTATCCGCCCCGCCGCCAGCCACTCGAAATAGTCGCTGACCAAGCCGTTGATGCGCGGGCTGATAAACCCCAGCGGCTCATGAATGTTCTGCAGGCTGGTCAGTTTCTTGATGGGATGATACAGATGGTCGGGAACCGTTTTGCCGGCGCTGCGGTAGAGGGCCTGCAACTGGCGGCGGAACAGCCCGTCAAAGGTCTCGGCCTGGGCGGTGGCATGCTGGTCGCCGAACCACCAGAACCAGTCACTGCCCTCGGCCCTCAGCAAATGCAGTACTGGTTCGGCGGGGAGCCCCTGCGCCGATTCGCCGAGGCCCTCGGGCAGGACGTCCTGCCGTGCCCGGCGCAGCCAGTCCCAGGCCTTGTTCTCCTCCGGGTGACCGATCCAGATATCGAAATCGCCGTTGATCCACGAGCCCGGTGCCAGGCGCGGCAGGGCGGTCGGCTGGCGTCCGGCGAGCCCCTCGCTGACGGTTACCATCTGCAGTGTCGGATCCTGGTGCAGACCGTTGTAAAGAGCGTGCAGAAACGGATAGCCGTTGTCAACGTAACCCTCCCAGCAGTTTTCGCCGTCGAGAATCAGGGTGACCAGTCCATCGGGGGCGGCTTCGCCGATTTTTCGCAGCCGTTGAATCAGATCGGTGGCCGCCTCTGCGGGATTCCAGCGGGCATAAACGAATCCGATGCGATCGGACAGTTCCCGATCGCGAAACAGCAGGGGCAGTCCCTGATACTGGTAGGGCCGATAGAGCAGGGTTCGGTCCTGAAGTCCTCTGCCGAGGCTTTTGGCCAGGATTGCCTCGTCCGAGGCCGCCCATAGCGCGCCTTCCTGCTGCAACAGGGTCAGAGCCGCGGCGCTGACCGCGCCCTCCGGTGGCCAGACCCCCCGGGGGCGGTCACCCAGCAGGCCGCCGGCGATCTGCCGGCCGTGGCGAAGTTGACACAGGGCATCCTCCGGATGGTGGAAAGGCGCGGGAAGCTGGGCTTCACGGCGAGCACTGCGGGCAATTTCGCTGTCACACAACAGGGGCAGAATGGGATGAGCGTAGGGACTGAGAGAGAGTTCCACAGCTCCCTCGCTCTCCGCTTCACGATAGGCCTCGACAATCCGCATGACCTCCTGTTGATAGCAGGCCAGCAGCGTCTGCTTGTCCTGCTCGTCGAATCCGCCGCCCCGGCGCAGCAGATCCTGAACGACTTTTGCTTCTGTCCGCAGATAGTGTCCGGACCAGGCCAACAGAAACCAGACCTGCAGGTCGCGCAGATCCTGATCCCGAAAAGGGCTGCCGCCGGCCACCGCCCGGTCCCGCAGGCGGGCCAGTTCGCGGTAGCGGGGGTGGGGTGCGATGTGTCGTTCGGCGTGTACCGAGAAAAACGAGTTGATAGCAAAAGCCCGCTCGGCTGCGGTCATCTGCTTAGGATTTCTGCGAAGAATCTCGAGCCAGACGTCATCGGCGGAGTCTTCGGCGTAACTCGCAAGCTGCTCAAGCAGGATCGGCACCAGGTTGAAGGTCAGACGGGTTTCTGGAATTTCCCGGGCGACGCGCAGCATCTCGCCGTAGTCCTTGACCGCATGCAGGAAGGTCCAGGGCAGAAGAAACCGTCCGCTCAAGGGATCGCGATAATCGGGCTGATGCAGGTGCCAGACCAGGGCGACTTGCAAAGTTTGCATGGACACTCCAAAGAAACAGGTCAGGCGGCCAGTAGTTCCCGCTTCCATCCTTCTGCCAGGTCGCGGTATCGTTGCAGCAGCTCATCGGCCTGCTCCGGGAAAGGAGCTTCAGCGATGATATGCATCAGTGGACGGTGCTGATCCGGTACCACCAGCACCCAGGCGTTGTCGAGACGGACCTTGACGCCATCCACAAAAGAGGCTTTCAAATCCACCGAGTGTTCACACATTTTTCGCATCATGCCACCTTTGATCTCCCAGGAGCAGGGAACCCCGGCCTGACGGAAATGGCGTTTCGGCAGGTTGTTGCGTACCGCTCCCAGGGTTTGTCCGCTGCGTGCCAGCAGTTCGAGAATGCGGGCGATGGCGAACAGGCCGTCAAAGTGCACCTGAAAGGCTGGAAAAGCCAGCCGGCCGTCGCCGGAAGCCACCAGCTGAACCTGCTGGCCCCGTCCGGCTTCAGTCAGGGAGCGGGTATTGTTGCGGGTGCGGGCGACGGTCAGCCCCAAGCTGTCGGCAATCTGCTCTACGGTTTCGGGAGCCGTCACCGGCATCACCAGGGTTCCGGCCCTTTCTGTCTGGCAGACCAGGCTGGAAACGCTGGCCACCAGGTCCATGTCCGACAGCAGGTCGCCCCTTTCGTCCACGACCCGCAGCTGCTCGCCGCTGGGGCAGAGCCGGAAACCGGCCGTGGCGTCGAGACAGGTGACAATCCGCGACAGCTGGTCCAGGGCCTGCTGTGCCGCTTCGGGAGAACTCCCCAGCAGGTTCTCGTCCATGTGGGAATTCAGTTCGACGATCTGACAGCCGAGCCGGGTGAGCAGATTCGGCAGAATTTCTCCGGCCGGAGCGTGGTTGAGATCCAGCACCACCCTGGGCGCCCTACGTTGCAGCAGTTCGCCATCCAGGGCGCGCAAAAAGCCTTCCCGGTAGAAATCGACCAGTTGGGGGATCTCCCGAATGGCCCCCGGTTCGCTGAAATGTACCCGGCGGAAATTTTCCTTGAAGAAAATCCGCTCGATGCTTTTGGCCAGAGTCGAGGAAAGTTCCAGGCCGTCGTCGTCGTGAAACAGGATTTCGCTGGCGGCCAGATCGTCTGAACACTGGCGAAACTGCACGCCGCCCACTTCGCCGAAGGTCGAAAGCTTGTAGCGCAGTATGGGCAGCGGGATGCGTTTGGCATCCCGAACGTTGACCCCCGCTGACAGCAGGCCGCCGACAAAGGAATGTTTGAGCATGCGCGAAGAGCGGATCGTGTCGCGGCCGGTCAGTACGAAGGAGCCCCGCGGCAGGATGGAGCCATAGGCGGCCCCCAGTTTAGCACAGAATTCCGGGGTCAGTTCGATATTTGTCAGCCCCCGCACCAGGGCGCCCTCAAAAAGCAGTTTGCGCCATTTTTCGCCCCAGATCAGATTGGTGGTGACAATGGAGCCGTTTTCGATGATCTTGCTGGGCCAGACCTTGACATCCTTTCTGACAAGGGCCTCGTCGCCCACGGTGGTGTCGTCGCCCAGCACTGCCCCCGCTTCGACCATCGCGCCGCGACCGAGGCGCAGACGGTGGCCGAGCACCGCGCCCTGCACCCGACTGTCCCGTTTGAGGTAGGCGTTGTCCCAGATTACGGCGTTTTCCAGTTCAACGCCTTCTTCAATGACGCAGTTGCGGCCGATGATGCAGTTTTTGAGACGGGTTGGGCCCTTGATCTGGCTGTTGCTGCCGATAACTACCATGCCCTCGTGCACCAGGGGCTTTCCCACCGGGAGACGGGTTTCCTCGCCCAGGTAGATGCCGTCGAGCCCCGGTGCCGGCGCTTCATCCAGGTGGACCCGGATTTTGCCCTTCAGGATATCCAGGCTCGACTCCAGGTAGGCGTCGGTATTGCCGATGTCGGCCCAATAGCCGTCCTGATTGCAACCGAACAGAGGTTCACGGCGGGCCAGCATCTGTGGAAAAATATCCTTGGCCCAGTCGCTACTGCGATTCGTGGGGATTGATTCGAGAACTTCCGGTTCCAGCACGTAGATGCCGGTGTTGATGGTGTCGGAAAAAACCTCTCCCCAGCCCGGCTTCTCCAGAAACTTGGTGATACGGCCCTGGCGGTCAGTGATGACCACCCCGAACTGCAGGGGGTCGGTGACGGAGGTCAGGGTGATGGTGGCCCGGGCCCGACGCTGTTCATGAAAGAGGACAATCGCCGACAGGTCGAAATCGGTGAGCAGGTCGCCGCTGATGACCATGAACCGCTGGTCGAGGTAAGGAGCGGCGGCTTTCACGGCACCGGCGGTGCCCAGATCTTCCAGAGGAGTAACGTAGGTGATGTGCACGCCGAATTCGCTGCCGTCTCCAAAGTAGCGTTTGATCAGCTCCGGCTGGTGGTACAGCAACAGGATCAGTTCGGAGATGCCGTGCAGTTTCAACAGCTCAATTATGTGCAGCATGATCGGTCGGTTGACCAGCGGAATCATCGGTTTGGGCAGATTGATGGTCAGGGGCTGGATGCGGGTGCCAAAGCCGCCGGCCATGATAACGGCCTTCATGCTTGTCCCTTTCCAGAGGTGCCCCCCCGCTTGGCCAGAACTTTTTCGATCTCGTCCCTGAGGGCTGCGGTGTCGGAACTCTTCACCACGTAGCCGTCCGCCAGCCAGGAGGAGAAATCCTCCTTGTAACAGCTGTAAGCGCTGCAGAGAACCACCGGCAGGTCCTTGCGTTCCCGAATGATGTCCTGAAGAATGTCCAGACCACATTCGTTGCCCATGTGAATGTCCAGCACCACCAGATCGAAACGGTGTTTCTGCAGCAGGTCGGCAACCTGTGCGGCGTCAGCGGCCGTATCTACCTGGTAACCGGCGTCCTCCAGATCCGCAGCATAGAGTTCCCGAATGTTCTTTTCGTCGTCAACGATCAGTAGCCGCATCAGTTTTCTCTCCTCCTGCTGTGTTCCGTTGGTTGAGGTCCCGGCCTGGCCCGTTTAAACAAAGTCAAATTATAGCGGGTGTTTAGCTCTTGGCAACGATGCGGAATGAAAGCTCGCGGTTTTTCCGGTGGATGCAATCCGGGTTGCTGTTGCCGGCGATGCGTTTTATACTCGGCGATATTCAGCCGGCCGTTACGGCGTCAGGGCTACGGAGCCCGTGACAGTCTGCGGGAGAATGGTGCCGCGGGCGCTTCTCAATAATAACCCGACGCGCCCTTTATCGAATAGTTATGATCACCAGGTTTCCGGATTTGTGTCAACAATCTCAGGGAAGGCGCTTTTGAAACGCTTGTTCAGTCGTTCGACCTCATCAGGCAAACGCTCCGCTAGGCGGCCTGCCCGCAAATCGCCGCGCCGCTTTTTCGGGAAAAAAATTCTGCTGGCCGGACTGTTGCTTGCCGTACTACTGGCGAGCGGCTACGTTCTGCACCTGGATTTTGTCATTCGGGAACGATTCGAGGGGCGTCGCTTCGCGCTGCCGGCACGGGTTTATGCCCGGCCGCTGGAACTCTACCCGGGGTTGCAGCTGACTGCTGCAGAACTGGTGGAAGAATTGCGATTGCTCGGCTATCGGGAAACCGCCTCTCCCCGGGAACCGGGCAGCTACCGCTGGCGGGAATCCCGCGTTACCTTGAAAACCCGTGACTTCACCTTTGCCGACGGGATGCAGCCGGCAACGACCCTGCAGGTGGATTTTGCCGAAGGGCGGGTGGCGCGGCTGGAGCGGGTCGGGGGCGACGGTCATCTGGCCCTGCTCAGGCTTGATCCGGCACTCATTGGCGGCATCTATCCCGGCAACAACGAGGACCGGGTGCTGGTGCGCCTCAGCGAGGTTCCGCAGCGGGTGCTTGACGCCCTGATCACGGTGGAAGACGTGCGTTTCTATCGTCACCGGGGAGTCGATCCCCGGGGCCTTGCCCGCGCCCTGGTGATGACCCTCAGCGGCCGTAGCCTGCAGGGGGGCAGCACCCTGACCCAGCAGCTGGTCAAGAACTTCTTTCTCAGTTCCGAGCGAACCGTGCGCCGCAAGCTGAACGAGATGATCATGGCCCTGCTGCTGGAAATTCACTACAGCAAGGACGAGATTCTCGAGACCTATCTCAATGAAGTCTATTTCGGGCAGGACGGCAACCGCGCCATCCACGGCTTCGGTCTTGCCAGCGCCCATTTTTTCGACAAGCCGCTGATGCAGATCGATTTGTCCGAAGCGGCCCTGCTGGTGGGCATGCTCAAGGGCCCCAGCTATTACAGCCCCCGCCGCCAACCCGAGCGGGCGCTGGGACGGCGCAACCTGGTGCTGGCTTCCATGGCCGAGGCGGGAGTCATTGACGATCAGCAGCTGCTGGCCGCCCGCATCCTGCCCCTCGGGGTGGTGGAACGACCGCCGCGGGGCACGTCGCCTTACCCGGCGTTTCTGAGTCTGGTGCACCGGCAATTGCGGGAGAACTACCGGGATCAGGATCTGCGTTCGGAAGGCCTGCAGATCTTTACCACCCTCGATCCCTGGGTGCAGCGGGCCGCGGAGCGGGCACTGGTCGGACGACTGGAGCAGCTGGAAAGCAACTGGAACCTGCCGGCCGCCAGCCTGCAGGGAGCGGTGCTGGTAAGCGATGCCCGCAATGGCGAAGTGCAGGCGGTGGTGGGTGGCCGGAATCCCCGCTACGAGGGGTTCAACCGGGCCCTGGACGCCCGGCGGCCTGTCGGCTCCCTGATCAAGCCGGCGATCTTCCTTACCGCCCTGCAGCCGCCCCACCGCTATACCCTGGCCAGCCTGCTGGACGACAGTCCGCTGCTGTTGCGGCAACCGGGCACCGAGGACTGGCAGCCGCAGAATTACGACAAGCAGTTTCACGGCCCGGTTCCCCTGTACCGGGTGCTGGCACAATCCTACAATGTCTCCACCGCCCGTCTTGGACTGGAACTCGGCGTCCCCGAAGTGCAGCAGACCCTGCGCCGCCTCGGCGTGGAACCGGAGCGTCCCGGTTATGCCGCCAGCCTGCTGGGCACCGATGCCTATACGGTTCTGGAAATGGCCCAGCTTTACCAGACCCTGGCTGGCGGATTTCGAATTTCGCCGCGGGCGATTCGGGAAGTGCTGACCTTTGACGGCCGGCCCCTGCAGCGCTACCCGCTGGCCGTGGAGCAGGTGATCGACGGTCCCACCAGCTACCTGCTGACCACGGCTCTGCAACGGGTGGTCACGGAGGGCACCGGTCAAGGGCTGAACCGCTATCTACCGGAAGCGTTGGGCGTGGCCGGCAAAACCGGCACCACCGATGCCTTGCGCGACAGCTGGTTTGCCGGTTTTACCGGCAACCGTGTAGCCGTGGTGTGGCTCGGTCGGGATGATAACCAGCCTGCCGGTCTTACCGGCGCCGGCGGTGCCCTGACCGTCTGGGGAGAGTTGATGGCTGCCCTGAAACAGGAACCTGTGCTGCTTGCCATGCCCGAGGGTATCGAACATGTCTGGATTGAGTCCAGTTCCGGGCGACGCAGCGCCGCGGGTTGTCCTGACGTCGTCAAACTGCCCTTTGTCGTCGGCACGGCTCCGGCAGAGACGGCCTCCTGCGCGACGCCCCGGGAAAAGGGTACCGTGAGGCGCTGGTTTGAAAGGGTTTTTCGATGAGAAGACTCCTGGTTCGCACTTTACTTGTCATGCTGGCCGGGCTGTTTGCCGGCTGCGCGGTGCGGCCCCCGGTGGCTCCGCCCCCGAAAGTGCCGGAAGTGGAGGTGGAACCGGTCGGTCCGGCTGTGGCGCCGCTGCTGCGCGCTGCCCGTGAGCTGGCCTCCGCCGGCGACCTGGAGCCGGCCGGTGCCCATCTCGAACGGGCCTTGCGCATCGAGCCGCGTAATCCCCTGCTATGGCAGGAGCTGGCCCGCATCCGTCTCGTTCAGGGGCTGTATCGGCAGGCCGAGGGGATGGCGGCCCGATCCAACAGCCTGGCTGCCGGACATTCGCAACTGCGGCGGGAAAATTGGCGCATTATCGGCCGGGCGCGCAACGCCCTGGGGGACCATCAGGGAGCGAAGGAGGCTTTTGACCTGGCCGGACAGCAGCCCCCCTGATCTGCAGATAAACGGATTGCTTCAAAGCCGGCGGAAGGCCGCCGACAGACCTGGCAACAGAACGGCTTGAGCAGGTTTACAGATCAGGAATGGGGGATTTCCTGCCAGCTGTGCAGGTGACCGAGGGGCATTTCCCAGCCTTCAAGGCGGTCGAGGCGGCGCAGCGCCGCCCTGAATGCCAGGAAGGCCGTATCTACGTCCCGAGGGTGGACGGGACTGTCAAAGGGGCCTGAGAGACACCGCTCCAGAGCGCGGGAGGCGCTGGCCAGGTCTTCCAGTGCGGTCAGGCGGTCCTGACTGACGACGTTGACGGTCATGAAGCAGAAAACTCCCTGCACAGAGGTTGCGGAAGGTTCAAGTGATTCGCCAACGCAGTATAAGGCAGGACCGGATCCAATTACAAGAGGCGCAGCCGGGATCGGCGCTGGCTTCGGCAGGCCGCCATTGCTCGCATTTTCCGGGAGTTTTAAACAATGGCCGGAGAACCTCGGCGGTGCATAAAAATGCTTGCCTTTGTCACGGGGCGTGTGTTAGAAGTCAGAGCAATAGTTTCAGGCTGTGTAGTTTTCCGTCGCCAAACGGGTTGATCGTCAGTCCGTTTTGTGAGTCGCGCAGGCCCTTTGGGGCTGGCGCGGATCTTTTTGGAGCAAGCGGAAATAACGCTCAGCAATCAACATGTTTCCCGGTGGGGAACCAAAGGAAAGAAGATCAGAGATGGTACAAGGAACTGTAAAGTGGTTTAATGACGCCAAAGGATTCGGTTTTATCGAGCAGGACAACGGCCCCGACGTTTTCGTGCACTTCTCCGCCATTCAGGGTGATGGCTTCAAGTC
>PWVL01000231.1 GCA_003561875.1 Desulfuromonadales bacterium | reverse complement strand
GCCGCATGCCGACGCCGCCCGCCAAAAGATCGAGAAACCCCCGGATACGCCATAACACATTGAAGGCATACCAGCCGTTTTGGCCGCCAATACGGAAGATGGGAGCAAAAGCTTTCTCGGCATCGACGGGAACACCGTGGGCGCGGGCGTCGACAAGACGGTTGCCAAATCGCACTCCGGCCCAGTTGCGCCCGGTGCCCGCCGAGGAAAAGGCGTCAAACCAGCGGCTTTGAGCGAATTCGCGTTCTTCGCTGTCGATGGCTGCGGCGATGGCTGCGGCCATACCCTTGGGGGTGATGGCAAAGATCGAGGAAGCCGTGTTCGTGACGACCGTCGGCGTCCTGATCGACTCAATAAGCTTGTGCCCTACCCGGGCATAGACTGGGGTCACAAGGCCCAGCCAAAGACTGGAAAGCCTGGGGGTCAGCAGAGGAACTGGCAGCATGAACCGCCTCAGTCCCCGTTGACGGGCATACTCGACCATAAGGTCCCGATAGGAAACCTGGTCGGCACCACCGATCTCAAAAACTTGACTGGTCTGCAGCGGCAACTTCAGGGACGCGACCAGATAGGCCAAAAGATCGTCTATGGCGATCGGTTGGGCCTTGACCTCAACCCAGCGCGGTGTGACCATCAACGGCAGGCGTTCTACCAGGGACCGAACCATCTCAAAGGAAAGACTGCCTGATCCAATCACGATGGAAGCGCGCAGTTCAATCACCGGCACTCCGGATTCGCGCAGCACCTTGCCCACTTCCTGGCGGCTTTTCAGGTGAGGTGAAAGTGTGTCTCCCTGCCCCAGTCCCCCCAGATAGATAATTCGCCCGATTCCGGCCCGACGGGCGGCAATGGCAAAGTTGCGGGCTGCAATGCGATCCTGTTCCACAAAATTCCCCGCCTCTCCCATCGAGTGCACCAGGTAGTAGGCCGACGATATTCCGGTCAGTGCCGACTCTAGAGAATCAGCCTGCAATACATCTCCCCATACCACCTCGGTCTGCCGACCGACCTGCGGCGTCAGTTGCTCCGGCCGCCGGCACAGGCAGCGTACCCGATACCCTTGTCTTTCCAGGAGGCGCCACAGACGACCTCCGACGTAGCCGGTGGCTCCCGTAACCAGAACGAGGCCAGCTTGGGGGTCATTATTTGGCAAAGTGATCGTCCGCAGGGTTCAGAAGAGCATCAATTTCTGCGCTGATGCCCTGGCTATCGGTAAGTTGGGTGAACCAGTCCTCCACGGTGTGACCGCAAGCCAAACCCACCAAAACGCCGAGAACCGCTCCACGATGGCAACTATCCCCGCCCAGATTGGCGTTCGCCAGCAGGGCCGCCTTGATATCCTGGCAATATTTGTAAGCGAGGTACAACACCCCGGGCCAGGAATCGGTGATGTAGCAGGCCGTGGAATAGCGCCCTCCCAAAACGTCCGTATCGCAGCGGCTGCGGAGAACCAGAGCTTCGAGATCGAGATCAAACGATTCACGAGCGGTTGCTGCGAGCAATTGCTGGGGGTTCCCTTGTTTCGGAAGATGCAGAAGATCGTCAATAAGCACGGCATAGGATGCGGCGATCCGGGCCAAGTGCTGGTCGGGATGCGTGAGCCAAAGGTGGGTTTGGCAGGTGGCGACGAGCTCCGAGCCACGACGGCCTGAAAGGGACTGCTTAAGGGCCAGGGGGCCGATGGCAACCAGTCCGCCGATGGAGGGGGTGTCGTGGGTCACGGCCGCACAGAGACGCGGAGGTTTGCCGGCTGTCAGATTGGCAAAAAAACCGCGATGAAAGGATTCGGCATAGGTATCGTTATGGAGAGGCGGATCTGCTTCCATGAAGGCGATGTAGTCTTCCAGAAAGGCGTCAGGATCGTAGTCCCCTTTCGCCTTGTTCAGGGAGCGCATTAAAATTCGGGCATAATGCGCATTCAAGGTGTTGTCACCGGCTTTCATGCCGTGGTGGTAGTGAACGTTGGGGCGATCCCAAAGATGGCGACGCCCTTTAAGGATCACCTCTCCGACAATCTCAGGGGCTTCGGGGCTTGTCTGGGGGCAACCGGAACGACCGCCGCGCCGCGTGGAATGCAACGACATGATGGAGCCGGGATGAAACTCCGGGGCAGCTTCAAGCTTTCTCAGTCCTTCGGGAAAGGCCCGTTGAATATCGTGGGGATTGTAAAACCAGTGGACCGGCATGGCCAGGGCGTCCCCCACAAACAGCGAGGCAAGGGCCGCCCGAGCTCTTGAATAAGGCAATTCGGGGCACAACATGCTCTGTCCTTTGAATGAATCTGCCATGCCTGTCTCCGAAGCAAAGAACCACCTGAAAAAAACCGGTCGCAAAAGGTGTTCAGATTGCGGGACCAGACGCAACACTTGAAAACCCAAGAGGGGACGTTGCTAGCCAGTCAATTAGCCATCTCTTTTCACAGACATATTTTCACCCCCCCCACCACGTAGCTCCTCCAAATGGTCACGGCGCGAGCGGGGCCGGGCCAGGGTAACTCTCTGAAATAAAGACTAATTTTATTGAAAAATCCCCTTTTTGACAACTATATCGTTCTTTTTGTGTACGAAAAGACCGATAGTGGAGTTATCCATGGCCAGAGCCAGGAGACATTATCTCCCCGGACACCACTGGCACATCACCCACCGGTGCCACAAAAGGGAATTTTTGCTCAGATTTTCAAAAGGCAGAAACCGATGGCTCCAGTGGCTCTATCAGGCAAGGAAGCGATACGGTTTGAAGATCTTGAATTACATGGTCACTTCCAATCCTATTCACTTGCTTGTGGCCGACGATGGAGGTCGGGACGTCATTCCCAAATCCATGCAGTTGATCGCCGGCCGCACCGGCCAGGAGTTCAATCAAAGGCAGAACCGCGAGGGAGCCTTTTGGGAAGACCGCTATCATGCTAGTGCCATTGAAGACAGGGAGCATTTTTTTCGTTGCTGTGCTTATATCGATTTGAACATGGTGCGTGCCGGTGTTGTCGATCATCCAGCGCAATGGCCCCACTCCGGCTACAATGAGATCCAGAGTTTCACAGGAATTCAACCTGAGAAAAAAGTGCAAAGGCAAAAAAAAGAATCTAAAATCAAGGGCTTTGTCTATAAATAGGCTACTTGTCTAGGTTCGACCCCGGAAACCAGCGTTCTGGTAGCCTGTGTAATTTTTGTGCAATCATGTTGGGAAAATTATACAAAGCGTGAGAATCGGCCAGACCTTTTTCTGCTGGTGGAATCCAAATATCATAATAAAAACCAACAGTTAAAAACCATAAAGAACAACAGGGACCCCTTCCGCCCAATATTGAAAATCCTCCTGTCGGCAGTTCGATTCTGTCTCTGGGCACCATGAAATTCAAGGGATCACGGTTTTTCCGTGGTTCCTTTTTTTCTTTTGATTCGTTTTTGCCATAATTCTTGCATTGATGTATGGCACATGACTT
>PWVL01000219.1 GCA_003561875.1 Desulfuromonadales bacterium | reverse complement strand
GATCTGCTCCACGTATTTCATGGTGAACTGAGTCACCTGGGCGCCGGACTTGGGTTCACTGTAGAGGGGCAGGTATTCGGGCAGGGCCTTGGGCGTCACCACCACGCCGGCGGCGTGGGTCGAAGCATGCCGGGTCAATCCTTCCAGGGCCAGAGCCACTTCCAGCAATTTGGCCACCGGCGGCTCCTTGGCGGCCAGTTCCTTCAGGCGGGGTTCCTGCTCCAGAGCTTCCTTGAGGGTGATATTGAGCACCGCCGGCACCAGCTTGGCGATCTTGTCCACTTCGCCGTAGGGCATGTTGAGCGCCCGGCCCACATCCCGCACCACGCCCTTGGCCATCATGGTGCCGAAGGTAATGATCTGGGCGACGTTGGACTCGCCGTACTTGCGGCGCACGTAGTTGATGACCTCTTCACGGCCGTAGATGCAGAAATCCACATCGATGTCGGGCATCGACACCCGTTCCGGATTAAGAAACCGTTCAAAAAGGAGGTTGTAAGGCATGGGGTCGATGTCGGTGATGCGAATGGCGTAAGCCACCAGGCTGCCGGCGGCGCTGCCGCGACCGGGCCCCACGGGAATACCGTTGTCCTTGGCCCAGTTGATGAAATCGGCGACGATGAGAAAATAACCGGGAAAACCCATGGAGCGAATGGTTTCCAGTTCGGTTTCGAGGCGCTGCCGATACTCCTCTTCACGCTCTTCGGCAAGTTCCCGCACCCGGCGCACTTCTTCCAGGCGCTCCTCCAGCCCGCGTCGGGCCGCGTCGGCGAGGACTGCGTCCAGGCTCTGATCCGCCGGCTTTTCATATTGAGGAAAATGGTAGGTGCTGAAATCGAGTTCGACCTGGCAGCGGTCGGCAATGACTCGGGTGTGACTCAGGGCCTCGGGAAGACCCTTGAACAGGACGGACATCTCCTCCGCCGTCTTGAGATAGAACTCTTCGTTGGGAAACCGCATGCGGTTGGGGTCATCCATGGTCTTGCCGGTCTGAATCGACAGCAGCACTTCATGGGCGTAGGCGTCTTCCCGGGTCAGATAATGGCAGTCGTTGGTGGCCACCAGGGGCAGACCCAGCTCACGGCCGATCTCTACCAGTCCCTGGTTGGCACGATCCTGCTCGGAGAGAAAATTTTCCTGCAGTTCGAGATAGAGACGATCGCCGTCGAAGATCCGGGCCATTTCGCCGACGCGCCGCTTGGCGTCATCGAAGCGGCCCTGATTGATCAGGGTCGGAATCTCACCGCCGAGGCAGGCGGTCATGGCGATCAGTCCCTCGTTGCGTTCTGCCAGAAGCTGCCAGTCGATGCGGGGCTTGTAGTAAAAACCTTCCCGGTAGCCGGCCGAAACCAGATGACAGAGATTGCGGTAACCGGCCAGGTTCTGACACAGCAGCATGAAATGATAAGACGCCTCGGAGGAACCCCGAGCAGAGTTTTTGTCGAAACGGGAACCGGGGGCGATGTAGACTTCGCAGCCCAGAATCGGTTTGATGCCGGCGGCTTTGGCCTTGGTGTAAAACTCCAGGGCACCGAACATGTTGCCGTGATCCGTTACCGCCAGTGCCGGCATCTGGCAGGCCAGGGCCCGTTTGACCAGGTCGCCGATGCGAATGGCGCCGTCGAGAAGACTGTATTGGGTATGCAGATGGAGGTGTACGAAACCGGCAGGATCCATGAAAATGTCCGCTCCGGCGGCCTGGCAAAAGGACCCCGGAGAAAAATCGAATATCAATCAAGAAAAAAACCGCTGTCGGCAAACACCCGGAAGGCGACGAAGAGCGGTCCACTGAACACTCCAGACTCTACCACCGACCCGCAGGGCCGGTCAACAGGGCAACCTCTTGCGGCCGGCACTCGAAAAGGCCCAATCAGCCGAGAACATTGACTCCGAACCGGGCGAGAAAATCCACGACCTTGATCAGGGGTAGACCGATCAAAGTGGTGTAGTCGTTGCCTGCAAGACTCTCCATGAGGCTGATGCCCAGACCTTCGATTTTGAAGGAACCAGCACAGTCAAAGGGCTTCTCACGCTCCAGATAGTTGCGTATCTGCTCGGTGGAAAGGCGACGCAGGGTTACCGCGTAGGTATCGCAATCGGTGGCGGATTCGCCGCTGAGGGCGTCGAAAATGCTCACCCCGGTGTAGAAGGTGTGGGTTTTACCGGCCATTTCCCGCAGTTGGGCGGTCGCCTCGGCAAAATCTCCCGGCTTGCCGTGAATCCGCCCCCGGGGATCGGTGAAAACCTGATCGGCCCCCAGAATCAGCGCCTCGGGGTATTTTTCTGCCAGGCTGCGGGCTTTATGAAAAGCCAGATGCTTGACCAGCAGTTCGGGAGCGATCTCCTGGTCGATATGCTCCCTGTAAAGGGGCGGAGCCATGTGAAAGGGAATGCCCAACTGCCGCATGAGTTGCATGCGATAGGGGCTGGTAGACGCCAATACCACCGACCTCATGTTGCCTCCTTCATCCCTCAGGTTGAGCTGTGCGCGCCGCCGCCAACCTTCAACAGGGTCCGAAGGTCGGGCTTTCTTCAGACCGTCGTCCGGTATCCCCGAGGGGGCGGCGAAAGGGCACCGGCGGCGCCAAATGCGCTGCTGTCCAGGGCCCGAATCAGGGCGCGGTGAATTTCCTCGCGGCCGTAACGGTTCAGAAAATCTTTCAGCAGACTGGGAGCAAACCACTCGTCAGCGAAGGTAATCCGACTGCAAAAGCCGGTTTCCAGGGCAATCTCGCCTTCGTACCAGCCGTCACCGAGGGTCCCCGAGACCACCCAGGAATCCCCGTCTGCCAGGTTCCTCTGCAGGGAATGGGGAACAAAGTAAGGGCTGGCGGAAACTTCCCTATCAAGATCCAGTACAAACATGCCGAACTCCTTTGCGAAGGGGGATGACCTACGCAAAGAATTTACCGCGGACCTGTGACAGAATATGACACGCTCGCCGTTCAGGTATCCCCGTCCAGTTCCAAGGCGCAGCGCAATCCCTCTACAAAGCGCTCTCGAAGATCTTTCGGCTCCAGCACCCGCACATGGGGCACGAAAGAGTAGAGCCAAGAGAGAACCTCCTTTTCGCCTCCAACCTGCAGGGTCAGCAGCAGGCCGCCGTTTTCCAGTTCGCAGAGAGTCTGACTTTCGTGCCAGAGGCGCTCCCGCACCAGATGCGCCACCACGGGCTCAAATTGGAGACGGATGCTGCGGGGCGTCTCGTTCACCAGTCCAAAGGCGCCGCCGGTGAGCTGTTCGACGGAAAAATCCTCCGGAAGCTCGAAACGTTCTTCGCCGATGGCGACGGACTGAACCCGGTCGAGGAGAAACAGGCGCAATCCCTGCCGGTTGTGGGCATACCCGCCGAGGTAGAGAGAATCCTTGTAGAACAGCAGCGTGTAAGGATCGAAAAGATAGTCCGCGGCATCCCGATGGGGAGGCGCATAAAGGATCTGACAGCGCAACTGAAGCAGCAACGCCCGCCGCAGATCTTCCAGCACCCGGCGCTTGCCGCTGTAATCCCGCAACCCCTGAAAGCGGGGCGAGACCACCTCGGCGAGCCGCTCGAGATGGGCAGCGCTGCGCGGCGGCAAACTGCTGCGAATGCGGCCGAAGACGGCGTCGAGATCGTCCTGAAAAGGGGTCCCTCGAACGAAAGCCATCTGTCCCCGGCAAAGAAACAGGGTCATCAACTCGTTGAGAGAGAAGGTGATGGGAGGAATCCGGCGAAAGCCGGTGAGCAGGGAATAGACGGCCCTGCCGTCCACACCGGTTTCCTTCACCAGGGGGTAGCCCGCCGTCTCGATGGCCTGCAGGTCACGATAAACCGTGCGGCGAGTCACTTCACATTCCTCAGCCAGTTCCGCCACTGTGACACCACGGCGAATCTCCAGCAGACGAAGCATGTCGTGCAGGCGAACCGCCTGGCTGTATTTTCTGGCCGGTTTGCCCCGCTTTATCCCTTCCCGGCTTTCACCGGTTCCGCTGCCAACCACCGCAAACTATTCCCACTCGATGGTCGCCGGGGGTTTGCTGGAAATGTCGTAAACCACCCGATTGACGCCCTTGACCTCGTTGATGATGCGGCCGCTGATACGGGCCAGATCTTCATAGGGCAGCGGATACCAGCCGGCAGTCATGAAATCGCGGGTTTCCACGGCACGCAGGGCGACCACGTACTCGTAGGTGCGGCCGTCCCCCATGACGCCGACACTCTTCACCGGCAGAAAAACCGCGAAAGCCTGGCTGATTTTTTCATAGTGGCCGGTACGGTAGAGTTCTTCCATGTAGATGGCGTCCGCAAGGCGCAGAATATCGGCGTATTCCTTACGCACTTCGCCGAGTATCCGTACTCCGAGCCCCGGACCGGGAAACGGGTGCCGCCAGACCATGGCGTGGGGCAGCCCCAATTCCTCACCGATGGCCCGCACCTCGTCCTTGAAAAGTTCCCGCAGGGGTTCGAGCAGAGACAGTTTCATGTACTCGGGCAATCCGCCCACATTGTGGTGACTCTTGATATTCTGGGCTTTGCCGGTTTTAGCGCCGGCGGACTCGATAACGTCGGGATAAATGGTCCCCTGCGCCAGCCACCTGGCGTCGGTGATTCTGGCCGCCTCCTCTTCGAAGATATCCACAAACAGACCGCCGATGATCTTGCGCTTGCGCTCGGGGTCGGTGACGCCGGCCAGACCGTCGAGAAACCGCTGTTCGGCGTCGACCCGAATGACCTTGACTCCCATGTTCTCGGCGAAGGTGTGCATCACCTGATCGCCTTCTCCCAGGCGCAGCAGCCCGGTATCGACAAACACGCAGGTCAGCTGATCGCCAATGGCCCGGTGAATGAGGGTCGCCGCGACCGATGAATCGACCCCGCCGCTCAGGCCGAGGATGACCCGTTCGCCGCCGACCTGCTGACGAATGCGATCCATGGCGTCCTCGATGATCCGACCCGGTGTCCATTGTCCGTTGCAGCCGCAGATATGGCGGACAAAACGGTCAATGAGCAGTTCTCCCCGAGGAGTATGGTTGACCTCGGGATGAAACTGCACCCCGAACAGGTTGCGTTCCAGCTGTTGAATGGCACACACCGGGGCGTTTTCCGTAGCAGCCACCACCTGGAAACCTTCGGGAACTCGCGCCACATGATCGCCGTGGCTCATCCACACCGAACTTTTTCCGGCCAGGAAAAAATCGTCAAACAATGGTCCCGGCACGCCTTTGGCCCGCAGTTCGGCATGGCCGTATTCGCGCTTCCCGGCCGGTATCACCTCGCCACCGAAATGGCGGCTCATCAACTGCATGCCGTAACAGATACCGAGCACCGGAACTCCCAGTTCAAACAGCTCTTCGGCGATCTGCGGGGCCCCCTCCTCGTACACCGAAGTGGGACCGCCGGAAAGGATAATCCCTTTGGGCCCGTAGGCCTGTATCTGGTCAAGGGTCAAATCAAAGGGATGCAGCTCGCAATAGACATGCGCCTCCCGGACTCGGCGGGCGATAAGCTGGCTGTACTGGGAACCGAAATCAAGAATGAGAATTTTTTCGTTGTGAATGTTCTGGGACATGAAGTCTCCGTCTGGCTGCAGGAAAATATTTTGCCGCGGATCAGGTCGACGCTGACGCCTTCATCGTGCCGCACGGACGGCACAATTGCGGATCACTCGGCACGGCTCCGGCGGGAACCGCCGTCAATTGCGCTCCAGGCGATAGTTGGGCGCTTCGTGGGTGATGTTCACGTCATGCACATGGGATTCACGCAATCCGGCATTGGTGATGCGGATAAAGCGTGCATTGGCCTGCAATTCCTTGAGACTGGCGCATCCGACGTAGCCCATACCGGCCCGCAACCCGCCAAGCAATTGGTGGACGTTGTCTGACAGGCTGCCGCGAAAAGGAACCCGCCCCTCGATGCCCTCGGGGACCAGCTTGACTTCTCTGTCCACGTCGGCCTGAAAATAGCGGTCCTTGCTACCCAGCTTCATGGCACCGAGGCTGCCCATGCCGCGATAGGACTTGTAGGTTCGGCCCTGAAACAGGATGGTTTCTCCCGGCGCCTCTTCGGTACCGGCGAACAGGGAACCGATCATGATCACGTCGGCGCCGGCCGCTATGGCTTTGGGAAGTTCTCCGGAAAATTTGATGCCGCCATCGGCAATAAGGGGAATGGAGGCTTTGCGGGTGACGCGGGCCACGTCCATGATAGCGGTAATCTGCGGAACGCCGACCCCCGCCACGACCCGGGTGGTACAGATGGAACCCGGGCCGATGCCGACCTTGACCGCGTCGACTCCGGCTTTGATCAACGCTTCTGCGGCTTCGCCGGTGGCGATATTGCCGGCGATCAGCTGCAGATCCGGATAACTGCGGCGAATGTCAACCACCGCGTCGAGAACCGCCCTGGAGTGACCGTGAGCGGTGTCGAGGACCACGACATCGACACCGGCGGCTATCAGGGCTTCCAGCCGTTCCTCCCGGTCGCCGCCGACACCGATGGCCGCACCCACGCGCAGGCGGCCGAGGTCGTCCTTGCAGGCGAGGGGATATTTGCGTACCTTTTCGATATCCTTGATGGTGATCAAACCTCGCAGCATGTACTGATCGTCCACCACCAGCAGCTTTTCAATACGGTGTTTGTGCAGATGGTGTTTGGCTTCCTCCAGAGTGGTTCCCGGCGCCACGGTCACCAGATTGTCCTTGGTCATGACGCTGGCAATGGATTGATCCAGCTGGGTTTCAAAGCGCAGGTCCCGGTTGGTGAGAATGCCGACCAGCTTGCCGTTTTCGGTGATGGGCACTCCGGAAATTCGGTACTTTTCCATCAATTCCAGAGCTTCATGGATTTTTTGTCCTGGTCGCATGGTGATGGGGTCGACAATCATGCCGCTTTCCGACTTTTTTACCTGATCGACTTCGACGGCCTGTTCCGCCGGCGACAGATTTTTGTGCACAATTCCCAAGCCTCCCTCGCGGGCCATGCCGATTGCCGCCCGAGCTTCCGTCACTGTGTCCATGGCCGCCGACAACAGCGGGATATTGAGCTTGATACCGGCGGTCAACCAGGTGCTGAGATCAACCTCTTTGGGCATGACTGTTGAGTGGGCAGGTACGAGCAAGACATCGTCGAATGTCAATCCTTCTCGAATATCACCGGAATCCTGCATCGCCTTCTCCTTATGGACTTGGACCCTATGGACTTGGGGAATAAAAGTTAGTCGAGCATTGTAAAAATAATGGTCCGACAGCGTCAAGCCAAAAAACGGAAAAACCCTCCGTCTTACGGCCGGCTATCGGACCTTGATTGTGTACGGCGCGTCGCCTTTAAAACCGGGGATGATACCCGTTTCCGGCATCTTTGGATCAATTCGGAATAAAGCTGCCCGCAGCCTCCAGTCGCGGCATCAGGGCCACAAGCAGGCGAATCGTCGCCTCGATATCGGCCAGGGACAAAACCTCCACCGGCGAATGCATGTAGCGCAGCGGTATCTGAATCAACGCGGTGGCCACGCCGGCCCGGCTCATTTGCATGACGTTGGCGTCGGTCCCGGTGCTCCGCGGTGCGCCCATGAATTGCAGGGGGATCTGCTCCTCACGAGCCGTCTGCAGGAGCAGATCGAACAATACCGGATTGATATTGGCTCCCCGGGAAATGATCGGTCCGCCGCCGAGAGCAAAATCGCCGATCTCCTTTTTCTCGACTCCGGGAAAGTCGGTGGCGAACCCCACGTCGATGGCGATACCCACATGGGGATCAACGCCGTAGGTACTGGTCGTCGCGCCCCGCAACCCGACCTCCTCCTGTACCGTGCTGACGCCGTACAGATCCACGGGAACCGATCCCAGGTGCCTCAGCTCTTTTAGAACCTGACAGACGATAAAAGCCCCCACCTTGTCGTCAAAGGCTCTGGAGGCGACCCGATCCCCCTGCAGGCGTTCAAGACCGACGGCAAAGGTTGCCGGGTCTCCCACCGCGACCAGCTTTGCGGCATCTTCGGCCGAACCGCAGCCGATATCGATGAACTGCTGGCTCAGTTTAACCACCGTCTCCCGATCCTTGGTCTCCACCAGGTGAATCGGCTTTTTGCCCACCACGCCGGTAACCGGTCCGGTGGCCCCATGAATCGTCACCCGTTGTCCCGGCACAAGATGCGCGTCGATGCCGCCGATGGGGGCGAAATAGAGAAAGCCGTTGTCGTCGATATAGCGCACCATGAACCCGATTTCGTCGCAGTGGCCCGCCAACATGACCCGCAGGCTGCCCTCGGGGCCGGTCAGGCGGCCGATAACATTGCCCATCACGTCGGTCCGCACTTCATCGGCCACGGCCTCCATCGCCCGTCGGCAGATACGCTGGGCCGGCTGCTCAAATCCGGAAGGACTCGGGGCCTCCACCAGCTCCTTAAAAAACGCAAAATCCTGTTCTTTCATTGCAACCTGCTTCCTTTCCCGGGGGTGCCTGCCGGAACCGCCCTGTTGGACATAAAAAGATGATGACAACATCCCGGCCCGGGCCTGTAGCGCGATCTTCGGCGCCTGATCGGCAATCGACAGCAGCCGAAGGGCCTCAAACCCTTTCCAGCAGCCGCCTGACCAGCAGTTCACTGTTTTCCCGGCATTGCTCGAACTGCGCTTCCGTGAGGCCCGCCCCCAGAGCGATGCGGCGTGCCTGCGGCAATGGCGTCAGATCCCCGGGAGCGTGGCTGTCCGTGTTGAGCACCAGCGAAGCCCCGCAGACCGTCGCCAGGCGGGCCACGTGGCCGTTGCTCAGGGAATGCCCGGCACGCGTGGTCAACTCGAGGCAGATATTGCGCCGTACCGCCAGCCGCACATCTTCCTCACTGATCAGACCGGGGTGGGCAAGAATGTCGATATCCGCTTCGAGGGCGGCCCGATTGGTGCCCTCGGCCACCGGTTCGCTGAGAGTCTCCCCATGGCACAGCACCAGCCGGGCGCCAAGTGCACGGGCCTCGCAGGCGGCAGCGGCGATTTCCGCAGGCGGAATGTGGGTCAGTTCGATACCGGGCAATACCGTGAGCCCCCAGGCATTTCCCAGATCCTTTGCCACCCTCGCCAGCCGTGGAATGATGAGGTCCATGTTGGAACGGTCGCCGTGATCGGTCAAACCGATGACGCGGTAACCGACCACTGCGGCACGTCGGGTGAGTTCGGAGGGAATCAGTTCACCGTCACTGAAAATCGTATGTGTGTGCAGATCGATCATGACTCGACCTTCCATAGAAGAGACAAGAAATGTTTGACAGAAAGCGGCCGCTCGACGGCAAAACCCTCTGCAGTTGTCGAAGTAAAACAAGACAGCCGCCGATCAGGACAAAATCCGGAATGACGGCCGTCCATCAACCCATGCCGCCGGGCGGTTCGGCGAGGACACCGATATGAGAATTGCGCTGGGCCTGACTGAGCCGCACCGAAACCGTTTGACCGATCAGATCCGGATCTCCCGCAAAATTGACAATACGGTTCCAGTCCGTGCGGCCGAACAGCTGGCCGCCGCCCCACCGGCTTTCTCCTTCCACCAGAACCGGCAGCAGCCGCCCCACATCCTCCTGATGATAGCGATGGGTAATGGTTTCCTGCAGGGCCAGCATGCGGTCAAATCGCTGTTGCTTGACCACCGCGGGCGTATCGTCCGACAATTCCGCAGCCGCGGTACCCTCTCTGGGCGAAAAAATAAAGGAGTAGATTTCAGCAAACCGGGCCTGGCGCAACAACGCGAGAGTCTCCTCGAAATCAGCCTCACTCTCGCCGGGAAAGCCGACGATGACATCAGAAGTCAGGCGGATTTCCGGGCAGACCCGGCGCAGCCGTTCCACCCGGGTCAGATACTGCTCCGCCGTGTAACCGCGCCCCATGGCCTGCAATACCCGGTCGGAACCGGCCTGCACCGGCAGATGCAGATGCTTGCACAACTTTTCGAGACTGCCGAAGCAGTCGATAAGTTCGTCGGAAAGATCCTTGGGATGGGAAGTGATGAAGCGCAATCGCTGCAGTCCGGGCAATCCATGCACCCGGCGCAGCAGTTCGGCAAAAGCGATTTCATTGCCTTCCTTGACCCCGTAGGAATTGACATTCTGCCCAACCAGGGTAATTTCCGCCGTCCCCTGGGCAAGCAGGGAACGGACTTCGGCTTCCACTTCGGCGCTGGGTCGGCTCACCTCCCGGCCACGCACATGGGGCACAATGCAGTAGGAACAGAAATTATCGCAGCCCTGGACAATGGTGACAAACCGGCTCACCTCCCGGCTAGGCAGGCGGGAAGGGAAAAGCGTGCGGCGCTGTGCTTCGTCGAGAAAATCCACCAGCAGCAGCGGACTGCCTCCAACCTCGGCATGGCGCACCAGTTCGGCAAGCCGATGAACGTTGTGGGTTCCAAGGACAAAATCCAGCCAGGGAGCCTTTTCAAGCATGCGTTCCCCTTCATGCTGGGCGACACAGCCCGCTACCGCCAGGATGAGTCGGGGATTGGCTTTTTTCAGAGGCTTGTAGCGCCCGAGATGCCCGTACACCTTGCGCTCCGCCCGCGCTCGAATGGAACAGGTGTTCAACAGGATCAGGTCGGCCTGCTCCGGAACCGTACAGGGCTCATAATCCAGTCCCTGCAGAATGCCGATCATCTGCTCCGAATCAACCACGTTCATCTGACAACCGAAGGTTTCCAGGTAAAATTTCTTATGCCTCATGGGGGGACACACCGTTTCTTGGCCTGGCGGCAGGAAAACCGGAACAGCAGAGCCGCAAAACATCCGTCGCCAGAAAAAACGGCACCGGACACCCCGCTCTCCGGAAAGGGGTTAATCTGGAATTTTAGACAATTGAAAAAAGAAAAGTCAAACAGGTTTCGTCAGACGGGGGTTGCAAGACGAAAGATCGGCATCTCCTGCGAGCTTATCCTGCAGAAGTTGCATCAGAATCTCGGGGTGTTCAAGACAATACAGGGTCTTTGTGGTGCTTTCAGCGACAATATGCAAGGTCGCCAATGTACCCCCCAGGGGCTTCGGCTCAATTCGTCGCAGTTGTTCCAGAGGCAAGGCCCAGCGACGCCGCCCCAGAATCCCGTGCACCGCCAGCAGTCGGTTATTGGTCAGCATATAAAAGACCCGCTCCCATTCCAGCCGCGCCCACAGCAGTTGCCCGACGCAGAACCACAGCCCCACCGCCAGCAGCACGGACAGCCACGGAGACCACGGGGAAAGCAACTGGGCAGGAAAGACCCCCTCGCCGCCGATCCGGGACGCACCAAGCAACCCCAGAAGTCCGGTCAGCACCGCTATCGTCCGGCGAAAGGTGCGAAAGGTAAAGGCCCGGGGTGCCGGACGGCCTCGCCAGAGAACGGCTTCTCCCGGCTCCAGTAAACTCTCCAGGTCCTTCACGGCTGTTCCAGTTCCTGCAGCCGGGCGGCGGCGGCCCGTCCCAGCCGACCGCTACCATCGGCCTGCACCACAGCCTTAAACAAGTTCCGTGCCGGCCCGGTCTGCTGGTTACCTGCATAGGCGCCTGCCAGCAGATAAGCCCCCTGAAGGGTTGGAAGCAGAGCCATGCTGGCCTCCAGCTCCCGAATGGCCAGGGCATAATCCTCCTCTTCCAGCAGCAGGAAGCCCAGGCCCAGTCGGGAGCGGTAATAGTGACCGTTCAGTCGGATCGCCTGCTGCAGGTACTGGCGGCCGGCGATCAGATCGTCGTTTTTAAGATAAACGGTACCAAGAGCGGTAAGAATCGAAAACTGTCCGGGGGCAGCGGCGTTCGCCTCGCGGTAAAGGGCAATGGCCTCTGCAAACTGGCCCCTCCGCTCAAACTCGCGGGCCTGATCATACAGGGCATACCCCGGCTGGTTTCTACGCAGGCCGGCAAAGGCCCGAGCGAAAGCATGAATATCACTCCTTCGAACTGCTTCTCCGGCCTCGACGTCTTCAACCGACGCAAGATAGGCACTCAGCGCCGCTGTGCGGGCCGGTGACAGAGGATGGGTGCTGGCCAGTCCGGCGCTCCATGAGTAATCGGCAGCCCGCGCCGCGCGCCGCGCGAAATACTCCTGCAGTTGCACCATCACCTGAGGATCGTACCCTGCCCGTATCAGCAGGTCGGCTGCGTAACGATCCGCCTCCCGTTCCTGTTCCGTACTGTGAACGGCGTTCAGCAAGGCGGAGGCCAGAAGGCCGGCCTGCTGCGCACGCAGGCCGTATCCCCGGTCCGGAAGGGGGTCGTCCAATACCGCCACGGTCAGTTCCAGAAGCCCTTCCTGCTGCACCATCTGCAGCGGATGCCGGGCGGCCAGGTGACCAAGTTCATGGGCCAGCACGGCCGCCAGTTGCTCTGCGCTGTCAAGTCCCTCCAGAAGTCCGCGAGTCACGGCAACCATGCCGCCGGGAAAGGCATAACTGTTGGGAACCGACTCATTGACCACCACAAACTCGTAGCGCAAGTCGGGGCGAACACTGTGCCGGGCCAGCTCAACCCCTGTCTGGCTCACATAGGCAGACAGCTCGGGATCATCGAGAGCTCCTCCCAGCTGCTGAAGGGCGCGGGCAACAAGAATCCGGCCAAGCTGAATCTCTTCACTGCCGGACAGCTGCAGGGATACCGGCTCACGGGGCTTCGGTACCGCACCCGGTACACAACCGGAGCACAGCAAACCGAGTACCGTCAAACCCCAGATGTAGTTTTGCAACCTGTTATACAACGCGCTTCCTCCGCTGCTATGGTGTTTCGATGAAGCCCGACCATCACTGGGGCAACCTTAAAACGACCTTGAAGCCTGCCCTTGAACCGGTCATTAAAGAGCATGTTTCCCATTCCGATTTTAGTGCGCCGGAGCTTTCAACGCAAGGCGGATCGCGAGCCGAGCCGGGAAGACAGCCCTCAGGCTGAAGCCGGAAGCGGAACTGTCACTTCGATGCGCTTTTTTTGTAGCTACGGCGATTGAT
>PWVL01000204.1 GCA_003561875.1 Desulfuromonadales bacterium | reverse complement strand
TTTTGAGGGTATCGACTTCCCAGGCGCTGTTGTTCCAGGTGGTGTTGTAAAAGGACAGCCGCTTGTCGTCCTTAAGTCCCATCTCCAGAAACTGCTGCGCCGCCATTTGCACCAGCCGCAGTTTGGAGAGCAGGTCGTCCAGATCGGTCACAGTCCAGAAGCCAAGTATGATGGGGCTGTCCAGGTTCTTGACATCGCCAATGAACTCGCCACGCAGCAATGCATCCCGGGGCTTGCCCAGGTAGGGAACGAAATCCATGTGCTCGGCCAGTTTTCGCTCGCAGCAGAAGAACCGGCCGCTGACCGGATCGAGGGTGAAAATGATGTGGTGACCGACGGATTGTCCGTAACTTTTGAACAGCATTCCTTTGAATGCATCAAAATCGAACTTTTTTTCGAGAAAGGTCTCGTTGCGCTTGATGCGCTTGAGAATGGTCGCCAGCCACACTTTCATGATCTGGCTGTCGATCCGGCATTTATCCAGTTCCTGGCGAAGAAACTTCCAGTTTTTTCCTCCGTAGCGGTAGAGCAGCACGTTGCGGTAAATGTCGCGCACGTTGTTGTTGCGGCTGAACTGATTGATCAGGTCATAGCTGAAAATTTCCATCTGCCGCAGTTGCCAGATGAAAACCGCCACCTGGGTGCGAGTGCTGCCGGCGGAGACGGCGACCTCCTGGGAAACCTTGAACAGGGAAATGTAGCGGGATTCAAGGAGGGCCATGAGATTGGAGCGACGGCGACTGCTGCGGCGCAGGGCGATAGTCCAGCGGGTGAAACGACCCAATTCGCTCTCCACGGTAATATTGCTGCGACCGAAGGTCGAAAAAATCTGCCGGGTGCCGATACCTTCTCCCGCCGCGTTCTGCTTGCTGGTCTGACCGACAAACAACGGATAGCCGTTTTCTCCCGGCTGCAACCGTTCCGGACTAATGCCGGTACCGTTGTCCTCGACGCTCAGCATCACGCCATCCCCTTCGGGCCGCAGCACGATCTCGATCAAACCCCGCCGCCCAGTGGCGGCAATGGCTTCCAGGGCGTTGGACACGATGTTGATCAGCGCCCGGCTATAGTTGATATAGTTGCCCGTCACGTTCGGGATTTTGTTTTCCAGAACCAGACGCACCGCACAGTCGATTTCGGCCGATTCGATGACCGGAATCACCCGCTCAACCACCAATTCCTTGATATCCACCTGGTGCATTTCGGAGATCTTGTCTTCGTACACGTTAAGAGTGTTGAGCAGGGCCGTCGTCTCCCGGTTGACATCTTCGACCACCTTGTGAAAGTTGTCCGCCGAGATCACACCGATCATGTCCAACAGTACCTTGAGGGACTTTCGGGCGTCGTGCCGCACCCGGCTTAACTGTTCGGCCAGGCAAAAATCCTTGGTGGACAGCCGCGCCAGCCGCCGGGCGATGTTCTCAGCACTGCCGCCCAGCAGCGAAAAGGTCATCTTGCGATAGACGGTGCTTTCTTCGTGGACGAATCCCCGGGTGGTGAAAAAGTTCACCACGCTGCCGAGTTTTTCCCACACATACAGATAGATATGGCTGTCGGCGCCGACCTCCCCGGCCAGTCTGGCCAGCAGCGCCGACCCGATGCCCTTGCCCCGGCCAAAGGGACTGGTCACCAGGGTGTAGATGTGAAAGCGGTTCTCCTCCGGGTTGTTGTAGACCACCAGGTAACCGAGAATTTCCCCTTCTTCTTCCCACACGTAGCAGTGACGGTCGTCTTTTTCGAGCTTCTTGTCTTTGACGTAGGGAGACGGAATCAACACCGTTTCGATATTCAAAAACGGAGTCTTGCGGATGCGCGTTTCGTCTTCCGGCGTCAGTTGACGGACGTATGGAAAAACATTGCTGTCCTTAAGCATGATCCGTAAACCTTTCCAAAAAAAGGGAGCGGGAACAGTACTTACGTCCCGGCTCGCATCAACCGGGGCAACCAAGGTCATTCTAGCGCGGATGGCAGAGAATTGCACGTTCCTGCGGACAGTGAAAATACCTGATCTTTTCATATTTGCAGGGTTATGGACGGCGCATGAGATAAGCCTATTTCCCTGAACCGGGAATCGGTTATAGTACGCAAAAAATCCTTTCGGGCCTTGCCGGGGAGGGGTCATTACGTCGTCGGGGGTCTGAAGGGCCATGAAAATGTCGACAGAGACACGGCATCGCCTGATTGCCGCCAATCAGCGGGAATACGGCGAGGACTACGGGCGGCTGACCTTCCCTGCCCCCGAACAGGCCCTGCAGGCTATGCAACGCCGATTTGAGCTGCTGGCAGCAATGCGGGAGCGGGTGGCCGAGGGTTACGGCGGCACCAAACTGGACTGCAACGGTCTGTCGCCGGGATGCCGCATCTGCGCCGAGGGCAACTGGTCCTGTCTGTTTATCACCGGCCGTTGCAATTGCCGCTGTTTTTATTGCCCCACGGCCCAGACCGACAACCATCTGCCCACCACCAACACCGTGGATTTTCGCACGCCCGCCCAGTATGTTGCCTATCTGCAGCGCTTTGGTTTTCGCGGCGCCAGCATCAGCGGCGGCGAGCCGCTGCTCAGCCCCAAGCGGTCCCTGGCCTATATTCGGGAGATCAAGAAACACTTCGGCAATGCCCTGCACGTCTGGCTCTATACCAACGGCACTCTCGCCGACACCAAACTGCTGCGACAGTTGGCCGATGCCGGCCTCGACGAGATCCGCTTTGATATCGGCGCCAGCGATTACCGCCTCGACAAGCTGCGCCTGGCCACCAGACTGTTCCCCACTGTCACCGTCGAGATTCCCGCAATTCCCGAGGAAAGTTCCCGTCTTAAATCCCTGCTCCTTCCCCTCAAGGAAGCCGGGGCAATGCATCTTAACCTGCACCAGTTGCGCCTGACTCCCCATAACATCACCCACCTTGTCCGAAGGGGCTACACCTTTCTGCACGGCGAAAAGGTCACGGTACTGGAGTCGGAATTGACAGCGCTGGAAGTATTGCGGCACAGCCTCGACACGGACTGCGGGTTGCCGGTGAACTATTGTTCCTTCGTCTTCAAAAACCGTTATCAGGGGCGGGCGGCCCGTCTGCGCAACGGCGGCTTCATGGTCAAACCCTTTGAGGAGCTCACCGCCAACGGTTACATTCGCACCCTGACCCTGATCGGTGAAGAGGCCGTCATCGACAGACAGGTGCAGCGCTTCAAAGACGCGGCGGCGGATCCCGGGCGCTGGCAGCGGGGGAGCATCAGAGGCGCACTGCAGATCCATCCGCAACTCATTCCCCTGGTGGACCGCGGGGCCTTCCGTCTGCGAATCGACTATGCCGGCTGTCGCCAGTTGCCGTCCATCAGCTACAAAAATCCCTTCGTCACCCTGCAACTCACAGCGAACAAGTCTATCGTTGTAGAGCGGTTTCGCGCCGCCCCTGCTCTGGAACTTGACGGCGAACAGCGGGACGGTTTTTTCGATCAGCTCATTACTTCCCAGTGGGCCTGCCGGTCTTCCAACCCGGAAGAACTCGCCTGGCTGTCATTTGAAGAAACAGCAACAGGACTTCAGGAATATTTCTGATCAGCAATCATTCCTTCGACCTCCGTCAACTGAGCGGGCCACTTCCAGCCGAGGAAGTGGCCCGCTCTTTTCCGGTGATGTTATCCTTAATCCGTTGCAGAAGTCTTATCTGCCCCGATGCGGGCCGCGCTGTTGCATTGAACCGAATCTGCCGCCGCCCTGCCGGGGGCCGGGGCCTTGCAGACGTTCCATTTTGGCGGCAAGGTCGGCCAGTTCCTTCTGTTCCGGGGTGAGCAGGGCGTAGATGCGGCTGCCGGTGGCGGCCCGGTTGACCAGCAGTTCGGTCTGAATCTTGGCCCTCTCAGCCGAAAGGCGGCGCAGATCTCTTTCGTTAAAGGTGCGGGGGTCTGCGGCCTGACGTATTTTCTGCTGCACCTCCTGCATCTGCTGGCGCAGCTTTTCGGTCTGCTGCAGACGGGCCTCAAACAGTTTTTTTACCTCGGCCTGCTGCTGCTCGTTCAGATCGAGGCGGTTCAGATACCGCCATGAATAACCGTGACCGGTCATCGTTCTTCCGACTCCGGCCTGTTTTCCCTGCCAACGCTGCGCTGGATGGGCTTCGCTGGAAGGTGCCGCCATCACAGTGATTCCGGTGCCCAGCAACAAGGTTCCGCAGGCGGCCAAGGTCAATATCTGCTTTTTCATGAGTTGCTCCTTTCGGTGGCGGAAGCGCGGCGCGGTCATTTCCGGGCCGGCTCCGGCAGGTTGTTTTTCCATGCCCGGTGTCTGGTTCGGGCTACGGATCCACTTGTAGCAGGCAATCGTGAAGCAAATAGGGAAGAAATGGGGAATTACGCGAACAATCCGGGATACTGCTGGATGCGGCAACGGCAGCTGTGATAGCGTTCATTCAAGACGGGTTTGGCCCGGGCCTGGTGTCCCTTTGGGGCGCTTGGGCAGGCCCTTTTTTCTGCGGATCGAACACCCGATGAACTTAAGTATCAAATACCGCCTGTTTCTGGCCTTTCTGCTGGCGACCTGCACCCTGGTGGGCTGCATGTTTCTGGTCATGCGCTTCAGCTTTGAACGGGGATTTCTGCGCCACATCAATCATCTGGAACAGGCACGCCTTGAACAGCTGGGCGATGGACTGCTCACCGCCTATGAACAACGGGGAAACTGGCTTTTTCTCAAGCACCAGGAGCGCGCCTGGGTACGCCTGTTGGCAGAGAGCGACCCCGAAGCTCCATCACGACAACTCTTCGGCGATAATGCCCGGGACCGACTCCGCGGCGATAGTGATTCGAGGGTCTGGCCGGCCCGCCGTCTGGCCCGTCACGCCCCTCATCTGTTTGAAAGCCGGGTCGCCCTGCTGGATGCAGAGGGCCGGCTTATCGTCGGCTTTCGCTCCCTGGGGCAGGAAGAAACCCTCCGGCCCCTGAACAGCAACGGCAAGACCGTTGGTTACCTGACGCTGCAGCCGCCGCGCCACATCTCCAACCCCCTGCAGCAGCGCTTCGCCGAAAGACAGCGTCGCGCCTTTGCCCTGATCGCCCTGGTCATGGCGGCGGCCTCGGCACTGCTTTCCGTTCCTCTGGCACAACGCCTGGTGCGACGCATCACCGGACTGGCGGCCGCCACTCATCAGTTGAGTGCCGGTCACTACGATATTCGGGTGCAGGCCACAGCCGGAGACGAGCTGGGCCAACTGGCACGGGATTTCAACAGCCTGGCGCAGGCCCTTGAACAAAACCAGCAGCTGCGCCGCCAATGGGTGGCCGACATTTCCCACGAACTGCGCACCCCCCTGGCGGTGCTGAGGGGCGAAATCGAGGCCCTGCAGGACGGCGTGAGACCGCTGAATTCGCGGTCCCTGATCACACTTCACGAAGAGGTCATGCACCTCAACCGTTTAGTGGAAGACCTTTATCAACTGTCCCTGGCCGACATCAATGCCCTGAGTTACCGCATGGAGTCTCTGGAACTGGCCGAAGTTCTGCGCTTGGCCATCGAACCCTTTCGCGGCGAATTCGCCCGACGCGACCTGACATTGCACTGCAACCTGCCCGAGAATTCCAAGCTGCACATCGAGGGTGACCGGCGGCGGCTCCATCAGTTGATCGGCAACCTGCTGGAAAACAGCCTGCGCTACACGCATCAAGGTGGTAGCGTGGAAATTGGTGTTGCCGAATCCACCGGAGAAATTGTGCTGCAGCTGGACGATACGGCACCCGGTGTTCACGAAGACAAACTGCCCTTTCTGTTTGACCGTCTATTCCGCATCGAAACCTCCCGCAGCCGCAGTAGCGGCGGCGCCGGTCTCGGCCTGAGCCTGTGCAAAACCATCGTCGAAGCCCACCAGGGCACCATTGTTGCCAAATCTTCGCCCTTGGGAGGCTTGCGGGTGGAGATTCGACTGCCCAAAAAGGATTGACGCTGTGAACCATCGCATTCTGATTATCGAAGACGAGCGAAAACTCGCGACCCTGCTGGCCGACTACCTGCGCCAGGCCGGTTTCGATCCCCGCTGCGTGCACGATGGCATGCAGGCCCTGGAGCGAGTCCGACAGGACCAGCCGGCTCTGGTTCTGCTGGATCTGATGCTGCCCGGCTGTGACGGTATGGACATCTGCAAGGAAATTCGTTCTTTTTCCGATGTACCGATCATCATGGTGACTGCCCGGGTCGAGGAGATCGACCGTTTGCTCGGCCTGGAGCTGGGCGCCGACGATTACATCTGCAAACCCTTCAGCCCCCGGGAAGTAGTGGCCCGCGCCAAAGCGGTCCTGCGTCGCAGTGGAGGACGGCAGACCGTCCACAAGGAAGGACTGGTGCTGGACGAAGGAAGTTACCGGGCCCGGCTCGACGGGCGGGACCTGGACCTGACCGCCGTTGAATTCAAGCTGCTCTTGTACCTGGCCGCCAATCCCGGCCGACTTTTTTCCCGCCCCCAGTTGATGGCGCGCATCTACCCGGACCAGCGCATCGTCAGCGACCGCACCATCGACAGTCACATCAAGAAACTGCGCAAAAAAATCTCTGTCGCCGCCCCCGGCCGCGAATTCATTGAATCCGTGTACGGGGTCGGCTACCGGTTCGAAGACAACGGCTGAAAAAACCCTGGCAAAATCCCTGTAGTTGTAATAATATTAAGCAGTTCAAGCTTGCCGACGGCTCCTTTAAGGCCGACAGGCCGTTTTTAGTTTGCGGCATTGGCTATGACCCTTGCGCTGCTTCAGCTTTCTTTTCCGCCCCGGACATCGAACCCATGCATTTTCACCACCGTTTGAAGATGAAACGTCTTCGGGACCGCGCCCGCAAACTTCTGCCTACTGTTCTGTCAATTCCAGCCTTTCTACTCCTTCACCACGCCTTGCTGGCTTTTTCGATTCCTCTATTCCGACCCCAGGCCCTCATCCTCACCCTGTCACTGGGAATGGTGCTGGCCTTTTTTGTGCTGGGACTCCTTCAACTAAAAAAGCGCCCGCTTCTGAAACAGGTGCAGATCCTGGCACAGGAAAACCGGCTGCTGCAGAAAATCTTTCAGGACATTCCTGGCCGGCTGGTGGTTCTTGAGCGAGATTACCGAATCCGCTATTCCCACGTCGACCGTCTGTCCTTATGTCCTCCGCCGATCTCGGCGCAATCGGCAGGACTTCACAGCCCCCCGTTTTGTTACGAACTGTTCTACCAGCAGCAATCTCCCTGCAAATGCTGTCTTGTGCAAAAAGTTTTCGCCGACGGCGAGTCCAGAACCTGGATTCGTCGTGAGGACGACAAGCGGTTTATCGAGATTCGGGCTTTTCCGATTTTTGACGACGCTGGCCGGGTCTTCCTGGTCGCCGAACAGATTAATGACGTCACCCAGCGGGTGCTGACGGAGAAAGCTCTGCAGGAAAGTGAAAAGCTCTTCCGTACCGTGGTCGAGTCGAGCAAGGATGCCATGGTGGGCATTAACCGCCAGGGCCGGATTACCCTCTTCAACAGCGGCGCTGAGCAGATCTTCGGGCGTTCCAAGGCCGAACTGCTTCAGGCACCTGTGGAAGAGCTAATGCCGTTCCGCTACCGTTCGAGCCATCGTCTCTCGGTCAGAAACTTTTTCGGCGGCGGTGGAGTAAAGGCCGTCGGCAGGACTCTGGAACTGGAGGGTCTTCGCGGCAACGGCCAGACCTTCCCCATCGAACTGTCCCTCTCGGCGGCGGAAGCCGGCGGTGAGCGGCTCGTGCTGGCCGTGATTCGGGATATCACCGAACGCAAACTCTTTGAGCGACAATTGATATATCAAGCCACCGTCGATGATCTCACCGGTCTGCCCAACCGCAGTCTGATTCTCGACCGGTTGCAGCAGGCTACTGCATCCCTTCATCGCCGGCAGGGACAGCTGGCGGTGCTACTCCTCGACCTCGACAAATTCAAAGACGTCAACGATTCCCTGGGTCACAATGGCGGCAACAGCCTGTTGCGGGAAGTTGCACTGCGTCTGAGCGCTGCCGTACGTGAATGCGATACGGTGGGCCGTCTCTACGGCGACGAATTTGTCGTCATTCTCACCGATGTGAAGGAAAGAAGCTGCGTCCTGCGGGTGATTCGTGCTCTGGAAGAGACCTTTGAAAAGCCCTTCACGGTCCAGGATACGCAGCTGCGGCTCAGCTTTAGCCTGGGTATCGCTTTCGCTCCAGCAGACGGCATGGATCCCGAAGAACTGCTGAATAAAGCCGACACGGCCATGTACAGCAGCAAAGGCTCGGGGCGCAACACCTTTGACTTTTTCACTCCAAGCATGGAAGAACAGATTCGCCGGCGCCTGCAGTTGGAAAAGCGGCTGCAAAATGCAGTGCTGGGCCAAGAGTTCACACTGCATTACCAGCCGCGGGTGGAGGCGGTCTCCGGCCGCATCATCGGCCTCGAAGCTCTGCTGCGCTGGGAATCACCCGAATCCGGCTTCACCCCACCCAACTGTTTCATTCCGATCCTCGAAGAAACGGGCTGGATCAAAGAGGTGGGTCGGTGGATTCTGCAGACCGCGTGCAGCGCGGCTTTCAGCTTGCAGCAACAGGGCTTCGCCCCGCTGCGCATGTGGGTCAATATTTCCGGCAGTCAGTTTATGGAAGCGGATTTTTTTTCCATGGTCGAAGAAGTTCTCGCCAAAACCGGCTTACCCCCCCGCTGTTTGGGCCTCGAACTGACCGAAAGTGTGCTGATGCAGAACGTCGAAGGGCACATCGACAAGATGAACCGGCTCAAGCACCTGGGTCTGCGCCTCTCCCTTGACGATTTCGGTACCGGCTACTCGTCCCTGGCCTATTTGAAAAGGTTTCCCATCGACGAAATCAAGATCGACCGTTCCTTCGTCGACGGCGTGCTGCGCGACGAAAACGACACGGCCATCGTCCTGACCATTCTAGGCATGGCGCGAAGCCTCGACCTTCGAGTGGTCGCCGAAGGGGTGGAGACGGTTAATCAACGACGCTTTCTGGAAGACAACCTGTGCCAGGAGATGCAAGGTTATCTGTTCAGCAGGCCGTTGCCAGTGAATGAAATCAGCGACCTGTTGCGCAACCAGGCAGGGTGGGCTACAGAAAAAAAGGAAACTTCATGAACCGCCAATGGAGAGCCGCACAGCCCGAAACGATACAATTATTAGAATGAACTTTCGAAAAAGGTCTCCTGAAACCCGAAAACCCCATACTTCATGAATTATTGCAAAAAAAGTAGTTTTTTTGAGGGATTCTTTTCATGATTATCTGTTCTCTTTTGTGAAATTGATTAGATTTCATGGGACACTCCATCCGGTTCGATATGTTATTATCAATAATCCCGGTTCCTTCTGTGAGTGTGGGCGGCTATTTTTGAAGAAATTCGTTGGATTTGGTTTTGAATGTCAAAGGATTAAAGCTACAATGGGTCCGGAGTCGCCAGTGACCGCCGGCGCCGTTGAATCGTCGCGGCTCTGGCAGAAGGGCTGCCTTCTTGCGGCACGCAGGAAAAAACCGCTCCAGCGCCTCAGGATGGTTATTCACGCCGCCATCAAGGATTGTCATGGCCAGTCGCAGAGAAGACTTTTTTTTCACCGGCAACGGTGAAGCGGAGGCGGACCGGGAAAGCCCCTCGACCTGTGCAGCGAAGCCGGCGTCCGAAGCCGCGGCCACCGGCGCTTTCCGTCGGACTCCGCGAGGCAAGAGTCAGGGAGAGAGCAATTTCCTTAAAACCCTGGGTCACCTGAGGCGCGTGACCCACCAACCGGACAGGGTCATCCTCGACCTCGCCCTGGAGGCCGCGCTGGAAGCGACCGACAGCCGCCTCGGCTACATTCTTCTGGTCGACCGGGAACAGAATCGGCTCACCCTGCAGGCCGCCTCCAACGAAGTGCCGGACCGCTTCACTACCGACCTGCCTGCCCCGACCTACTCCATGGAAGACACCGGCCTCTGGGCCGAGACCCTGCAGCGCCGCCAGGCCCTGATCATCAACGATTATCCCGCCCTGCCTGCCCATCGACGGATTCCCGACCGCAGGGTACCCCTGCAACGGCACATGAGCCTGGCAGTGGGCGACGATGACAACAGCCTTTTGCTGGTCGGGGTTGCTGATCGGCTGCGGCCCTACGGCGAAACAGAAGCTCTGCGACTGTCGCTGCTCATGGAGGAGGCCCGGAACATTCTCAAACACCGGGAAACGGAACAGACCCTGCGGCAGACCCGGGAAGAACTGGCAAATTACCAGGGAATCGTGGACTCAACTCCGGACCTGGTAGCCCTGGTCGATGATACCTTTATCTACCGCACGGTGAACGACAGCTACCTGGAGGCTTTCGGCGCCGCGCGGGAGGACATCGTTGGCCGCGATGTCGCCCATCTGCTGGGCCGATCCCTGTTTGAATCCCACATTCAACCACAACTGCTGCGGGCTTTTGCCGGCGAGACCGTGCGTACCGAAGGCTGGATTTCTTTTCCGGTGGCAGGACGCCGATTGTGCGATCTGACCTTTCACCCGGTCCGTGGCAAGGAGGAGAACATTCCGCTGGTGGCGACCAACATCCGCGACATTACCGACGCCCGTATGGCCATGGACGACCGCCAACGGATCTTCTCCGCCTCCTTTGACCTGATGTGCGTCATCGGCTTCGATGGCTGCATCAAGGATCTCAACCCATCCTGGACCCGCACCCTCGGCTGGAGCCTGGAAGATCTTCAGGGGCGGCCCTGGATGGATCTGGTGCACCCGGAGGATCGTGCCATGGCCGTCAAACGGGAAGAGCAACTGCTCATGGGGCAGCGTTCCAGCGGCTCCGAAAACCGCCTACGCTGCAAGGACGGCCGCTACCGATGGGTCTCCTGGAACTCCTCTGTGGATCGGGACCGCCAGGAGGTTTTCGCCATCGCCCGGGACATTACCGACAGCCGCATGCTGCAGGACGCCCTGAGATCTTCGGTGCGCAAGTACCGGACTTTTTTCGATTCCGCCGGCGACGGCGTCTTTGTCCACGACTATTCCGGACGGCTGCTGGACGTCAATCGAGTCGCCTGCGAGCGTCTTCGCTACAGTCGCGAAGAATTGCTGCGCATGCCCGCTGAAGAACGCCATCTGACCCGCACCGCGGTGAATGCCGCCCAGTTGAAGAAGATTCACCGGGAAGGCCAGGCTTCCTTTGAAGCGCGGCATGTGGATCGGACCGGCAACGAGCTGCTGGTCTGGACCAACTCGCGACGCATCGAGTACGACGGGCTGCCCGCCGTCCTGAGCATCTGCCGAGATATTTCAGAACGCAAGCGCATGGAGAACAAACTGCGGGACCTGGCGATTACCGACCCCCTGACCGGGGCGCGCAACCGCCGCTATTTTCTCGATCGCGGCAAGGAGGAGCTGTCGCGCAGCCTGCGCTACCAGACTCCCCTATGTCTGCTGCTCATGGACGCGGATCATTTCAAAAAGATCAACGACAGCCACGGCCACGATGCCGGCGACGAGGTTTTGAAGCTGCTGACCCACAAAGCCCGCAAGGTGCTCCGTACGACCGACCTCTTCGCCCGTTTCGGTGGCGAGGAATTTGCGGCCCTGCTCATGCAGACCGGCGAACAGGAGGCGCTGCTCACAGCCGAAAGATTGCGGGCCGCCATCGCCGCCATGCCCCTGCCCCTGATCGGCGAGGATTTTTTCGTGACCGTCAGTATCGGCGTGGCCTCTTTCGATGCCCGGGTCGGCTCCCTGGAGGAACTGATCCGCAGGGCCGATCAGGCCATGTACCAGGCCAAAAATGCAGGCCGCAACCGGGTCATGGCGTACCGGAACACCGAATCCGCCTGAGCGTCGCAGCCTGCGCCCCAACAGACGTCACAACGCATCATTGTATTCCAACCCTCTCCCTGAATCGTCGGGTCACCGTTGTCAGCAGCGGATCCAGACGGCCCCACACCTCCTCGGCGACCACCGCCGGGACCCCGCCGTAAAAAGCTTCGGCGACGCCACCGGTGATACAGGCGATGGTGTCGCTGTCGCCGCCGATGGAAATCGCGTTACGCAGAGCGTCGATAAAATCCACCGACTCGAAAAAGGCCTGCAAAGCCTGGGGCACCGAACCCTGGCAACTGACATCGAAACGGTAAACAGGGCGAATCTGCTCCAGAGTGAAATCAAACCGGTAGCCGATGCGGCGCTGAATGAAACGGCGGATGGCGGTCTTGCTTTTGCCGGTGCGGGCCAGAAAGATCGCCGCCGCTACCGCCTGAGCACCACAAATCCCTTGCGGATCATTGTGGGTCACGGCCGCGCTGTTGCGGGCTTCAGCCAGCACTGTCTGCAGGTCCTCAAAAAACCAGCCCACCGGACTGACCCTCATGGCCGATCCGTTGCCCCAGGAGCCGTAGGGAGCCTCACTCCCGCTCAGGGCCCATCGATGAAAACCGCCGCCATAGCCGGCATCGGGATAGGCGCGATAATACTCCTTGAGTTTGTACGCGAAAGGGACATTGTTGAGCAGGCTGTCCGCCTGGGCCACGGTCAATACCGTATCGTCGGTGAAGCGGCTGGCCTCGCTGAACAATTCAAAGTCTTTGCCTTTGTAATTGTGCCACTCGAAACGGGAGCCGATCATATCCCCGGCAATCGCACCCAGCATGATGTCGCCTCCTTTATTTGGGTGTCTGCAGAAAACACTTCGTTATGTAGATTATTACCAATCGTTGTTGACTTGAAGCGTTATTTTCAGATATAGTCAACGCTCTTTGCGCACCCGCCGGAAACAACTGCCGGTCTTGAGTTTTCCAGTCTTTATGCACTTTGAGGAATGCCCCGGTGGATTTTTTACGTGAATCCCTGTTGCAGGCTCTGCGACTGATCTTCACTTACGATCCGGAAGTCTATGTGACAATCTGGAACTCCCTGAAGGTTTCGAGCCTGGCCGTGTTGTTCGCCTCCCTGTTCGGCGTCTCCGCCGGACTGGTGGTGGGCACCTGCCGTTTCACCGGCAGGCG
>PWVL01000190.1 GCA_003561875.1 Desulfuromonadales bacterium | reverse complement strand
GGTGATCGCCCGAGCCGCTTCTGCAGCCAGATCGCGAGCCCTTTCCACGGTCTCCGCCGTGACCAGAACCACCGCCATGCGACGTCCCGGGCGGGTATCCGGCTTGCCGAACAGACGCACCTTGCTGCCCGGAATCTGCAGCGCATGAGCCACACCACTGAAGGCCACTTTTTCGGCCCTCTCGTTGGCCAACACCACGTGGGAGGCGGCCGGGTAAACAAGTTCTATCTCTGGCACCGGCAGGCCCAGAATGGCCCGCACATGGAGCTCGAATTCCGACATGCTCTGGCTGACCATGGTCACCATGCCGGTGTCGTGGGGTCGGGGAGAGACCTCGCTGAAGTAGACGGTGTCGCCTTTGACGAAGAATTCCACGCCAAAAATTCCGCTGCCGCCGAGAGCTTCGGTTACTATTTTGGCCTGGCGCTGGGCTTCCTCCAGGGCCGCTGCGGTCATGGCCATGGGTTGCCAGGACTCCTGATAGTCACCGCTTTTTTGCACGTGGCCGATGGGCGGACAGTAACTGGTGCCGTCGGCGTGGCGCACGGTGAGCAGGGTTATTTCATAATCAAAGGGGATAAAGGCCTCGATGATGACCTTGTCGCCGGCACCCCGGGCCCCGGCTCGCGCATAATCCCAGGCCTGGTCAATCTCTTCCTGACAGCGCACGGTACTCTGTCCTTTGCCTGAAGAACTCATGATCGGCTTGACCACGCAGGGCAGGCCGATCTCCTCGACACCCTTGCGGAATTCCTCCAGAGAGATGGCGAAGAGATAACGGGCTGTCGGCAGGGAAAGCTCTTCGGCGGCCAGTCGCCGGATGCCCTCGCGGTTCATGGTCAGATTCGCGGCCCGGGCGGTGGGGATAACATGGAAACCTTCGCGCTCCAGTTCGAGAAGGTATTCGGTGTTGATCGCCTCGATTTCAGGAACGATGAAGTCCGGTTGCTCTTCCCTGATCACCCGGGAAAGGGCGTCACGGTCGAGCATGTCGATGACATGGCTGCGATGGGCGACCTGCATGGCCGGTGCGTTGGCATAACGGTCGACGGCCACCACTTCAATACCGAAGCGCTGGGCCTCGATGACCACCTCCTTGCCCAGCTCGCCGCTGCCGAGCAGGAGAATTTTCGTCGCGCCTTGTTTCAGTGGGGTGCCGATCATCGTGATTCCTTCCTTTAGGTTGGGACCGAGCCTTTTCTACGTTTTTTGGGTTCGGTGCTGCTCAAATCGCTGCGGCTTTTCAGGTTTTCTCAAAAGTTTTCCAATTTCAGGCAATCCTGCGTCAATTCGGTTTCAGACGCCTCAGAAGGAAGATGCCGCCGTTGCCCGACGCAGGGAAAAAATACGAACAAAAGGGGGTTCGGGGGCCAGCGGCCAGCGGTGCACCTCCCGTGACGAAATCTTTGCGTGTTCACCGAAAAGATCGGGAAAACGTTCAGGGTTTTCCACCGCGATGAGCATTGCCTCGTCGGTTTCGGCCAAAGCCCTCAGTAGTGCCTTCGGATCGGCCCAGATGTGATGGGTGCCCAGGTGCATCTGAAAGGTAACCGGCGTATCAAGGTGTCGCAGTTGATTCGGATCGAGGGAAGTTTCCCGTAGCGCCAGGGCTGTGTCCCGGGCTGCCATGGAGTAGAGGGCGACGCGGTCGCGCTTGTCGGGCATCATGTGATAATTCCGGTAAGTGAAGCCCAACAGCAACAGGCACAGCATTGCCGTACTCCAGGCGACGCGAAGAATCCCGATGCGATGGGCAAGGCTCGACATCTCGCGGCCCGCCAGCAGGGCGGCGGCGGGCCAGGTATGCAGGGGCGGTTTGGAGGTGATGCGCAGGGTGTAAAGACTCAGCATCAGGCCGAACAGCAAAAAGAGCAGAGGCAGGTGAGAAGATTTCACGCTGTTCATCCCTCCACGGCAGGGAATTTTCTGCTGGGGCCCACCGCAGCAAAGGGCCAGGTCGATCTAAGGAGCACTCCGCCGCCGACCTTCAGTCAGCAGCCCTGGACCGGTTTCGTTCCCGGTGTTTGTTGCCATTTTTAATGTTCCAGGCCACGGGAAGGAAGTGAACTGAATATGCCGCATTTTCCATCAACTGAAAAACTTGGGCCTGCGTCAGTTCCTGCATGACGGCAGTTCGGTGCCGCAACCATGTTTGGTCATGAGGAGTTGCCATACCTGTATATTCCTGGCTCGAAACGCCCCGGCGCAGGACAACAGGTAGTATTCCCACATGCGTTTGAAGCGGGAATCATATTTTACACGGAGGCGAGGCCAGGCAGCCTGAAATTTATCATTCCATGCCATAAGCGTTTTGTCATAATTGGGCCCGATGTTGTGTACATCCTCGATGACAAAAAGGTTTTCTGCAGCCCTGGAGATCTGCCCCAGGCTGGGCAGCATGCCGTTGGGAAAGATGTACTTGTTGATCCAGGGATCGCAACTTGCCCTTGAGACATTCCCGCCAATGGTGTGCAGCAAAAAAATTCCATCATCTTTCAGGCTTCGATGAACAACTTCCATGAAAGTCCGATAGTTCTTCCGGCCCACATGTTCAAACATGCCCACGGAAACGATTTTATCGAAGCGGCCATCGATCTCCCGGTAGTCACGGTCATGAAAAGATACCGGCAGACCCTGACATATGTTTCTGGCGTGTTGTAATTGTTCGCACGAGATATTCACCGCCGTGACCTTGCAGCCATGCTCCTAGGCGGCGTAACGCGCCAGTCCACCCCATCCGCAGCCAATATCGAGAAGATGGTCCTTTTCCGAAAGACGAAGTTTACGTGCGACAAGGTCCAGTTTGCGTCTTTGTGCCTCGTCGAGATTATCGGTGCCGTCGAAATACGCGCAACTGTACTGTAGATTGGGATCAAGAAAGGACAGAAAGAGTTCGTTGTCCAGATCGTAGTGGCGCTCCGCTATCGTGCGGCTGCGGGCTCTGGATTGGAGATTCAGGAGCAAGCCCGGCAAGAAATGTACAAGGTAGCGTAAACCGCCCTTCACATCGTCTTCAATTCCACCGCGCAGAATTCGAGAGATCGCTTCATCTATACGCCCGCAGTCCCACCAGCCGTCCATGTAGGACTCGCCCAGGCCGAGATTTTTTTCGAGCAAAACCCGGCGATACCATCTTTTATCGTGCACCTGGATATCCCATGGCTGCTGGCCGTTTATGGCAATACCGACATTCTCCAGTTTTTTCTCTAAAACTCTCGCAACCATTAACACCTCCTTTACGCCGTGACCTGCTTTTTAACGGCAAAGTTTCCTCGCTGTCCCTGTCGAGGGATGGGACAACGGAGGGACCTCCCTGGTAAAGATGGCCGTGTTCAAGGCGTGTTCTTCGGGACGCAGTCATTCTGCCGGGACCGGCTCTTCAGCAAGGGTTAACTTGGCCATGTCGATGCAGATAATTCTCTCGGCCACTCCCTGCAATCTTTTGGGGATTGGGGAATGCTACGGGGCATCCTTTCGCTTATG
>PWVL01000236.1 GCA_003561875.1 Desulfuromonadales bacterium | reverse complement strand
GGCTTTCTCCGGACTCCTTTTCCCGGATATATTCCGCCTCCACTTCGATGTGACCGCCCAGGCTGATGCGGTCCAGCCAACTGCCCATACCGCTGCGGGCCGACTCCAGGCGGCTGACGCGTGCTTCCAGGGACTCGTGCCCGCCGGCAATGGAAAGGGCCGGCAGGCCGATGCAGAGAGACAGGGCCAACAGCCATGACAGGTTTTTAACAGAATGTTTCACGGTTTTTTCTCCTCCAACAGTGTTGCATGAAATAAAGGTATGCGCTGTAAAGATCGGCACATAGGCGACGATGAAGCAACAGGCGACGGGGCCCTCGTCACTTGTTGCGGGGAGCATGCTCGCGCAAAAAAAGGGACGAATCAGTACGTACCAAGAACAGACCGACGGAATGGTTGATGTGGGGTTTCTGCGGCCTGACTGATTTTGGTTTTCAAAATAAACAAGGGGACGGTAAAGGTCAAGAGAAAATTGAAAATCGTATTCAATCTATGGCGTTCTCCAGGGATTTCCCGCGCGATCTGGTTTCGGCCGCTGCCAGACCGGAACAGTTAATTGCTCTGGATGATGCGAAATACGGGCGCTACTGAAGAAAGGAGAAGATCCTGACCTAAAGTCAAAAGACCCGGCAGCGTAGCTGTCGGGTCTTTTCCCATGGCGGATGCGATCTTAAAAGTCTTTGAAGGCGTGGAAACACCCGGCAGGGCAGAGCCTCGACCTATCCGTTGCTTTCCCGCAGCAAGGCGGGAATCGCCTCGGCGGGAACCGGCTTGCTGACCAGGTAACCTTGAATTATATCGCATTCGAGCTGTTGCAAAAACTCCATCTGGTCCCGGGTTTCAATCCCTTCGGCGACGGTTTGCAGATTGAAACTGCGAGCCAGAGTAAGAATCGAGAAAACCAGTTTTTCATTATCGCGGTTGCCCGGAATGTCTTGGATGAAGGACCGGTCGATCTTCAGCTTTGCCAAAGGCAGTTGCCGCAGGTAGTTAAGGGAGGAGTGTCCGGTGCCAAAGTCGTCCAGGGAAAAACAGATTCCCATGTCTTTGAGCTTCAACATGGTGGTGATGGCGGCCTGAATGTTGTCCATGACCACGCTCTCGGTGATCTCCAGTTCCAGCCATTGGGGGTCAAGGCCGGTATCGTCGAGCGTTTGGAGGACGTTATCGACGAAATCCCTCTGGCTGAACTGACCGGCGGAGATGTTCACCGATACCCGAATCGGCGGCAGGCCTTGCTGCTGCCAGCGAAGGTTTTGCGCGCAGGCCTCCTGCAGCACAAAAGCGCCCAGAGCATGGATCTGCCCGGTCTCTTCGGCGACACGAATGAAGACGTCGGGGGGGATTTGGCGGCCTTCGGGCCCATTCCAGCGTGCCAGAGCCTCAATGCCGGTTATCCTGCCGCTACCGAGGTCAATCTGTGGCTGGTAATGGAGAAAGAAACGGTCCTGCTGCAAGGCTTCGCGTATCTGCTTTTCCAGCCGGAAAATGGTTTCACGGCGGGTCTGCATCTCCTGATTGAAAACCGCGTAGTATTTGTCCGGCCGGGTTTTGGCTTCGTGAAGGGCGATGGCCGCCTGGCGCAGCAGGGTCTCGCCATCGACAGCGTCCCGGCGCCAGGCGGCGATGCCGATACAGGCCGTCAGGTAAACGGTATGTTCGGCAATGTGGAGAGGCTCGGCAAATGCGTCATAAAGCCGCCGGGCCAGCAATTCGACGGAGTCCGGTTCGACGGTGTCGGCGTAAACGAGAGCAAACTCGTCGCCGTTGAGGCGAGCCAGCGTGTCGTGTCGGCGCACCAGGCGCTCCAGCCGGCGGCTGATCCGAATCAGTACCTGATCGCCGCACTCGTTGCCGAGAGAGGCATTGATCTGCTTAAAGCGGTCGAGATCAAGGATCAATACCGCCAGAGGAAGGCGTCGGGCCTCGGCCCGTTCCAGAGAATACCCCAGCCGTTTCATGAACAGGACACGATTCGGCAATTGGGTCAGCGGATCGTAATAGGCTGCATGCTGATAGCGCTGTTCGCTGTCCCGCAGCGCTTGTTCCGTGGCCTTCTGAGGCGAAATGTCCATCAACATGCCCCGCAAGCCCGTGATCCGATCGCCCTGCCTGAGGGCATTGGCGTAAACCAGGGCGTAAAAGGACTTGCCGCTTCGCGTTTTGGCCCTGAATTCGGCCGAAACCGCCACTTCGCTTTTCATGGCCAGGAAAAACAGTTGCTGCAGGCGCTTGCGGTCCGGCTCGCAGATAACATCCCGTATTTGGATGCCGGAGCCCAGATCCGATTCGGAATATTCGAATTTTTCCAGGGAGTGGCGGTTGGCGTAAGTGATGCGGCCTTGCAGATCCGTTTCAAAAACGGTCTGCGGCAGGCTGTCAAAGGAATGGGCGGCGCCAGCTTCAATTGCAGCCGTGGGGGCCTGACGGGAGCCGGGATTGATGAGCAGCAGAGCCAGTCGGGCGTGACCCTGACGATCGGAGAGCGGTATTACGCGAAGAGTCAGCGATTCTTTGTCGGTCCGAAGGATAGTTTCCTGTACGGGTATGCCGCCGGAAAAAGCTCGACGGATCAGGCAGTCTGTGTCAGGACAGGGAGCGTGAAGCTGAAACAGACTCCGGCAGGGCGGATGCCTCCAGCACTCCCGAGACATGGAGCCGCTGCCTGCGATCGGCTGTCCGTCGGCGTCGACCAGGACGCAGAGGGTCTCGCTGTCGTTGAAAAACGCTTCGTTATAGCAGTCGGATTCGGAAGAGGGGTCCATGGAGAAAATCTTTTCATGCAAGTCGTGACCGCAAGAACAAGAGCATCTGTGCCGTCAGGGCAATGAATCTCCGGGCAGGTGGAGACGAAGCGTTCCTGACCACCTCGGCAATCTGGCGATTCGAAGGCAACCGGATCCATGGCTTTGCGTCCCCGCATTACCGCAGGTTTGCCCTTGCCAGTGTCGTAATGAAGGGGCAGCGTGCCACGATCAGGACCGGATCCGCCGAGGAGACACCGCAAAACGTCTGCTGATAACGCGGCCCGGGAATTGAATTTTATGAAATCAATATTGGTAGATAATAGTTAACAGGGGGCGTTGTCAAGGATTAAGACTGTCTCCTCTCCTTCACTGGCAGGAATTTAACATTGCCAGAAAGAAAGATTTGCGCAATCATTACCGGCGTCTCGCAGCAAAAGAGGATCCCTTGTCACCTAAAACCCCGCCTTCCACCCTGATTCTGGCGACCATTGCCTGCCTGCTCTGGTCGACGGCCTTTGTCGGCGTCAAGGTCGGACTGAATTACTCCGGGCCCTTTGCCTTTGCCGGCAAACGTTTCATGCTGGCCGGCATCCTGCTGCTCCCTTTTTGGTGGTCGCGCAGACCGTCCCTGCGCAGTATTTGCCGTCATGCGGGAATGCTCTGCAAGCTGGCCTTCTTTCAAACGTTTCTGCTCTACGGACTGTTCTACACCGGCATGACCCTGGTGGATGGGGCGCTGGCCGCCATGAT
>PWVL01000168.1 GCA_003561875.1 Desulfuromonadales bacterium | reverse complement strand
TTTGCAACCAAGAGTGACGATGGCAAAATGGCGTTTCAGGTAATCCATCCGCCCCACAGAACCCGGTCCTGATCGTAAAAAACCGCCGCCTGCCCCGGCGTCACTCCCTGTTCCGGAAAGTCAAAGACCACCCGGCAACGGCCCGTGTCGAGAGGGGTAACGGTGGCGGCGGCTTCCTGATGCCGGTAACGGATACGTACCTGGCAACGGAGCGGCTCGGCCGGCGAAGGAATTATCCAGTTGCAGTCTCGCAGGGTCAGTTCCGCCACATCGAGATGACAACGCTCTCCGACCGTCACCTGTCGCTGCACGGCATCAATCCGCACCACAAACAGCGGTTCCGGCCAGGTCAGGCCCAAGCCTCGCCGCTGGCCGATGGTATAGCGATAAACCCCACTGTGACGTCCGAGAACCCGGCCGTCCACGTGGACAATGTCACCACCGCTATCGCCCACAGCAAGATGCCGCTCAAGAAACCCGATATAGTCTCCATCGGGAATAAAACAGATGTCCTGGCTGTCGGACTTGGCGGCCACCGGCAGCTGCCACTGGCGCGCCAGGGCCCGGACTTGTTCCTTGTCCAGATCGCCCAACGGAAAACAGACTCGGCCAAGCTGCTGCTGAGTCAGGGCAAACAGAAAATAGCTCTGATCCTTATGCCGACTGCAACCTTTGGCCATAGCATACCGTCCATCCTGCTGCAGTACCCGAACGTAGTGGCCGGTGGCCAACCGATCAGCCCCCACTTCGACAGCCCGATCCAGCAGGACGCGAAATTTGAAGGTCTTGTTGCACAAAACACAGGGATTGGGCGTCTGTCCGGCCAGATATTCCGCACAAAAAGGGTCTACCACCCGCTGTCGAAACTGTTCACGCACGTCCACAAGGTGATGGGGAATACCCAGTTGCGCAGCGACCCGCCGCGCATCGACGGCCACATCGACGGGACCGTCCCACACGCGCATGGTCAAACCCTGCACTGCATGCCCCTGCCGTTGCAGCAAGGCCGCAACCACGCTGGAATCGACTCCGCCGCTCATCGCGACCACGATCTTTTTCTTTTCCATTTCCATCCTTTACAGCAACCCGCAGCTACCGCTCGTTTTCTCTGCTCAGGGCCGATCGCGAGCGTAAAGAGGGCCATCCGCAATGCGGATGGCCCTCAGGCGACCGGTCAAAATCCGCAAGGAGCCGTTTTCAGCCCTTGTCCTGATAATTTTTGATGGCCTCATGCAAGGCGTCGGCGGCCAGGTTGGAACAGTGCATCTTGGGAGCCGGAAGACCGTCCAGAGCCGCGGCGACGTCGTCGTTGGTGAGAGCCAGGGCCTGTTCAAGAGTTTTGCCAACCACCAGCTCCGACATCATGGACGAAGAAGCGATGGCCGCGCCACAGCCGTAGGTCTGAAATTTGATATCCTCGATGACACCGTCGGATACCTTAAGGAAAATTTTCATGCGATCGCCGCAGGACGCACTGACCTTTTCGCCGACACCGTCGGCGTCGGCGATGACCCCCACATTGCGGGGATTGGTAAAATGATCGATAACCTTGTCGGAATACATTACGAACTCCTTTTTTTTACGTATTTTGATGACGGGCGGATTTAAGCGGAAGTACCGCGGCCCGTTGGTAACAATCACGGCTCGCTTCTGCGAAGGCTCAGCCCGCGGCCTTCTCACTGTAAAAAGGACTCATGTCCCGCAGTTTCTTGATGATCGGCGGCAGGATTTCAAGAACGAAATCGATGTCTTCCTCATCCGTATCCGGCCCCAGCCCGAAACGAATGCTGCTGTTGGCCATCATGGGATCGACCCCCATGGCGTCGATCACGTGGGAATTGCCGAAGGAATCGGACATGCAGGCCGAACCGCTGGAGGCGGCCACTCCTTGCATGTCAAGAAACAGCAGAATCGCCTCGCCTTCAATATAGGCAAAACTCACATTCAGGGTGTTGGGCAGCCGCTGCTGCCGGTGTCCGTTAACCCGCACCTCGGAAATGCGGCTCAGGATGCCTGCTTCAAGGCGATCGCGCAGGGCACGAATCCGCGGTACCTGACGGTCCAGATCGGCGGTCGCCAGTTCACTGGCAACTCCGAGACCGACGATCCCGGGCACGTTAAGCGTACCGGCCCGACGACCGCGCTCCTGATGACCACCGTGAATCAGCGGCGTAAGTCCCGTACCCTTGCGCACGTAGAGAGCACCGACCCCTTTGGGGGCGCCGAACTTGTGACCGGAGAGGCTCAGCAGATCGACCTCGGCGGCCTGCACGTCCACCGGCACCCGGCCGATAGCCTGCACCGCGTCGGTGTGAAAGCGGATCTTGTGGCGACGGGCGATGGCGCCGATTTCGGCAACGGGAAACAGGGTGCCGGTTTCGTTGTTGCCCCACATGGCCGAGATCAGGATCGTATCAGGTCGAATCGCGACTTCCAGCTGTTCAAGATCGACAAGTCCGTCGCCATCCACAGGCAGGACTGTGACCGCAACTCCCTGTTTTTCGAGAAACCGGACGCTGTTGAGAACCGCCGGATGCTCGACGGCGGTGGTGATAACATGACGGTCCCGAGCTTCGAAAAAATCCACACTGCCTCGCAGCGCCAGGGAATTGCTTTCGCTACCGCAGGAAGTAAAGACAATTTCTTCAGGGCGGGCATTTAAAAGCCGCGCCACCCGTTCACGGGCCTCCTCGACAGCTTCACTCACCGAGCGACCGGCCCAGTGAATGCTCGACGGATTGCCGAACTGTTCCCGGTAAAAGGGCAGCATCGCTTCCAACACCTCGGTTCGCACCGCAGTGGTGGCATTATTGTCCAGGTAGATCCGCTTCACTGCCGCCCCTCCAAATCACAGAGTATAACCGGCCCATTGTGACCATTGTCCTTAAGGGCTATTTTGCCCATAGCCTCCGCAGTCAGATCGGCCAGCGTAATAGATGACAGAAACTGTCGCACCCGGCGCCCAAGTCCTTCCCAGACCGTATGGGTGATGCACTGTTCGTTACAGTTGCAGCGGCCCTTGTCGTCCATGCAGGCCACCGGCACCAAGGTCTGTTCGACACTTTCGATAATTTCGTGAATGCGGATATGTTCGGCACTGCGGGCCAGCACGTATCCACCTCCGGGGCCGCGCAGGCTGCGCACCAAACCGGCACGCCGGAGCTTGACAAAAATCTGCTCCAGAAATGCCAGAGAAATGATTTCCTTCTCAGCAATAGTCTTGCTGGAAACGGGTCCGTCGCCAACACAGATATTGAGCCGCACCATAGCCCGCACGGCGTACTGGGCCTTGTTGGAGATGCGCATGGATCAACCCCGACCCTGTTGTTGCGCCTGAGCCGACGACGAGAAATCAACGGCCTGCGCTTCGGAAAGTTCCCGCACCCGGTTCTCCAGGGCGTTGAGACGGTCAAAAAGGCAATGCAGGGCCTGCGCGCCGGGATCGGGAAGCCGGCCGTGCTCGAGATCCTGTCGTTCCGTGCTGCGTACGCCGTTGGCGTAGACCAGACGGCCGGGCACACCGACCACCGTTGAACTGGCCGGCACCTCTTTGACCACCACCGAATTGGAGCCGATCTTGCTGTTGTCCCCCACCTTGAAAGGACCAAGGACCTTGGCTCCGGCCCCCACCACGACATTGTTGCCCAAGGTCGGGTGACGTTTCTCCTTGGCCCAGGAGGTTCCTCCCAGGGTGACGCCGTGATACAGGGTGCAGCCGTCGCCGATCTCGGTGGTCTCGCCGATCACCACCCCCATGCCGTGGTCGATAAAAAACCGGCGTCCGATACGGGCGCCGGGATGAATCTCCACGCCGGTAAAAAATCGCCCGACATGGGACACAAAACGGCCGAGAAAATACCAGCGGTGTCTCCACAGGGCGTGGGATAGACGGTAAAACAACAAAGCATGAAATCCAGGATAACAGAACAAAATCTCCATCACGCTGCGCGCCGCCGGATCCCGTTCAAAGACCGTCTGCAGATCCTCTTTCAAAAGCGCAAACACCAGGGCCTCCTTTCTGTAGCCGTAGCCGTAGCGACTCATCCCATGAGCCGATTCTCTGCCACGGATAACATACCTGAGCGAATACGTCAACTATTATTGTCGGCGTCGCTTTTGAACTCGGGACCGGATTCCGGCTTCCCCTCCAGGCGCGGAATCAGCCAGCCGATGTCGTAGGACCTGCCGCAGGAAGGACAGATCAGACCGATGCTGTGTCGGGCGCCCCGGGGCTTGAAAAAGACGTGAAAACCCCGCCCGTAACCGCATTGCTGACAGATGCGAAATTCTTCCATGAGCAAACTCCTCTCTTTCGTGGCCCGTGTCAGCGACCGGATTACAAAGACAGTTTCTCCAGAGCGGCGACCGCCTGCCGAAACACCTCGGGCAGCCGCCGCGCCTTGCGTAGCCGGTAGTCAAAGGCTACCAGGGCGGTGGTTCCTTCGGCGGTCACCACACCCTGTCGTTCGATGCGATACCCCATAATAAAAGAAGAACGGCGCAGTTCCTCGATGCGCACACCGATGCACAGTTCATCGCCAAGGAACATCTCCGCCCTGTAGCGAACCTGGGCCTCGGGAAGAATAATGCCGCAGCCGCCGATATCCGTCTCGCTGAAGGAGCCGAGCTGCTGCAGATAACCGATACGGCCGTCCTGAAAATAGTTCAGGACCGCGGCGTTGCTCACATGGCCGCCATAATTTATGTCGCTGATCCGTACCCGGTAGGGCAGCACAAAACTGAAATTCTCCATTGTCATCTCACGGTCATGGTAGAGAAAACTGTCGTGGCAACAGCCCGGCAACTACTCGCGTCGCTTCAGTGCTGGCAACGTGGGCAGAAATAGCTGGCGCGCTGGCCGAGAACGATCTTGCGGATTGACTGCCCACAGGCCCTGCAGGGCTCCCCGTTTCGCCCGTAGACCTGCAATTGTTGGGTAAAATAGCCGGGCCGACCTTGCTGATCGCTGAAGTCCCGCAAGGTGGTTCCCCCGGCGGCAATAGCCTGCTGCAGCACGTCGCGAATTGCGGCCGCCAGCCGCGCATAGCGTTGCCGGGAGATGCGGCCGGCAGCCCTCGCCGGGTCAATGGCGGCGCAGAACAGGGCTTCGCTGGCGTAGATATTACCGACCCCCACGACGATTCGGGAATCCATGATAAAAGACTTGACCGCAAGGCGCCGTCCCCGGCTTTTTGCAAACAAGAGCTCGCCGTCCAGTTCGGCAGACAGAGGTTCGGGGCCGAGGCCTGCCAGCAAAGGATGCTGGTACGGGTCTCCCTCCAGCCACAGCAGCGCGCCGAAGCGCCGGGCGTCGTTGAGACGCAGACAGACTCCGTCCTCAAACAGAATGTCGGCATGGTCGTGCTTTGCAGGCGGCTGACTCGTGTGCAGAACCCGCAGATAACCGCTCATGCCCAGATGTATCAGCAGGGTACCGGCGGCGGTGTGCAACAGCAGATATTTTGCCCGGCGCTCGACCCGCTGCACGGTCTGCCCGGCAAGGCGCTGTTGCACATCGGCCGTAATCGGCCAGCGCAATCGGGAGGTTCGCAAATCAACCCGAAAGACTCGCTTGTCAAGAACAAATGGCTCAATACCCCGGCGAATGGTTTCGACTTCCGGTAATTCGGGCATCACAACTCCGGTCATTCCAGAATCTTAAAAACAGATCCCGTCGGCCAGGGATTCAATCTGGCCGATGGAGACGGCTTCCAGCGGCCCCGGACATTGCCGCCGCTCAATTTTCTGGCCCGAATGGTAACGCCAACCCTCGGCGGTTTGCAAAAACCGGGACAGTTCCAGACTCTCGTGCCGGTCCTCTCCCGAGAGCATGTCGAGATAAAACAACACCCGGGCTTCCTCGGGGGAGGGTCTGTCCTCCGCCAGTATCCGGCATTCGAGGATCCGGAAGCGGCCGCGCAACTCCCGGCGGGCGTAGACGAGATAGTCGCCCCGCACCGGAAAATGCCCCCGAAAGGGCGACTCGGCATGGTAGGAGTCGTAGATGAATGCAAAATTCCCGCAGGCAAAGGCCTGTCGCCGCGCCTCCACCAGTTGAGCCGGCGACAGATCTGCGGGGATCGGTGCCAGCCCCCCGGACACACAGCATCTCTTGAATTTGCGACCGCTGCCGCAGGGACAGGGATCGTTGCGTCCGGTTTTCATGGTGTTGAATCGTCTCCGTGGACCGGTGAGGTGAGCAGCGGATTCTATTCGCGAAGGCGGGGATCCAGGGCGTCGCGAATCCCTTCGCCGAGAAGGTTGTAGCCCAGCACCGTCAGCAGAATCGCCAGACCGGGAAAGGCCGACAGCCACCAGGCGCTGCCGAGGGTCTGTTTTCCGACAATCAGCATGTTGCCCCAGGAAGGGGTCGGCGGCTGGACACCGATGCCGAGGAACGACAGGGCGCTTTCGGTGAGTATCGCCCCCGCCACTCCCAGGGTGGCGGAAACCAGGAGGGGCGAAAGCGCGTTGGGCAGAATGTGCAGAAAAATGATCCGCCGATCCCGAGCTCCGGCGGCCCGGGCCGCAAGCACGAAATCCCGCTCCCGCAGCGACAGGAACTCGGCCCGAACCAGCCGCGCCACCCCCATCCAGCCGGTCAGGCCGATAATCGCCATGATGTTCCAGATTGACGGTTCGAGGAAGGCAACCACCGCCAGAATCAGAAAAAAACTTGGAAAACAGAGCATGATGTCAACAAAACGCATGATCACCCCATCGACCCAGCGCCCGTAATACCCCGCCAGGGCGCCAAGAACGGTGCCGATAGTACTGGCAATGCCTACCGCCACGAAACCGACCAGCAGCGAAATGCGCCCGCCGTAGAGAATGCGGGCCAGTACATCGCGGCCCAGGTCGTCCGTACCGAGGGGATAGCTCAGACTCGGCGGCCGCAATCGCAAAGAAACATCGATATGCCCCGGATCCCGGACCAGAAAAGGTGCCAGCAGGGCCAGCAGAGCCATGGTCAACACGATCCCGGCACCGGCCATGGCCATGCGATTGCGACGCAGCCGGGGCCAGAAAATGTGGCGCCAGAAGGAGGACTTGCTCTTTTCCTGTATTGGAATGCTGTTCATGTTTCTGTTGACCTGGTGTAAAAAAACATTGTTTTATAGATATTTTGGATTCATGCCTTTATGCAACTTCTCAAGTTTTCAAGCGCCGCTCAGGAACGGGAATTTAACCGTTCCTCCATCTCTTGCTCCCATTGCCAGGCGCTGCGGATGATAAACTCCAGATTGTCGTGTTGGGGTTGCCACGCCAGCACCTCTTTGATTTTGTCGGAACGGGCCGTCAGGGCCGGAGGATCGCCCTTGCGACGGTCCGCCTCCATCACCAAAAAATCAACCCCGCTGATGTTTTTTGCCAGGTCGATCACCTCCCGCACCGAATAGCCGTGACCGTAACCGCAGTTGAAAATGTCGCTGCCCCCTCCGTCGAGAAGATGCCGCAGAGCCGCCAGATGCGCCTCGGCCAGATCATCCACATGAATATAATCCCGAATGCATGTTCCATCCGGCGTCGGGTAGTCGGTACCAAACAGTTGCAGGGACGGATACAGGCCCCGGGCGGTCTTCAGGGCCCGAGTGATGAGATGGGTGGGATTCCGGTAGGCCTGACCGATCCTGCCGCCGGCGTCGGCACCGGCCACATTGAAATAGCGCAGGGCCACATAACGAAAACTGTCAGGATGAGCCTGGGACAGATCAGCCAGCAACTGCTCGGACATACGCTTGGAAGCGCCGTAGGGATTGATGGGCATGAGGGGCGCCGTTTCGGAAACCGGTATGGTCTTGGGAATGCCGTAGACCGCCGCCGTGGATGAAAAGATAAACCGTGGGATGCCCAATTCTCGTACTGCCTCGAGGAGCTGCAGAGCATTGAGCGTGTTGTTGCGGTAATACTTGAGGGGGTTGGCCACGCTCTCGCCAACCTCGATACTGGCGGCGAAGTGCATCACCGCGTCAGGCCCGAAATGGCGCAGGGTCTCGGTCAGCAGCGGCCGGTCGCCGAGGTCCCCAACAACCAGATCTCCGAAAAGTACCGCCCAACGGTTGCCGGTGGCAAGGTTGTCGTAAGTCAGAACCTCGTAGCCGGCTTCCCCCAGGGCCTTGACCACATGACTGCCGATATAGCCTGCGCCTCCGGTAACAAAAATCTTTTTCATCGGTTTCTCCTGAACATGATTGTGCCCGGCACGGCGCGCGCGCCGGCATGTTGACGGCATCAGCCCCGTCGTATTCTCGGGTCGGCCAGGGCGTACCCCAGATCGGCAAGCAGATTGCCGACCAGGGTCAGAATCGCGCCGATCACCAGAATCCCCATGATCAGGGGATAATCCCGCATCATCACCCCATCGTAAAAAAGCTTGCCCATTCCGGGAATGGCAAAGATCGTTTCAAAAATAACGCTGCCGCCGATCAGTCCCGGCACCGACAGGCCGAGTATGGTGATCACCGGCAGCAGGGCATTGCGCAGGGCATGGTGACCGATCACCCGCCGCTCTGTCAGCCCTTTGGCCCGGGCGGTGAGGATATAATCCTGTCGAATGACCTCCAGCATATTGGCCCGCATATACCGGGAAAACCCGGCCAGTCCGCCAAAAGCCGAGACGAATACGGGCAGCACCAGGTGGCGCAGAATGTCAAAAACGCGGGCGGTAAAACTCAGGTAGTCGTGGCCGAGGGACTTGAGACCGACCACCGGAAACAAACCGTAGCGCACCCCGAGCAGGTCCATGAGCAAAAGAGCCAACCAGAAAGAAGGCGTCGCAAAACCAATAAAAACAAACAGCGTGGTGAGACGGTCGAAGGTCGAGTTACGCCGCACCGCGGCCAGAATTCCCACCGGAACCGCCACCGCCAGAATCAGGGTTATGGAAAGGACGTTGATCAGGATGGTGACAGGCAGACGTTCGGCGATCTTGGCGGTCACCGGGCGCCGATCCTGGGAAAAGGAATCGCCGAAATCGAGACGCACCAGACGACTCAGCCACTTGCCGTACTGTACCAGGAGCGGCCGATCCAGATCGTACTGAGCCCGCAACCGCTGCTGGAGTTCGGCGCTGACCTCGGGATTGAGCTGGGTCTGCAGGTCGGTGGGCTCTCCGGGAGCCAGGTGGATGACCACAAAAGACACCAGGGTGATGCCGAGCAACAGAGGAACCATCAGGACGAGGCGCTTTAAAAGATAAGAAATCATATCAGCTTTTATCATCCAACCTGTTGCTTGAAAAGCTTTTCCTGAACCTATCGGCGATATTTCTGTTCTTCGGCGGGCACGTACCAGCGGATAAAGTTATGCATGATGCCGGCAGCAGCCGGTTCAATGCCACGGAACCTCGCCGCCACCACCGGCAGGCTTTCAGGAACATAGAGAAAGGTATAAGGCTGCTCTTCGGCAAGAATTTCCTGAAACCGGTGGTAGATTCTGCGGCGCTCTTCGAGGTCAAAGGTCCGTCGACCCTGTTCCAGCAACTCATCCGCCTCGGCGTTTTTGAAGCCGATAAAATTCAGTTCTCCCGGCCCGGTTTTGCTGGAATGCCAGACATTGTAGACATCCGGATCGATACCGCCGCTCCAGCCGAGAATGGTGGCGTCGAAATTTCCGGGATTGATGAACTCGTTAAGAAAAGTGGCCCACTCCACCACCCGCAGCCGCACCTGCACTCCCACTTCGGCAAGACGGCGCTGAATGATCTCTCCGGCCTTGACCCGCTGATCGTTGCCCTGGTTGGTGACGATGGTAAAGGCCAGGGACCGGCCGTCCTTTTCCAGGAAACCGTCGCCGTTGCGGTCGCTCCAGCCGGCTTCGGCCAGCAGCTCTCGAGCCCGCCCGGGATTGTAATCGTACTGCCGCAGTTGCGGATGATGAACCCAGCTTCCCGGCGTGTAGGGCCCATCGGCGACCTGGCCCAGGCCCAGCAGCACGCCATCGATGATCTCCTGTTTGTCGATGGCGTAGGAGAGCGCCTGCCGAACCCGCCGATCCTGAAACAGAGGCCGTTGCAGGTTGTAGCCGAGGTAGGTGTAGGCAAAGGCGGGGTAGCGGTACTTGCGGAAACGCCGCCGAAAGGCGGGCGTATCGGTCTGCATGGCGTACTGCAGGGGGGTCAGCCCCATGTAGTCGAGGCCGCCGGACTGAAGTTCCAGAAACATGGTCGTCGAGTCGGGAATGACCCGGTAGACGACCCGCTGGATATACGGCGGTCCTTCGAAATAATCCGGATTGGCCTCCAGTACGATGCGCTCACCCCGCCGCCAGTCCACCAGACGGTAGGGTCCGGTTCCCACCGGGCGGGCGGCCAGGGGCGAACGGGTCAGCTCGGCTCCTTCCAGCAGGTGACGTGGATGAATCGGAAAAGCCCAGCTGATCAGGGCCGGCGCTAGCGGCTCGTGATAACGCACGCGAAAGGTGTAGTTGTCGACAACCTGCGCCTCCGCCACCTGTCGGTAGCGGTCGGCATAAGCGGTGGGCGTTTCAGGATCGACCAGAAGTTCATAGGTAAAAAGAACGTCTTCAGCGGTAAAAGGTGCACCGTCATGCCACAGAACATCCCGGCGCAGGTGAAACGTCAACACCAGGTTGTCTTCGGAAACCTCCCAGGACTCGGCCAGCGCGCCTTCAATTTCAAGATTCTTGTCGTAACGGACCAGACCATTGTAGACCAGGCCGTTAATATCGCCTGAAGTGCTGTCGCTGGCCAATACGGGTAGCAGGGTCACGGCATCGGCGCCGGAACCAATGAGGATGGTGTCCCCGGGAACGGGGGGCCCGTCCTCCGCCGATACCGACGGCGCGTAGTCCCGGCGGTCGCAGGCGTTGATAAGCAGCAGGCAGCAGAACGTCATCAGCCAGCGCAGCAACCGGCTGCCGCTCAATTCACGGCTCATGGCAGGGGCTCCACCACGACCCCGGCTGGAAGCTGCAGGCCGAATCGTTCGACGGCAATTTCCCGGTTCAGCTGCACGTCGCTGTAACTCAGGGAAAAACGGCTGCCTTGCGACGTAGAAATGGCCACTTCCAGGGGAAAATCTCCCCGTTCTCGATCAAAACGACCATAATGGATTTCCAGCAGGGGCACACCGTCGCTAAAATAGACCGCCCCGGTGAGGCGGCCGTCTTTGTCGAAGTCAAGGCGCTGGGCGTCCACGATTCCTGTCAGCATCAAACTGTAACCCTGTTCACGAATTTGCAGACTGCTCGTTTCATGGTCAATCAGCGGTACGTCGTAAAGCGCCAGACGCACCAACTGCTCGGCGCTGAGAGGCGTTCCGGTCAACCGGGCTATCTGCCATGGGCTTGCGTCACCTTCCAGGAATCGTTGCTCCCGGGGCAGGTACACCTGCATTGCGCCTTCATGGGCAGCCACCAACATCAGCGGCTGGCCAAAAGGGCTGATCACCTCGGCGCGCAGGGAGTCCGGCCTGGCCAGCATCAGGACCTGACGGGCTGACGCCGATCCGCTTTCGGTCACGGTGCGCATGCGCGTCATGCCCTGCAAGGTCTGCCAGGCTTCGGCGTTATCCTGCAGGCGCAGGAGAAGGGCCGCTTCGTTCAAAAGGGGCGGTGGGTGCAGTTTCGGCACCGGAGCGCAATGGGACAGCAGCAAAGGCAGCAGCGACAACAGTGCCATTGCAGCAAGTCCATATCCGCTCCGACGGTGCAGAGCGCCCCCCAACTGTTTCGGAAACTCACTCATGGGGCAACTCCTTCAACTTTGTTTCGATTTCGGAGCGCTCTTGAGTATTTTCCAGCGCCCTCAGATAAGCGCGGCGTGCCCGCTCGAAAAGCCCCAGAGCCCGGTACAGGTCCCCCAAATGCTCCTGAACCACTGCGTCATCGGGCAACAGGGCCGCCGCCGCCTCAAGTTCCGGGCGCGCCTCTTCATAGCGGCCGAGCTGAAAATAGACCCATCCCAGGGTGTCAAGTATATGGGCGGCATTGTCCAGGGCCACGGCGCGACGAGCAAGCTCGAGAGCTTCATCGAGATGAATCCCTCGCTCGGCAAATGTATAGGCGAGAAAATTCAGCGCCTCGGCATGCTCGCCGTCCAACTCGATTGTGCGACGCATGGAGTTCACGGCCTCATCATACAAACCGTCATCATGCTGAACCAGACCAAGATAGTAATGCAGTTCAGCGCTTTCCGGAAACCTTTCCAGGCCTTCCTCCAGCACCGCACGGGCGTCTTCAAGCCGTCCCTTTTCCTGATACAGGGAAGCAAAAAATGTCGTGATCTCCATGCGCGAGGGCAGCAGGTCAAAGCGCTCCCGCAACAACTCTACGGCTTCATCGAGGCGATCCAGACGACGCAGCAGATAAGCCATATGACTGGTGGCGTCGGCAAACAACTCCGATTCGGGAGGGATGTCGGCAAAGACCTCCAGCGCGTCTTGCCATTTCTGCCGACGCTCCAAAGTCGTCGCCAGATGAAACCGAACCGCGTCCGCGTCCGGCTCCAGTTCCAGAACCTCCCGGAAAGAATCCGCCGCTTCGATCCAGTTTCCCTGGTCCATAAGAATCAGACCACGCAGACGGTAGCCCTCTGCTTCGCCGGGATAACGGGCGATCATTTCATCAATTTCCTTTAGCGCTCCAGCATAATCCGCAACCGCAACCCTTTGCCGCACAAGATACAGGCGCAGGGCGATATTGTCCGGATTGCGCTGCAGAGCCTGCCGCAACACCTCCGCAGCCGCGGCAAAATCGCCCCGTGACTGGTAGAGGCCGGACAATTCCAGGCTGACCGCTTCCAGCTCCGGGTAATCCTCCAGAAGATTCCAGTAGATCTCCTCGGCTCTGTCTGAATACCCGAATTCCCGACACACCCGGGCCAGGGTCAGCCCGGCCAGCAGGTATTCGGGGTTCTGCCGCCACAGGGACTCAAGAATCGTCATTGCTCTTTCGCCGTCAGAGCTGCGGGCATGCGCCACGGCCAGTCGTAACCGGGCGTCCAGCGCGGAAGGTTCGAGTTCCGCTACCTGGCTCAGACGCTGGATGGCTTCCGCATCCCGGCGCTGCTCGAAAAAAATGTTGCCAAGCAGCAAGTGGGGGCGATAATCCAAAGGCG
>PWVL01000133.1 GCA_003561875.1 Desulfuromonadales bacterium | reverse complement strand
GGTCCTGACCCCTCATTAGCCCATGCCCGCTCATGATTATCCCAATGACTCCTCAGGTGAAATAGCGTTCCATTCGCGCGCTGACTTCGGGCGTGGAAAAAAGGATCAGATGATCATCGGCCTCCAACCGGGTATCGCCGTCGGGAATGATCACCTTACTTCCCCTGACGATGGTACCCACCAGAAGTCCGTGAGGAAGTCCGGCGGCAGCGATTTTTTTACCCACAACTGCCGCGGTAGGCGGCAGCACCCACTCCATGGTCTCGGCCACCTCGTCCTGCAGCAGCGACAGGGACAGAACATCTCCGCGCCGGGAGTACCTGAGAATTTTCGCCGCGGTACTCAGGTGGGGGTTGACCGTGTCCCCGACCTCGAGGCTTCTGTAAAGGGGAGCATAGCGAATCCGGGTGATCTCGGTGATCACTTTTTTCACTCCCAGCTTGCGCCCCAGCAGAGATGCCACGACGTTGATGCGATCATCACCCGTGGCGACCACCAGCACATCGGCCTCGGCGATCTCTTCCTCGTTGAAGTAGCAAAGATCGGTCCCGTCACCCTGCACCACCAGGGTTCGTCCCAGGGAACGGTTCAGCAGATCGACCCGCTCTTCGTCTTTCTCGATGAGCTTGATGAAAAAGGACTTCTGCTTGTTAGCCTCCAGCAAGCTAGCCACAGAAAAACCGATCTCGGCACCCCCCAGAATCACCACCCGTTCAATGCCTGTATCGGTGCGGTGAAAAAAACGGGCGGCCTTGTTCATGATCTCGCTCTTGCCGACCAGGTAAACCTTGTCCCCTTCCCCGAGCCGGTCCCTGCCTCCGGGCATTAGAAAGGTGCCGTCTTTCCTACGAATACCGGCGATCAGGAAGTCTTTGGGCAGCCCCAGGTCGCGCAAGGGCCTGTCGACAAGCTCGGCGTTCGAGGCCACGTTAACGGCCATGTGCATGACCCTGCCGTCGGCGTATTCTTCCACCTCCGTAGCGTCGGGAAACAAAACCCGTTTGGCGATTTCTTGAGCCGCGGTCTTTTTCGGGCTGATGATGAGATCAATCTGCAGCTGCGTCTGGGTTAGACCCCGGGTGTCCACATCGATACTGCCGGCGCTTTCCGGATCGCGCACACGGGCCACCGTATGACGAACCCCAAAGGTCTTGGCAATCATGCAGGCGATAATATTGACTTCATCCGATTCGGTAACGGCGATCAAAATCTGCGCCGAGCGGATTCCGGCTTTTTCCAGCACATCCAGATTCGCCCCGTTGCCGGCGACGAAGGCCAGATCGAGGCTATCGCCCAGCAGCCTGGCCGTGGCGGGATCTTTATCCACCACCACGATCTTGAGCTTTTTGTTTTTGAGGTCTTTGGCCAGCTGATAACCGACATCGCCGCCGCCGACAATCACAATTTGCATACCCAACCGCCTTCCTGTTGACCGATGGTCGCCGGGCCGTCCGCCCGAAATCCCTTGTCCGTGGTATCCGGACAAGTCAAAAAATCCGCTCAGGCTCTTTTCGTCCGGCCCAGCCGCTCCGCGATGGCGGGAGCCCTGCGAAACAGATACACGCCGCACAGGGCCGTGACCACAATATAAATTCCCAGAAAGACCCGCAGCACCGTATCCGCCAGGGCCGCGATCACCACCGAGAATTCGCCTCGGGGGATCAGGGAGAAAGCCGCCCGCACCGCACCTTTGCGGGTCAGGCCGTAAAGACGCCCCCCCCAGAAGCCGACGATCAACTTGGCCGCCACGGCCCAGAGGATGAGGACCACCAACGCCACAGGGGAGACGACGCCCGTGCCGAAGGTGATGGAGGTGCCGAACCAGAAGAAGAAAAAAGGCAGGCTCAGATCCTTGATCGGTTCGATCAGCCTGCTCATCTCCTTGGAGGTCCCTGTTTCCGACAACATCATTCCGGCGAGAAAAGCTCCGAGCAGTTTGGAAAGCTCCATGGCCTCGGCGATACCGGCGAACACCAAGGCGACGGCCATGGCAAAGAGGGGCATGAAATCCCGGGTCAGATAGCGGTTGACGAATACGTCCAACCGGCGAAAGCCCTGATAGGCGATGAAAATGGAGGCGGCCGTGACCAGAACGACCTTGATGAAGATGATCCCCACGGTGCCGGCCGAAATGGCCCCTCGGGTGCTCAGACCCACCAGAAAGGAGACCATGACCGGCGCGGCAAGGTCCTCAAAAATCAGCAGGGCCAGCTTGAACTCGCCTTCGGGGCTCTTCTGCCGTCCCGAATCCTCCAGCATCTTGACCGTAATGGAGGAGCTGGTGGCGTAAGCGACGCCGCCAATGACCAGGGCTGCCAGCAGGTCGAAGCCGAACAGGTAGGCGATGGCAAAGCTGCCACCGAAATTAAAGCCGATATCGAGGAGACCGACTTTCCACACCCGGCGCGTTATATTAACCAGACGGTTCAGGGGAAAGTGCAATCCCAGCAGAAAGAAGAGCAGGACAATGCCGAAGCGGGAGATCTGATCGACAAGATCCAACTCGGGGCCGGTGAACAGCCCGGCCATGCCGATGCCGAAAAAAATGTAGGCCAGCAGGGAGGGTAGTTTGAGGCGTTGAAAAACCAAGCTGGCGAGAAAAAACAGGAACAACATCGCCCCGCCAACCAGAAACAGGTGTTCACTGTACGGCATTGCAGCATCCCCCGGCAGGTGTGGAAGTGTGGATGAAAGCGGATCGGGTATTTATTCTACTGCACCGGCACCCCTTTGAACAGAGCGTCGGTTTTGGCCGCCATGATCAGGTCGTTGCGATGCAGACCCCTGATCTTGCGGGTGTACCAGCGCACCGTGACCTTGCCCCATTCGGTGAGGATTTCGGGATGATGCCCTTCGGCCTCGGCCAGCTCTCCGACCTCCTGGGTAAATGCCAGGGCCTCGGCGAAATTGGCGAAGTCAAAAGTCCGTGACAGGCCCTCGATCTCCTGAACGGTCTTCACCTGCCATGCGGGAATCTGGGGCCGAAAACCGGCAATTTCCTCCGGAGTGGCGCGGGGAGCACCTTTGCGGCAAGCTTCGCAGCGCAAATCGCGTAATTTTTCCATTTTCGTCCTCCTGTATCGAAAAAAAGTTATTTTGCGGTTATTGTTGAGGAGCCGAAAAAAACTTCGGCCACCCGCACTAAGGACTTTTCATGAGCAAGCTTTCGGCCTGGCTTCAGGCTTCCCGCCTACCTTCCCAGACCTATATTTTTTTTCCGCTGCTGCTTGGCGCGGGCCTGTTTCACTGGCGAAGCAGCCTTCCGATTCAGACGGGCCATCTTCTGCTGGCCCAGCTTTACGGCCTCTTTCTGCAGCTCTACATCGTCTACGCCAACGATTACGCCGACGCGCCCAGCGATGGCGACAATACCACCTACACCCCCTTCAGCGGTGGCTCCCGGGTAATCCCCCAGGGGAAACTCTCTCTCGGAGCGCTGCGAAACGCGGCCCTCCTGATGGCCGCCGCCAACCTGCTGCTGGGCCTCGGGTTGTTCTTCTGG
>PWVL01000200.1 GCA_003561875.1 Desulfuromonadales bacterium | reverse complement strand
TCTCCGAGGCGCTCTCCGTAAGGCGGGTTGGCGATGACCAGGCCGGAGCGTTCCGCCATCTCCGGAGGCGGACGCAGATCACTGAGATCGGCAGTGGCGAAATGGATCTGTCCCCCCAGTCCGGCCCGGTCGGCGTTCAGGTGAGCGGCCCGCACCGCTTTGGCATCCCGGTCACGACCGGCGATGAGGGGCAGTCGGGCAAGGCCGGCCTTGCGCCGCTCCCGGGCTTCCTGCAGCAACGCCTTCCAGAGTTCCGGACGATGACCGGCCCAGCCTTCAAATCCGTAGTAGGGCCGTTGCAGGCCCGGAGCGATATCGGCGGCCATGAGCGCCGCCTCGATGAGCAAGGTTCCGGAACCGCACACGGGATCCAGCAGACTTTCGCCCCGAGCGGCCATTTCCGGCCAACCGGCCCGCAGCAGAATCGCCGCCGCCAGGTTTTCCTTGAGGGGGGCGAGTCCCGCCTCGACGCGGTAGCCGCGACGGTGCAGACTGTCTCCGGACAGATCAATGCCCAGGGTCGCCTGATCCCGGTCCAGATGCAGGTTGATCCGCACCCCCGGCCGCTCCGCGTTAACGGACGGCCGGCGGCCGCAGCGCTCCCGAAAACGGTCGACCAAAGCGTCCTTGACCTTGAGGGCGGCGTAGCGGGAATGGCTGATTCGTGATCGCAGGGACTGACAGGATACGGCCAGGGTGTCGTCGACGGACAGATGCTCCTCCCAGGGCACGTTGAAGGAGGCGGAGTACAGCTCTTCGACGGTGGCGGCGGGAAACTTTGCTACCGCCAGAATCACCCGGCTGGCCAGGCGCGACCACAGGCAGACCCGATAAGCCAGCGCCAGATCGCCGGAAAAGGCCACCCCGGCCCGGGTCTCGGCCACCTCCAGAGCCCCCAGACTACGCAATTCATCGGCCAGCAATGACTCAAGCCCCTTGGGAGCGGAGGCGAAGAGTGAGTGGAATTTGGTCATGGAGCGGTTCCGATGCAAGGAGGAATCTGTCAAAAGGCGGCCCCGCCGGTTTCACCCATCCACAGGGGCAGTTGGTTGAACACCACGGCAAACAGGGGCACCACCAGCCCGTAGGTCAGCAGGGCGATAAGAACAATGGACAACAGGTTAAGACCGAGGCCGCTGCGCACCATCTGCGGAATGGTGACGTAGCCGGAGCCGAAGACAATGGCGTTGGGTGGCGTCGCCACCGGCAGCATGAAGGCACAGGAGGCGGCCAGGGCGGCAGGAACCAGCAGCAGCAGAGGGTTCTGCTGCAGCCCGATGGCCACCGCCGTCAGAACCGGCATGGCCATGGCGGCGGTGGCAGTGTTGGAGGTCAGCTCGGTGAGAAAGATGATCAGCACCGTGGCCGCCAGCAGAATCAGTAACAGAGGCGCCTGCTGGAGCAGACTTACCTGACTTCCGAGCCACTGGGACAGACCGGTGATCTCGAAACCGGCGGCCAGGGACAAGCCGCCGCCGAACAGCACCAGTACCCCCCAGGGAAGCTTGACGACCGACTCCCAGTCCATGACAAAGCGGGTGCAGCGCCGATCGAGGGGAATCAGAAACAACACCAGGGCGCCGCACATGGCGATGGTCGCGTCGCTGATCATGGCTCCGAAGGGCAGCTGTCCTATCAGGGGACCACGGCCGATCCAGGCCGCCGCGGTCAGCAGAAACACCAGGGCGGTCCAGGACTCCCCGCGCCCCATGGGTCCCAGCCGCTGCAGTTCATCCAGAATGATCTCCCGCCCTCCCGGCAGCCGCTTGATGCGCAGGGGATAAGCCCAGCGGGTCAGCCACAGCCAGGCCAGGGGCAGCAGTACCGCCGCCAGCGGAACACCGACCAGCATCCAGCGGGCAAAGGTGATTTCGTAACCGTAGGTGGTCTGCAGGTAACTGGCCAGAACCAGGTTGGGCGGGGTGCCGATCAGGGTCGTTACACCGCCGATGCTGGCGGCATAGGCAATGCCGAGCATCAGGTTGGTGCCGAAATTGAACCTTCCCTGACGAAAATCGATGGTCGCGTCGAGACCCGCCTTGTGGCCTGCTTCCGCCACATGGTCGATAACCGCCAGGCCGATGGGCATCATCATCGCGGCTGTTACCGTGTTGGAGACAAAGGCCGACAGACCGGCGGAAGCCAGCATGAAACCAAAAATCAGCCGCCCCGGAGAAAAACCGATCAGCCGCACCACCTGCATGGCGATGCGCCGGTGCAGGTTCCATCGCTGCATGGACAAGGCAATGATGAAACCGCCCATGAAAAGAAATATCAGCTGATTGGCGTAGGGCTCCGCCGCCCGGGAGGTGGGCATGATGCCGAGCAGGGGCAACAGCGCCAGGGGCAGCAGACTGGTGGCGGGAATAGGAATCGCCTCGGTCATCCACCAGCAGGCCATCAGCGCCGCCACGGCCAGCATTCTGAGGCCCTCCGGCGACAATCCGGCAGGAAGCGGCATGAACAGAAGAATCAGAAAAAGCGCTGGCCCCAGCACCAGACCCAGGTGCTGCCGACGCGTGCTCCCGGAACATCCACCGCCCGTCGCGGCCTCTCCCCGGACCTTGTCAGAGACAGCCATAAAATTACAATCCTTATGAATTAACAGGACGTTACAGAAAGCCCAGAAGAGTCCCGTCGCTTCTCAGGATGCGCCGCCCGAACCCTTTGAAACGATGGCGGACGGAGGCCGGAAAGCACGCACGCGGGCTTCGTTGGTCACCAGGTAGGGGCCGCCGATAAGATCCACACAGTAAGGGACCGCCGGAAACACCGCATCGAGACATTCGGCAATGGCCTTGGGCTGTCCCGGCAGATTGATGATCAGAGCGCCGCCGCGAACACCGGCGGTCTGCCGGGAAAGAATCGCCGTCGGCACCTTCTGCAGCGACACGGCGCGCATCAGTTCGCCGAAACCGGGCATCATCCGTTCGCAGACCGCTTCAGTGGCCTCGGGAGTCATGTCCCGCGGCGCCGGACCGGTGCCGCCGGTGGTAATCACCAGACAGCACTGCTGTGCGTCACACAACTCCCTCAGTACGTCCTCGATCACCGGTTGTTCATCAGGCACCACCCGCGTCACCACCATATGGTCGGAAGTCAGAACCTCCTTGAGATAGGCAGCGACAGCCGGCCCGCCCCGGTCCTCGTAATCACCGCGGCTGGCTCGGTCCGAAACCGTCACGATGCCAATACGGGCCTGTTGTTGTTTCACGACAGCACCTCCTTGAATGCGCTCCTTGTTTTCGGCCGGCGGCGAACACCGTCCGCACCGGCCCATGCCCGGCCCTCAAGGCCGGCGGGAGCGACAGAGACAACGGTTCCCGGCCGGCGCAACCCGGTCATTCGGCAGACCATAAATAGCTGTGATCGCGCTCTGTTGTCAACGATCGGCCGGTCCGGAGCGGCCTTCGGGCACCCGCTTCACTCTCCCTGAAAAAGATAACCACCCGATAACAGAATCTTTTTTTCTGTCACGAAAAAAGCCGCCCGCAACCTTGACGGTTTTTGTCAGCGGCTTTCTCC
>PWVL01000172.1 GCA_003561875.1 Desulfuromonadales bacterium | reverse complement strand
GTGGACGACCAGGCGCCATGGAACATGAATCTAGAGGCGCGAGGGTGCTTTCTTCAATAGAGGCCCTTGGAATTTTTGATGACCTGCAGCATAAAGTAAAGAATTAAAATTGCCGTGATCGAACCCATGGATTGAAAATAGTTTTCATCCTCGCCCAGAGGAGCGCTGTGCTCACCAAGGCCTTTGCCGTTGCCCGAAGCCGTGGATGCTGGTACCGTAGCGGCCGGATGGGAGCGTTTTTTTGGTCTGGTACCCGTTTCATTCAGCACCCCGGCTTCCAGATCGGTTTGAGGAGATTCTGTATGGAAAAGATTTTTGAGTTCACCGGTTACGGCGCGATTGTCACCTATTTCGACCACGGCACCCATGTCACCGAGGTTTCCCTGTATCTCGACGAGAGACGTTCCCTCGAACCCTGCTCCGTGGTCCTGACCCATGCCGAAGCGGAGACGAAAATCGCCGCCCTGAAACAGCAGTTGCCCTGAATTCCCCAATGTACAAGACGAGTTATCCAACAAAACCCTGCCATCTACAGGAGTCTTGAGATGTTTCCAGAAAAACAACCCGGACCCTCTCTGCTGTTTTCCCTGATTCCCGTTCTTGTTACCGGACTGGCCCTGTGGATTTCCGTTTTTCGGGCTGACGCCCAACCCCATTTCGCCCTGTTTCTGGGAGCGACAGTCGCCGGCCTGTGCGCCTATGCCCAGGGCTGTTCCTGGGAGACGATTCGCGAGGGCTACAAACATTCCATCTGCCGCACCATTTCGGCGCTGCTGATATTGCTGATTATCGGCATGCTGATCGGCGTCTGGATCGCCAGCGGCATCGTTCCGGCAATGATGTATCTGGGCTTTGAATTTTTGTCGGCCCGTTGGTTCCTGCCCCTGATTTTATTGTTTTGCAGCGCCATGTCGCTGATTTCGGGAAGTTCCTGGACCACCATCGGCACCATGGGGGTAGCGGCCATCGGCATCAGCGAGGGGCTTGGGGGGCCGCCGGCCATGACCGCGGGGGCAGTGGTTTCGGGATCATTTTTCGGCGACAAGATTTCTCCCATGTCCGATTCGACCAACCTGACCTCTTCGGTTCTTGGGGTCAATCTTTTCGATCATATCCGTCACATGCTCTACACCACGGTTCCCGCTCTGCTGATTTCCCTGATTCTGTTTGCGGTGATGGGATTCGCGGCCTCCGGCAACGGTGCGGTGAGCGATGTTTCCCTGTATTCGGAAGGCATTCAACAGCATTTCAATCTATCCCTGTGGCTGGCCATTCCTCCCATGGTGGTCATGACTCTGATCGTCCTGAAGATTCCGGCCATCCCCTGCCTTATCGCCGGACTGTTACTGGGCGGGGGCGCCTATATTGTGTTGCAGGGAGGAACCCTCGGCGGACTTCTGGAGACAATCCATCAGGGGTTCGGGATCGATACAGGCGACGCCCGGCTCGACGCGCTGTTTTCCCGCGGCGGGATGGAGAGCATGTACGACGTGGTGGCTCTGGCTCTGGTTTCTTTGGCGCTTGGCGGCATCATGGACCGTTCGGGCATGCTGCACACCATCGTTCTGAAACTGTCCCGCTTTGTGCGCTCCGCCGGCAATCTTACCGTCACCGTGCTGGCCACCTCGGTGTTTGTCAACATCTTCAGCGCCAACCAGTATCTGGCCGTCATCCTGCCCGGACAAATGTACGAAGAGTGCTACCGCAACCTGCGCCTCAAGCTGAAAAATCTCACCCGGACCCTGGAAGCCGGCGGCACGCTGACAGCGCCGCTGATTCCGTGGAACAGCAGCGGCGTCTTCGTTTACTCGGCTCTGGGCGTTTCCGCCTTGCAATACGCTCCCTATGCCCTGCTCTGCTGGCTCACCGCCATCATTGCGGCGCTCTTCGCCTACGGCAAAATCACCATGGAGCATTGCGAATCCCTGCAACCGGAACCGGAAGATCAGCAATGATTCAAAAGCGGTTGTCAACCCGCTTGAGCAGCTTCGGCGGCAGCATGAAAACTTCCGGAGAAAATCGCTGACCGGTCCGGGGATGACGCACGGTGCGCTTGACCACGAAATCAAACAGCAGGGGATTGTACCGGTAAATCTCGTTCAGGGCATGGCGCTCACCAGTGGTAATAAAACCCAGCTTCTCCAGCTTTGCGGTACGAATCAGCAATTTGATGCCCGGCAGCGGATAATCGCTGCCGTTCAGCAGGCGGGGATGCAGATCCGGTCGGGCGAGCAGGGTCTCCAGGGCTCGGGGCAGATGATTAAAGAAAGTCACGGAGGACATCTCGCCGTACAGATTGTGCTGATAGCGGGGTTCGTCCAGCATCCGCAGCAGCAAGTCGAAACTGGGCACCCGCGGTTGCCGGGGATCATCGAGATCCCGGTCCCGGCCGTCGCTGGCACAGTGCAGGGCCACCACCGTCACCCCCATTTCCAGAGGCAGGCGCAGCCGCAGGGGATTGCCGTAGTGCTGCTGCCCGCCGGCGGGTACCGCCAGTTCCCGGCCCGTGTGGGTCAACAACACCATGTCCCGTTCCACCAGCTTTTCATAGAAGGGTTTCAAGGTCGCGCAGCCCGGATCGATGCCCATGGCGTTGGGCAGCCACTTGAGAAAGCGCGCACCGCGGTCCGCCCAACGGTCAATTTCCGCCAGGGCATCGCTCCGATAGGGATGCACCGAAACCACCGGGACGAAGTATTCAGGCCATTGGTCGGCCAAATCGAAGACGTAGCCGTTGGGAACGTAAAAAACCGAGCGCGCCGCATCCCTGCGGCCGTCGGGGTGGTGAAAATGATCCATGGCGTAGAGAAAATAGCGGCCGGAAACCGGTTTGGCCCGAATCAGCGCCAGCAACCGCTCCACCACCTGGCGACCCGTCTCCGGGCCCTCTTGCGCCCCGGCGGCGCTCAGATAGACCTGGAAGCGGGCGCGGCGCAGGGGATTCCGGCGGCGACGGGCCGAAGCATGAACCGAAGCCCCGGTGCCATCCTCCGCCACCCCGAACACATGAACGTGCACATCAGCCAGACGCCGGGTATCCAGTCCCTCAAAGGCCGCCTCCACCAGAGACAGGGCTTCGTCGGACAGGCGCTCCGGCAACTCCCCGGGGGCGCCGGCAAAATCGCCACCCACCCGGACATACAGGCGTGTGCAGGCAAGATTGCCCATCAGAACCCAGAATACAAGGAGCAGCAGGCATCGGGACTCAAAACGTGAACGAAACACCGGACAACCTCCTGGATCGGCAAAACATCCCGCTCCTGGATCATAACACAGGCCTTGCGCCGTTTGCGCCACCGTCCCCAAAGCGCAAAAAACTGCTGTTCGGCCCGCTGATCCATGCCCACATACTGATGCTGAACTTCACCCTGCACCTTGTCACAGCCTGGCGGATGCCCCGCCGAGCGGGCAATCCGGCCCGGCAGGCCTTGCCCCCCTTTGCTGCCCCTCTTCAGTCCAGCGCCAACACCACCCGGCCGCGAATCCCGCCCTTGAGAATCGCCGCGATGCGATCCTCCAGATCCGCCAGGCCAACCTCGCTGGCCAGGGACCGCAATTGGGGCGGCTTCCATTCGCCGGCCAGTTTTTGCCAGACCTGCAGCCGTGCTTCCGTGGAACAATTGACCGAGTCGATACCGATCAGGCGCACCCCGCGAAGAATAAAGGGAAACACGTTCATGACCAGATCGGTGGAGCCGACCAGGCCGCAGCAGGTCACCGCCCCGCCGTAACGCACCGCCTTTATGGCCGTGGCCAGGGTTTCGCCGCCCACCACATCCACCACCCCGGCCCAGCGCTCCTTGAGCATCGGTCGTTCGGCCCCTTCCAGCAGCTGCTCCCGCCCCATCACCTGCGCCGCGCCCAACTCGCGCAGAAAGGCTTCGGCATCGGCTTTTCCCGAAGCGGCCACCACCTGATAGCCACTTCGAGCCAGCATGGATACGGCCAGGCTGCCGACTCCTCCGGTGGCGCCGGTGACCAATATCTCGCCCTGTTCCGGCCTGACTCCCGCCGCGATGAGCTCCAGCACCGACAGGGCGGCGGTGAGACCGGCAGTGCCCAGGGCCATGGCCTCCCAGGCGCTCAGGCCGGCAGGCAGAGGTATCGCCCATGCAGAAGGGACCCGCACGTACCGTCCCCAGCCGCCGTCGGTTTCCATGCCCAGGTCATATCCGGTAATCAGCACCGCGTCTCCGGGAGCAAACCGGGGGTTGCCGGAAACCACCACCTCACCGGCGGCATCGATGCCCGGCGTATGGGGAAACTGACGGGTCACGCCGGGGTGGCCCGAGGCCGAAAGGGCGTCCTTGTAATTGAGGGACGAGTAACGTACGCGAACCAGCAGATCTCCTTCCGGCAGATCCGCCAGGGTCCGCCTGGCGATTCGATGGTGAAATTTTTTGTCCTCGGTCTTTTCGACCACAAAAGCCGTAAACGCGTGCTCGTTGTCCGGCATCCCGCCTTGCTGTTGTCCTATCCTGTCCGTCATAATCGTCCTCCCTGGTGTTGTGATGAGGTCTGTCCATCGGAAATTGTCATCCTACGCCGCTTCCCGCCGCGCTTCCGACGCCTGGAGAATTCGGGGGCGCGTATTTCTTACCAACCAAACCTATCAGTAGGTAGGCAGCCTGTCAACGCCAGACGCAAAACGCGAAGAAAGTTCCTTTTCGTAGACATCGCGCTGCCAGTTGATACTATACACAAAGCCCGCTGCAGAATGACGATTTGGCTCTCAAAGGCCATACTCGTCGGCTATGTTATTGGCAGCAATACGTTTTCTCAACCAAGAGGAGGTCTGCACATGCCAATCAAGGTCAGCGACAGCGTTACCTGGGTGGGAAAAATCGATTGGGAACTGCGGAGTTTTCATGGCGAGGAATATTCGACTCATCGGGGCACCAGCTACAACTCCTACCTGGTGCGCGACCGCAAGACGGCCATAATCGATACCGTCTGGACTCCTTTTGCCGGCGAATATGTGAAGCGGCTTTTCGACGTGGTGCCGCCGGAACAGATCGATTTTGTCGTCGCCCTGCATGCCGAGCCGGATCACAGCGGCGCCCTGCCGGAACTGATGCGCCACCTTCCGGGAAAACCCGTCTACTGCAGCGCCAATGCGGTCAAGTCCCTGCGCGGCCACTATCACCAGGACTGGAATTTTCAGCCGATGGGTACCGGCGATCGGCTGTCGCTGGGGGATCGGGAGCTGATCTTCGTCGAAGCGCCCATGCTTCACTGGCCGGACAGCATGTTCTGCTACCTGAGCGGCGAGGAGATTCTGTTTTCCAACGACGCCTTCGGTCAGCATCTGGCCGCCGAACATCCTTTCAACGATCGCGTAGACCCCTGCGAACTGCAGGCCGAGTGCATCAAGTACTACGCCAACATTCTGACTCCCTTCAGTCCGCTGGTGAAAAAGAAGATCGAGGAATTCGTCAGCCTCAAGCTGCCTCTGAAAATGATCTGTACCAGCCACGGGGTCATCTGGCGGGACAATCCGCTGCAGATCGTCGAACAGTACCTGGCCTGGGCGGAGAACTATCAGGAAGACCAGATCACCCTGTTCTACGACACCATGTGGAACGCCACCCGTATCATGGCCGAAGCCATCGCCGACGGCCTCCGCGAAGCGGCACCGGCAACTACGGTAAAGCTCTTCAATTGCGCCCGCTCGGACAAAAACGACCTGATCACCGAAATCTTCCGCTCAAAAGCGGTGCTGGCCGGTTCGCCTACCATCAACCAGGGTATCCTGTCGGCGGTTGCCGGAATCCTCGAAGAGATGCGCGGCCTGCGGTTCCGCAACAAGCGGGCGGCGGCCTTTGGTTCTTTCGGCTGGAGCGGAGAAGCAGTGAAAATGCTGCAGGACAGGCTCGCCGAGGGAGGTTTCGAACTTGTGGGAGAGGGCCTGCGACTGAGCTGGCAGCCGGATCGTGACGGCCTCGAGTCCTGCCGGGAGTATGGACGGCAGCTGGCCGGCCGGTTGGCTTGAGGGGCGAACATCCCTCGTTCCATGATCACCCCTGCGCCGATTTGTCATCCAGCCTTCATTCTGCTAGGTTGGGCTTTCAGGCAAAGGGGGGGGGATCATGGCTTCATGTAGAACAAATCTTGTTGTTCTCATCCTTACGCTGCTGGTCGGCCTCATCGCCGGGCCGGCCAACTTGCTCGCCGAGGCGCCCCGCACGGAGGATTCCGCCTCGCTGCGCCTTGCCATGTCCGGGGCGTTCCAACCCTTTTCGACCACGGATGCCGAGGGCGAGCTGGTCGGTTTTGACGCCGACATCGCCCGGGCTCTGGCACGGCAAATGGGCTATGTTCCGGTCCTGATCCAGACCGACTGGGCCGGCATTCAGGCGGGGCTGCACACCCGCAAGTACGAGCTGATCTGCGGTTCCATGGCGATCACCCCCCAGCGCCTCGAAAACATGCTGTTCAGTCTGCCCTATTATGTCAGCGGGGCGCAGATTTTTGCCCGAAACAATCTGACCGATCTGCGCGGCAGTCGTTTGGCTGTAACCGAAGACTCGACTTACGCCCGTTACATCGAAGAACATCCGGAGCAGTTTCCCGAGGTCCGGGTATTCACCTATGGCAGTGAAGCGGAAATCGTCGCCGCCATGAACACCGACAAGGTCGATGCCTTTGTTTCCGACCGGATCGTCGGCGGATTTTACATTCAGCAGGGCGCCGCCGGCGACATCCTCCCCCGGGGGGACCTTCTCTACCGGGAGGCGGTCGGCATTGCCGCCCGCCCCGACTCGACCGAACTGGTGCACCAGGTCAACCAGGCCCTGCTGGCCCTGATTCAAGACGGTACCTATGCGGCGATTTACCGCAACTGGGTTGGCGAAAGTCCCGACATGAAGGAGCTGTTTTCCGCCTGGGGCGACCACGCCCGCCATCTCCCCGGCTTCGACCCCCCAGGCAGGATTACCGATACCTCCGCGCAACCGGTCTTCGCCGACACTCTGACCAGCATGCTGCCGATCCTTTCCCGCGGAGCCCTGCTGACCCTGCTGCTTTCCAGCGTCACCGCGGCGACGGCACTGGTCAGCGGGGGGCTTGTCGGCATCGGCACCATCGCCCGAAGCGCCCTGCTGCGCCGCCTCTCGGGCGCCTTTATCTCGGTGGTACGGGGAACCCCCCTGCTGGTGCAATTGTTCATGGCCTATTTCGCCCTGGCCACGGTAATCAACCGCCTGCTGGGATTTGAGGCCGTCGGTGCCCTGGGCGCCGCTTTTATCGCCCTGATCGTCAACACCACCGCTTACAACGCCGAGACCCTGCGGGGCGGCATCAACGCCGTTGATCGGGGGCAGTGGGACGCCGCCGCTGCCATCGGCATGACCCGCAGCCGAATCCTGCGGCGAGTGATCCTTCCCCAGGCTTTTCGCGATGCCCTGCCCTCGCTGGGCAACAATCTGGTGGTCCTGATCAAAGACACCTCGCTGGTCGGTGCCATCACCCTCATCGAACTGACCTACGTGGCCCGCAACATTGTCTTTCAGACCGGTCAGGCTTTTCTGCCGTTTTTGTGCGCGGCAGGCTTTTACCTGGTGATTATTTCCCTGGTGACCCTGGCCGTGAAAGCCTGGGAGAAGCACCTGTCCCGTTCCCGTCAGGCATTGGGAGAAAGCTTATGAGCCCGAACCCTGTGGTGGAAATTGCAACCCGCGGCCTGCAAAAGAATTTTGGCGCTCTGCGGGTTCTGGACGGCGTCGACTTTACGGTGACGCAGCATCAGGTGCAGGCCCTGATCGGACCCTCGGGGTCCGGCAAGAGCACCTTTCTGCGTTGTCTTAATCTGCTGGAATATCCTGACGGAGGGGAATTGTTGTGGAAGGGCCGGACGGTGCCGTACAAAAACATGCGCGCTGCCGAACTATCCCGCCATCGCCGGAAAATGGGCATGGTTTTTCAGCATTTTCATCTTTTTCCGCATCGAACCGTTCTGCAGAACGTGATTGAAGGACCGGTGCAGGTGCTCGGCACCCCGATACGCCAAGCTCGCGAACAGGGCCGGGAGCTGCTGCGCCAGGTCGGTCTGGAGGACAAGACCGATGCGTGGCCGGCCCAGCTTTCCGGCGGGCAGAAACAACGGGCAGCCATTGCCCGCTCCCTGGCCATGGACCCGGAGGTTCTGTTGCTGGATGAAGTCACCAGCGCCCTCGATGTGGAAATGATCTCCGGCATCAACGAACTACTGACCGGACTGGCCGCCGACGGCATGACCATGGTGGTCGTTACTCACGACCTCGGTTTTGCCCGGCAGGTGGCGGACCGCATCGGTTTCTTCGATGAAGGTCGTATCGTCGAATCGGGTCCTCCCGAGCAACTTCTCGACCGGCCAAAATCATCGCGACTTGCGGAATTTCTCCAGGCTTTTCAGAACACCACCACTCCTTGACAGCTCGTCCGAAAACAAAAGGATCTGCTCAAAGCCCTTTGCCGTATTCTGCCGGCCATGCCGCCATCGCTCACGTCTCCGACCGCAGGCGCTGAAACAAAAGCTTTTCCAACTCGACCAGAACAAATACCGAGAAAGCCGTCGGTATAATCCGCAACCAGGAAGCGGCGGCCATGGGAACCGTACCGAACAGAAACTGCATGGGCGGTGCGTAGGTGAAAAGCATCTGCAGCACAAGGACCAGGCCGATGGCCATCCACACCGCGCGACTGCCGAAAATTCCTTCCCGGGAGAGCACGCTGTGCCGAAGGTGGCGGCAAGGGAAGAGGTAGAACACCTCGAACATGACCAGGGTATTGACCGCCACGGTTCGGGCCAGGGCCACGTCGGAACCCAGATTTCTTTCGTACAGGAACATGCCGAAGGTGCCGGCCAGCAGAATCAGCGAGACATAGCCGATCCGCCAGATGAGAAACCAGGAGAGCACGGGAGCGTCCGGGGCCATGGGCGGACGCTGCATAACATCCGGTTCCGCCGGTTCAAAGGCCAGGGACAGGGCCAGGGTCACGGCGGATATCATGTTGACCCAAAGAATCTGCACCGGGGTGATGGGCATCTGCCGACCCAGCAGCACGGCAGCCAGCAGCACCATGGCCTCGCCGCCGTTATTGGGCAGAATAAAGGTAATGAATTTGCGGATGTTGTCGTAAACGGTCCGTCCTTCCTCCACCGCATGGGCAATGGAGGCGAAGTTGTCGTCGGTGAGCACCATTTCCGAGGCCTCCTTGGCGACCTCGGTGCCCTTGATCCCCATGGCCACGCCCACGTCGGCCCGCTTCAGAGCCGGAGCGTCGTTGACGCCGTCGCCGGTCATGGCGACCACCTGCCCGTTGGCCTGCAGGGCTTTGACCAGCCGCAGTTTGTGTTCCGGACTGGAACGGGCAAAAATATCCGCCTCCTGCACCCAGTCCCGCAACTGCTCTTCCGTAGCCTCTTCCACCTCGGCACCGGTGATCACTCGGCCGTCGTCGCCGATGCTCATTTGATGAGCGATGGCCCGGGCGGTACGGGCGTGATCTCCGGTAATCATTTTCACCCGAATGCCCGCCGTTTTGCACTGGGCGATGGCTTCGATGGCTTCCTTTCGTGGCGGATCGCTGATGCCGACAAAACCCAGCAGCGTCAACCCTTCCTTAACCTGGTCGGAGGTCAGCTCCTGCCGGTCCGCCGGACTGTCGACACAGGCCAGAGCCAGAACCCGTTCGCCGCGATCGGCCAGCTCATCGGCACTTTTATCCCAGAACTCGCGGTCAAGTTGCCGGTCTTCGCCGCCCTGTCGCTGAAAGGCGCACATGCCGAGAACTTTTTCCGGAGCGCCCTTGACGTAAATCCGGCCACCGGCTTCCTCACCCCGATGCAGGGTCGCCATGAAGCGGTTCTCGGACTCAAAGGGAATGGCATCAATGCGCGGCAGGGCCTCCTGTTCGTGCTGACCGGACAGGTCCAGTTTGCGGGCCAGAGCCAACAGGGCCCCTTCGGTGGGATCGCCCTTGACCTGCCACCGTCCCTCCTCTTCGACCAGTTGCGATTCGTTGCACAAAAGACCGGCCCGTCCCAGTTCCTGCAGTATTTCCTCGGCCTTCGCTTCATTTTTCCCGTTCTCGGGCTTGATCTCGCCTTGCGGATCGTAACCGGCCCCCTCGACCGAAAACTTGCCGTCGGCGGTAATGACGGCCTGCACGGTCATTTCATTGCGGGTCAGGGTACCGGTCTTATCCGAACAGATCACCGTGACCGAACCCAGGGTTTCTACTGCCGGCAGGCGGCGAATGATGGAATGACGGCGGACCATGCGCTGTACGCCGATGGCAAGAGTGATGGTGATGATGGCCGGCAGACCCTCGGGAATGGAGGCCACCACCAGACCAACGGCCACCAGAAACATGTCGACTGCGGAATAATCGCGGATCAGGTAGCCGAAGGCAAACGTGCCGCAACCCAGGACCACGATGACCACCGCAAGCAGCCGGGCAAAGTCATCCATTTTGCGCAACAGGGGGGTGGTCAGCACTTCCACCGTCGACAGCATGTCGCTGATACGGCCGATTTCGGTGCTCTGGCCGGTGCCGACCACCACACCCGTTGCCTGACCTGAAGTCACTATGGTTCCTGAATAGGCCATGCAGAAGCGATCCCCGACGGCCGCACCTTCCTCCACCGCTTCGGTCTTCTTGGTCACCGCATCCGATTCACCGGTCAATATGGCCTCGTCGATGCGCAGCTCCCGGGTTTTCAGCAGACGCAGATCGGCCGGAACCTTGTCCCCGGCCTTGAGCCTCACCAGGTCTCCGGGCACCAGCTCTTCTGCCGGGATTTCCCGGCGTTCGCCGTCCCGATAGACATCCGCCTCCAGGGACAACAGGTTGCGAATCGAATCCAGGGCCTTTTCGGCCTTGCCCTCCTGAATGAAACCGATCAGGGAGTTCACCAGCACCACACCAAGAATAACCGCGCAATCCAGCCAGTGGCCAAGCAACGCCGTGACCACCGCCGCCCCCAGCAGAACGTATATCAGCAGGTTGTGAAACTGAGACAGAAAGCGCAGCAGTGGTCCCCGCCGGCGGGGCTGCGGCAAACGGTTGGGACCGTATGTTTCCAGACGCTCCCTGGCTTCCTTGCCGGAAAGACCCTTTTCGGAGGTTTCAAGCTGCTCCAGAACAGACTGCTGGTCCTGCGCATGCCAGAGCGTTTTCACCTTTTTATTCGAATTCTCTTCCATAAAATCCCTCTTTTTCACTTGTCTCCACTCATCGGCAGTGCCGGCGAGCAAAGCCTTTTATTGTATACAAATGGCTGTTTTTGTGGTTTAAACAGCGCTCTCTGTACCACAGATTCGACAAGAATAACAGAAATTCCGAAGACAATCAGGGGGAAAGGCGGAGAAGAGTCGAAGAACCGGAGCCCAGCGCAACACTACCGGAGAACTCCGGGTCACTACCGCGCCAGACCGTTCGCCGGCATGAACGGTCACAGTCGCTTCGAACGCTGAACCGAGGGCAGAAGACGGCCTATGGAACAGCCGATCCCGACCACCGAAAAGCCGCAAAAAAGAAGCATGTTGTAATGCATGCTGCGCATGAAAGCGGGTATGGTGGCCGGTGAAATGCTCTGGTTCCCCATAAACAGGGAAAAAATCAGGGTGACCGTAACCATGCTCAAGGTCATGCCGAGGGAGCGCATGGCGCCGGTGAGTCCCGAGGCCACTCCAAGATAGCGTTTCTCGACACTGCCCATGACGATACTGGAGTTGGGGGTGGAAAAAAAGGCGTATCCCAAACCCAGAAGCAGCAAGGTGGCGACAACCAGAGTCATGGGCGCGTCCTGACGAATGCGGGAGGCAAGCAGCAGGCCGCCGCAACACAGGGTCATGCCCGCGGTGGCCACCCGCGCCGCCGGGTAGCGGTCCGCCAAGCGTCCGCCCAGGGGAGCCAGCAGCATCTGCACCAGGGGTTGCACCATCAGCAGCATACCGGCATCCCGGGGAGTCATGCCGCGAACATACTGCATATACAAACCCAGGAAAAAGACCACGCCAAAGGTGGAGGCGTAGTTGAGGAACGCGGCCAGGTTGCTGAGGGCAAACAGACGGTTGTCGGTAAGCAGCCGAATATTCAGCACCGGATAGGGGCTGCGCCGCTCAACCGCCACAAACAGCACCAGCCCGGCCAGACCCGCGACCAGCAGCAGCAGCGCCGGTACTCCCGAATCAAGGCGGGAAGCTCCGAGGGTGACAGCGGAAACGGACACTCCATAAATCAGGCTGCCCCCCCAGTCGAAGGACTCGCCGGCGGCCTCCTGCCACTCGCCGCGCAGTTTCCACAGGGTCAGCAGCCAGGCCGCCAGCCCCAGCGCCGCGCCGAACAGAAACACCGAACGCCAGCCCAGATAGCTGGTCAGAAGGCCGCCGAGCAGAGGGCCGCTGGCGACCCCGGCGTAGACGGTGCTGATGGCAATCCCCAGTACCCGCCCCCGTATCGCCGCCGGAAACACCGAGACCACGATGGCCAGGCTGGTGGCGTTGACCATCGCCGAACCGACCCCCTGAAACAGCCTCAGGGCAATAAGAATCTCGATGGTGGGAGACAGGGCGATGAGCGCTGTCGCCAGGGTAAACAGAAAGATTCCCCAGACAAACACCCGGCGACGGCCGTGGATATCGCCGAAACGACCCAAGGGCAGAAGAAAAACAGCCACCGAAAGAATGTAGAGGGTTTCCACCAGACCCACCTGAAGGGCGCTGGCATCAAGACTTCGACCGATGGACGGCAGGGCTACCGCCACCGCCGAGAGCATGAAGGGTAATAAAAACAGGGACGCGCTCACCACAAACAGCACTGTCCCTGCAGAATCCCTGGACGTCCTGTGCATGGTGCCACTCCTCAGCCGGAAGTTACGCTGAACCGCAAAAACGGCGGTGAAGCCGCCGGTAAAAAACTCGAGGACCCTGCCCACCGGCCTCGAACTGTCACTAAACAGGACCTCAAAAAAATCCTGCCGCGGAGCGGGAAAAAAGTGCCCGGTCAGTCAATGCAGGTCAGACCGCTGAACTCGTCGTCGGTCTCGACCACAAACTTCTGAAGCCGCTCCTCGGACAGGCGGGCCATGGCACCGAGGGTGGTGGTTTTGAGGGTATCGACTTCCCAGGCGCTGTTGTTCCAGGTGGTGTTGTAAAAGGACAGCCGCTTGTCGTCCTTAAGTCCCATCTCCAGAAACTGCTGCGCCGCCATTTGCACCAGCCGCAG
>PWVL01000096.1 GCA_003561875.1 Desulfuromonadales bacterium | reverse complement strand
CTCCTTGGCCTCAAAAGGACTGCCCTCCGCCCATACCCGGTATTCCCGCTGCCGTGCACGATCCAGCAGCACTTTCAGGGTCGGCTCTCCGGAGACCGGCAGGGGCAAGGACAACAGGTGAAGGCCGGCCAGACAGTCGGTCAGGGCCCGGTGCCCCTCGTAGAAAAAGCCCTGGCGCCAGGCCAGGTACTCCAACCCGCCGCTGGTGCAGCCCTCCGCCGCCCAAGGGATTTCTTTCATGGAGCAGGCCCAGGCCTTGGTTTCAAACACTGGAAAAGCGCTCTCCAGAAAAACCCGATCAAAAGCGGCATTGTGAGCGATGACCAGGGCCACGGAGTCCAGAAACGCCTTCACCTGGGTGGCCTCGATGCTACGGCCCTGAACCATGGCGTCGGTGATGCCGGTCAGACGGACGATGCCCTCCGGCAGGGGAAAGCCCGGGTCCGCAAAGGCACTGAACTCCTCAAGGAGGCGAAAGATACGCCCGTCCGGAAGGAACTCGAAGCGCACCATGCCCAGTTCGATGATTTTATCGGTGCCGGGATCCAGACCGGTGGTCTCAACGTCGACAAACACGCCGAGAAGTTTCTCCTCCTCGGGGTCCGGGTGGTAGCGGGAGATCGGCTGCAGACGACGTAGAACCCGGTAGTCGCCGCTGGCTTCGAGATACCGGGCTGATTCTTCCAGGGTTTGGTCAAAAGGCATGGCGGGCTCCTCTATATCTTCAGACTGAAGTCTCTTGGGTTAGTGTTCAGTCCTGCCCCTTAGAGAACGCGACGCACTTCTTCCCCTCGTTCCCGGCCTTGTTGACGTATTTGGAGACCGGGTACAGGGACAAAATGCCTGGCGCAGCGGGGCGCAGAAGTTCGCGGAGCCGTTCGACCTGTGGCTCTTGAGGGTCGAGCCAGAGGCTAAAATCTTCCGGCTCCAGAATGACCGGCATTCTGTCGTGCAGGCTGGCCACCGGATCGGAGGCCTCGGTGGTCAGGATGGTGCAAGACTCAACCACCTCCGCACCTTGCTTATCTTCCCAGTGTTCCCAGAGACCGGCCAAGGCAAGGGCTTTCTCATCGGTTCGATGAATGAAAAAGGGCTGCCGGGTGCCTTCCTTTTTGTCCCACTCGAAGAACCCGTCAGCGGGGATCAGGCAGCGCCGGTTGCGGAAAGCGGCTCGGAAAGCGGGCTTTGTATGTACGGTTTCGGAGCGGGCGTTGAAGGTTCGGGTGCTGATTTTCCGGTCGTCGGCCCAGAAGGGGATAAGGCCCCAGTGGAGGGATACCAGCCGGCGACGGCCTTCCTCCTGGCGCACGGCGGCGACGTTCGTGGAAGGGGCGATATTGTACCGGGGTTCCGGATCGAAAATTTCGTCCAGGAGGAAATAGTCCCGGAGGTCCTTGGCGGACAATGTCATTGAGAAGCGGCCGCACATGGTTTGAGTTTATCAGTTTTTTGTTGAGTGACGCCGTAGGTTCTTTGAATCCGGGAAAAAAGGAGGAGTGCGTAGTTGTTCCAAGATCTGCGGAAGTTGCTGTTCCGGAGCAAAAAGCCGCCTCTGTGCTTGTTCGGAAGGCCAGCGCGGCCAAGGCAAAGGAGGCTGGGAAGTAGTAGGTGGGTTTGAGGGAATTCAGGGCTTCATCTTTGAATCAGGCGAGGCCCAAAGGATGGCTCATTGTTCCCCCGGCATTTTGAAATCGCCTCCAGGGAAAAACATCCTGCCGAAAAACAATGACTTATCGTGGCCCGACCCCAAGGGCAAGGAAGAACGCCCGGGAATGTCCGTTTGTCATGCCTGACCCCTTTATGCTCCACTGGGTATGGCGGACCTTGGCCAGATCACGAGGATCGCAAAGCGCCTGGCTCATGGAGGCCGTCAGGTCGATGGCCTGATCAATCTCGCGTAGCAGCAAGGAGCCTCCATCGGAGGTCATAGGGCCTGCGGAAAATTCAGCCAAAACTGCGCGTGAATAAAGCTTTGCAAAGGAAAGCTGATTATGACACACTTTTTTTACAGACATCCTTCTTTTCGTGTTTTCTCTAGTCAAATCAAAATGTAACAGGATGTCCGTTGTCTTTTTCAAGGGTCTTTGTGAATGATTCGGGTTAGGCGGCAAGGTCGCAGTCGGGGTTCAGAAAACAAAGTGCCCTTTATTGCCGCTGTTGAGACCAACTCTTAGGGGCATCTGAAACGGGTTGTGTTTTCACCTGTGAAATGTGTGATCGGCTCTTCCGTCTCGGAATACAACGGCCTTGTGCCATAATTGTTTCACCTTGTTGATGATAGTTGTTTGCTCGCACAAGCATTCTATCTCCCCGGTTTTACTGGGGTAACGGAGTTCTTCTATTTTTTTTGCTGGTGCATCGGGGTGGTATGGGGCATAGGCGGTGTAAGTCAAAACAGTCTACAGATCGCAACAGGAAGAGAATGAAATGAAGTTCACATCGACCGGTTTTGTGATGGTTTATTGTTTGTTGATGTTCGGCGCAGCACAGGCGGATGACTTTTCTGTGGAGTTTGCCTGGGGCGATATCCCCTTGTGTACGACCGGCAATCCGAACACTGTAGATAACCCGCGCTTTACGATTGCCGGAGTTCCCGAAGGAACCCAGTACCTCTCCTTCAAAATGACCGACCTCGATGTTCCCTCCTACGATCACGGCGGTGGCGGCATCGAATACACTGGACAAACCATCATCGAACCCGGAGCGTTTCGCTATCAAAGCCCGTGCCCACCCAGCGGTTCACATCGTTACCAGTGGACAGTGACCACAAAAAATAAAAAGGGCCTCTTTGGTAAAATCCTGGGAACAGCCAAGTCTGATCAGCAGTACCCCTAAATCAGGATGTTCAATGGCCGACGCCTGTGGGTGGCGAGACATCTTTGACAAGGAACAGAGTCATTCCGTCAGATAGATGATAAATCGAAAAATTAAGGGAGCAAACAATGACAAAGCGAATGATGTTGGGGCTGATGTTGCTGGCGGTGATGGTTTTTGGCTTGAGTGCCTGCGGTGGGGGCGGCGGGAGAAGTGACGACGATTTTGTGAATTTACTCACCCTCCCCGACACCGGTCAAACCACCTGCTATGACACAACAGGCGCGATCATCGACTGCGCCGCCACCGGGCAGGATGGGGAATTTTCCGTCAACCCCATGTCTTTCACCGACAATGGTGATACTGTCACCGACAATGTGACCGGCCTGATCTGGCAGATGACCGATGACGGCGACACTCGCAGTTGGCAAGAGGCCCTTGATTACTGCAACGGCCTTTCGTTGGCCGGCAGCAGTGACTGGCGTTTACCCACCCGGCGGGAGCTGATGCACATTGTTGACTACGGGCGATATGATCCAGCTATCGATCCGGTTTTCAGCTCTCGATCGTTCCTCTATTGGTCGGCGTCGTCCAACGCGTCCAATCCAGATTTTGCGTGGAGCGTGGACTTCGGCGGCGGCAGCGTCAACAGCTACGATAAGTCGAGCAGCCACTATGTCCGTTGTGTGCGCTAAAAGGACAGTGGGTTGGTAATTTGGTTTATTTGTTGATTTTT
>PWVL01000103.1 GCA_003561875.1 Desulfuromonadales bacterium | reverse complement strand
TTTGGCTGCGGCTATTCCATGGCGGCCTGTGCCGCGGTGGCCGAACTGGCGACGGATTGCCCGCTGCAAAAGGCCGCGGAGATGTCGGCGGAGCAGGTCGTCGCCTTGCTGGGCGGGTTTCCCGAAGAACGCCGCTACTGCGTTGATCTGGCTTTGGAAGCTTTGCGCGCGGCCGTTGCCAGTGCCCGGGTAGATGACGGAAGCGTGCACTCCGTCCTGCATGTGCCTCCCGGCGAACATGGTGCGCGGGTGACGGCCGACGATCCCCTCTATGTGGCCCTGACGGCCGAACCCCTGGCCGACGAAACCGCTCGGCAGGACCGCCACGTGTTTGCCTGCCTGGTGGCCGCAGCAGCGCAGGACGGCGGCTGTTTGCCGGCCACACTGGGGCTTGAAGAGCAGGAGTTTGCCGATATGTGGCAGCACTTTTTTTCCCAGGTGGCAAGCCCTTCCTGCGCTGAGCGGGAATCTGCGGCCGGGAACGTTTCCGAGCCTCCCAACCAGGACCTTCGTGAGCTTCTGCTTTCCTATGTAACGACGCAAGGTGACGGGTTGCCGGAGCCCAAAGCTCTCTGGCTGGCCAAAATCATCGCCGCCCGAGCCACCCTTCCCGGGCATCTCTGGGTTGCCATGGGTTTTTTTGAGCGCCCTCAGCTCAGCGCGGCCATTGAGCGCTATCTGCCCGGTATGTTCGCCGCCAACCATCAGAAAATGCGCTGGAAGCGATTCCTTTTCAAGCAGATCTGCGATATGAATTGGGGGCTGATGTGCAAGTCGCCCAATTGCGGCGACTGCAGCGACTACGCGCTGTGTTTCGGCGAGGACTAGGGGCTTTCCCGTTTCAGCCCGGTTCCATGACGTCCTTGACTGAAGACCGGAAAGTTTTTTCGATGGCGGATACAGAGTGAGAAGATGATGGAAATGAAACCCATTGGAATCATCCATACACCCTTCAGCGATCCCGTCGGCATGCCGATCCAGCCTGCTGGTGCCGCCGGAGTCCGGGGGACCGTTCACGTTTTTGATGAATATGTGCCGGGGCTGCAGGACCTCGACGGTTTCTCGCACATCCTGCTGCTGTACGTCTTTCACCGCAGCGAAGGTTTCAAGCTGCAGGTCGTGCCCTTCATGGATACGGAGCCGCGCGGCCTGTTTGCGACCCGGGCACCCAAAAGACCCAACCCCATCGGCCTGTCGCTGGTCCGGCTCGACCGGGTTGAGGGGGCGACGCTGCACGTCACTGGCCTGGACATACTGGACGGTACGCCCTTGCTGGATATAAAGCCCTATGTGCCCGACTTTGATCGCCAGGAGCAGGTGCGTACCGGGTGGCTTGAGCAGGCGCGAAAGACCGTTAGTACGCGCCGCTCCGACCAGAGATTTCAGTAGACAAACGCGTCGGGCCAGTTGTTTCCCAACGGGCCTGCCCGCAGCAGTTACCCGGCCGGACGATCAACGCCATAAGGCGCGGAGCGGATTCTTGCCCGCACGATAGGCCTGTCCGAGTTTGTCCAGATCGGCCCCGAGCCGGGCCGCCAACAAGAGCGACTGGTTCATAAGCCAGGTCCGAAAGGGTCCGTATTGGCGCCAGCGTCGACCGGAGGTGGCCAGGGCAGCGTTGGCACAGGCGATCGCTCCGTGTTTTTTGGCGTTTTTGACCAGAAGAAGATCTTCCAGAATGGGCACGTCGGGAAAACCGCCCAGCAGCATAAAATCCTTTCGACGAAGAAAAAGCCCCTGATCTCCGTAGGGCTGCCCCAGCAGGCGGGCGCGGGCGTTGGTGCCAAAGGTGATCAGGCCCGAACCGGGGAACGATTCCTGAAGCGCAAATCGAAAATAGCCGAGGCGCGCACCCGGTCGTTTCATCGTTTCACGAAGGTGCCTGTCCCACGCCGGTGGAAGCTTCGAGTCTCCATGCAGAAACAGCAGTATCTCTCCTGATGTCTTCTGGGCTCCGGCGTTCATCTGTCGAGCTCTGCCGGGTAAGCAGTTCACTACCCGAGCCCCTGCCCGCAGGGCGAGTTCCGAAGTCCGGTCCCGGCTGCCGCCATCGACAACGACAGCTTCCGTATCAAAACCCTGGCGAATGGCCCTCACGGTTTCCTTTATCGACTCCGACTCGTTCAGCGTCGGGACAACGACGGAAATGCTTTCGGGCACATCCTCGGCGCGATCGACATCGTTCAGGGTGGGCAGAAGAACATAGCGGGAAAGTTTGGCCGTCGTCTGCCGGAAAACCGCTTCCGTACCCCATGCGATATTTTCAAACAGAGCGGGGCAGGGTGCGGTCAGGCCCAAAAGGTAGTATCCGCCATCCACGGCAGGCCCGATTACACAGGGAGCCGCATCCAGTTGCCTTAACGCCCGTTGCAGGTTGTCGGCGCGATTGTCGGGGCAGTCACTGCCGATGAGCAGCACCTTTGACGCCCCCGCGTTAAAAGCCTCCTCGAAAGCGCGGGCCATGCGCTGGCCAAGATCCCCCGGCCCCTGGGGCACATAGTCGCCGGTGCGCCCCAGCCAATTCTGCATCTCTGCGAGTGTTCCACCGGTGTAGCGAATCTGCATGGGCCATCCCGTCTGCCGAATCTGGTCAACGGTGAATTCCGTCATTTTTCGTTGCAGTTCAGCGGCGCCTTCGCAACCCAGAGATGGAATCAGACGGGTCTTGGTCTGTCCCGGTAAAGGAAAGCGGGTAAAGAGAATAATAAGGACGGGCCTGGTGCGATCTTCCATGATATCCATTCAAGTGCTCTTGGACCCTCTTGGGCAGGCATTTAAGCAGCGATAAAGGTTGTTGAGTCCTTCTGGCCAGAGAGTTTTTGGAAAGCGATGGCAATTTCGGGAAAGACTTGTCAAGCCACCAGCGCTCCCGTGCAACTTGAGCCTTCTCCGGCAGTGCAGCAGTAACAGTGTTGATCCAGTTGCAGCTCCCGGCCCTCGATGAGGGTGGCATCCAGAGCATCAATCCGCAGAATTTCTCCGCCGGCACCACGCATCGGCATCCCCAGTGCCTGATTGAAATCACAGTTGTAGAGAATGCCTTGCCAGTCAACGCTGACAAGAGTGCGGCACATGATGCTGCGGGCGGTATCGGGATTGAAATTATCGGCCAAAAGAGTCATGTACCGTTGGTAGGTCCCCTGGCGCTCCAACAGTTCTCTAAAACGTCCAATCGGCATGTTCGCCAGAGTAAAGAGCCGATGGAAGCGGATGCCGTACTGATCCTGCAACCTCTGCCGGTAGGCCGTTTCCAGTTGTTGCTGGGAGCCGGGCAGGGTGTCACCTTCGGGGTTATAAACCAAATTTAATTCCAGTGTGTCGCCATATCCCAGAGCATTGAGCCGGCGCAGGGCTTCGAGGCTGCGGTTATGGGTTCCCCGGCCTCGCTGACGATCGACATTCTCTTCCAGATAACAGGGCAGCGACGCGGTAATGACAAGCTTGTGCCGACGAAAAAAATCCGGCAGCCAGTCGTAGCCGGGCTCAGTGAGAATAGTGAGGTTGCAGCGCACGATGCGGCGCGGTGAAAGTCCCTCGGTCGCTTCTATAAGCCGGCGAAAATGAGGGCTCATCTCCGG
>PWVL01000068.1 GCA_003561875.1 Desulfuromonadales bacterium | reverse complement strand
GAAGCGTCGGCGAGCTGAACGGCAATCTGCACGTCCCGCACCGGCAAAGCCGCCCGGTTCTGGACTTCCACCAGCAGATTGTTGCGACGGTCCAGTCCCAGTCGAACCTCGACAAAACGCTGGGGATTATTCGGCAGATCAAGACGGGCCAGGGCAGCGGCCGCCTCCTGCCCCGATGGTGATGCCGACTCGGCGGCCGCCGCGAAATACTGCATGGCACCTTCACGGTTGCCCCGGGCCAGGTTCAACTGGCCGAGTGCATTCATGGCCGGCGCGGTGGGCAGCAACTGGACACTGCGTCTCAGGTCCTCCTCGGCGCGATCCCGCTGATCCAGTTTCTGCAGGGCCAGACCCCGTTGCACATAAAAATGGAAATAGCCGTCATTGCGCTCGATAGCCCGGTCGTAATTGGTGACGGCGTCCTGGTAGCGTCCCTGACGAAAACGGACATCTCCGCGAAGGGCGTGAAAAAGGGCCTCTCTCGGTTCGACGGCCAGGGCCTTTTCAGCCAGGGTCAGCGCCCGGTCAAGCTGACCGGCCTCAAGAGCCTTGCGCCCCTCGTCATGGGCCTTATAGCCCTCCAGAGCCGCCAGCAACGGAGCCATCTTCTGTTGATAGCGTTCCTGGCCGATCTCCCCGCCGGGACCCAGCGCCGCCGCAGTTCGGCGGTTGGCCTCTACCCGCTCCCGGGATGGCGGATGACTGGCGAACAGTCCCGAAAGCCAATCTTCTCGTCGGCCTTCCGAAAGCCGCACAAAGGTTTCCTGCAATTCGACCGCAGCCTGCGGGTCGTATCCGGCCCGGGCCATGTAAATCATGCCGAAGTAGTCCGCTTCACGCTCCGCCTCACGGCTGTATTTCTGGGAGATGAGGCCGGCGCCAATGGCCGCGCCGCCAAGGGCCAAACCGGCGTATTCGCTATTGCGCGAAAACAACCCGGCGGCAAGCACCGCTCCCTGCAGCAACAGGCCGCGTTCCAGGCGCTGGGCGCTATGGCGGGCAGCGGCGTGCACAATCTCGTGACCCAGCACCGCCGCCAATTCGGCTTCGCTGTTCATTTCTGTGAGTAGCCCCCGGTTGATGGCGATTTTACCGCCTGGCAGAGCCCAGGCATTGGGGGTCGAATCGTTAATCACCGTAAATTCGTAGGGCAACGGTCGATCACTAACCGCCGCCAATCTCTGTCCAACCTCGCTGACGTAAGCGTTGATTTCCGGCACGGCATTGTAATCGCCGCCCTGCATCTGCCGGGTGGGTCCATAATGCTCCATGCCGAGTTGCAGTTCCGTCGCTTCCGGTACTAAGCTGAGCTCCCGCCTACCGGTAACCGGGTTTACCGCACAGCCGGAAACCATCGCCGCCAGCAATAACAGACTGATAATTTTTTTCTTCAGCATCTCGGCACCTCGCTTGCCGGAAAGAAACGTTTTCATCTCACCAACCCTTTCCGATAACCATACCACCTTTGCCCGTAGCGGAAAAGGCCAGGTGCAATGCGTGGCGAAAACCCTCGGTACCTTCCGCCGCAGGTTTTCTCGGGGCCGAATAGGCGAACAGCCCGCTCCCTGCAGGGGGCGGGCTGTTGAACCAACTCAAGCCGCATAACCTCATGATTTCTTCTTCGTCACCCGTCGCGCTGCACCGGAATGTTTGCGGACCGGTTTTCCCCGGGAGGTGTTGCCGGATTTTCCCGCGGAGCGCCTTCTGGCAGACTTTTCGGGTCGGGAACTGCCGCTCGGCCCGAGATCAGGACCCAGTTGCAGCGGCTGTCCGCAGACCCTCACCCGCTGCAGCAGCTCAACAAGTTCCGTCGACAGGGTATCGGGCAGGTCCACCAGACTGAAATCATGAAAGATCTTTATCTGACCAATATCCTGGCTGCTGATTTTCGCTTCGTTAGCGATGGCTCCCACAATATGTCCCGGTTCTGCCCCGTGAACCCGGCCTACCTCGATGCGATAGCGGCGCAATCCTTTGGCTTCGTGGGCATAATTCTCCTGACGGCCGGCAGCGGCCGGCAGCGGGTCGGGGATATCGTCCTCAGGCAACAGCGGTCGATTCTGTTGCAGCATGAAGGCCATGGCCGCTGCGACCTTGCGGGTCTCGAAACCGTAATCCTGCTGAAATTCGTCCACCAGTTCTTCAAAAAATCCCAAGTCCTCTCCCTGTATTGCGGTCAGCAGCATTTCCTTGAACTGTCCCACCCGTCGCTCGGTGATGTCCCTGCGGGTTGGCAGGGTCATGGGGGAAATCTTCTGCCGGGTAGCTTGTTCGATGGCGGACAACATGCGGCGCTCGCGGGGAGCCACAAACAGGATTGCCTGCCCTTCGCGGCCGGCCCGACCGGTGCGCCCGACGCGGTGGACATAAGATTCGGTGTCGTGAGGAATATCGTAGTTGACCACATGACTGATACGCTGCACGTCCAGACCCCGGGCCGCCACATCGGTGGCGACAACAATGTCCAATCCGCCGTTCTTGAGCCGTTCCACGGTCTTCTCCCGCAGGGCCTGGGTCATGTCCCCGTTCAGAGGCGCGCTGGAAAAACCGCGCGCTTCGAGCTTTTCGGCCAGTTCGACGGTGGCGATCTTGGTACGGACAAAGACGATCATGGCGTCGATCTCTTCCGCCTCAAGGATACGGGTCAGGGCATCCAGCTTGGCCACGCCCCGCACCTGCCAAAAACGCTGATTGATCGTGGCCACGGTGGTAGTCTTGCTCTTGATCCTGACCTCTACAGGATTCTGCAGATGGCGGCGAGCGATCTTCAGCACTTCATTGGGCATGGTGGCGGAAAACAGCGCCGTCTGGCGCTGCCGGGGCGCGTGCTTAAGAATCTCTTCCACATCGTCGATAAAACCCATCTTCAGCATTTCGTCGGCTTCGTCCACCACCACGCAGGAGAGGCGGTCAAGCTTTAAGGTGCCTCTCCGCAAGTGATCCTGAATTCTTCCCGGGGTTCCGACCACCAGGTGCACTCCCCGCTGCAGCTGACGCAGCTGCTGACCCATGTTCTGCCCCCCATAAACGGGCAACACTTGAAACCCTTTCAGATAACGGGCGTAGGTCCGCACCGCTTCCGAAACCTGCAGAGCCAGCTCCCGGGTGGGCGTCAACACCAGCACCTGTGGATGGGCACTGCTCAGGTCGAGGCGGCTAAGCAGCGGCAAGGCAAATGCGGCAGTCTTGCCGGTACCGGTCTGAGCCTGGCCGAGCAGATCGCGCCCCTTCAGCAAGGGCGGAATGCTGTGGGCCTGAATGGGCGACGGCGTCTCATAGCCAATTTCATCAATAACGCGAAGCACTTCCGGTGCGAGAGCCAGTTCAGAAAAGTTGATGGTTGTTTCGTCAGTCATGTTTTACCTGTAGAAAAAAAATTATTAAACTGCAGTCGGGAAGGCATGAAGGAATGACGGATTTTGCGTCGGTCACGATCTTCGATGTGAAAAGCTAATCAAAAAAAGGGTCAGCGATCACTCGCTGACCCGTTGATTGTGTTGGTGCCGAAGGGGAGACTCGAACTCCCACGGCCCTGCGGCCACTAGACCCTGAACCTAGCGTGTCTACCAATTCCACCACTTCGGCGTG
>PWVL01000094.1 GCA_003561875.1 Desulfuromonadales bacterium | reverse complement strand
TGGATGACGACGTGATTCAGCCCGTGAAAAATCAGTACCGGGTGCATGTCGAGGAACTGGAGCCCGAAAAACGCAAGGAAATTTTCGCGGAGGTTGAGAAGACCATCACTGCAGAGGAAGCGGCTCGCGAAGCGGAGCGGTGTTTGCGTTGCTATCGGATTTATTCTGTCATAACAGGTCACTAAAAGTTTGGAAGCATCAGATAGGACGGCGATATCGTGATCATTAAAGCGTGATGAATTTATCGCGGTAACAGTTACAGCGTTGTTCAAAACATTTCAGGAGCTGGCAATGCAAGGAACCATTAATGGAAAAATCGTGGAATTCGGGGAAAATGAGACGATTCTCCATGCCGCGAAACGCCAAGGCATGTTTATTCCCACCCTCTGCGAACTGGATAATCTTAACCATGCTCCCGGCACCTGCCGTGTTTGCCTGGTAGAGGTCAGGCGCAAGGGGGATGACTTCACTCAGACCCTGACCTCGTGCAATACGCCCATGGAGGAGGGCATCGAGGTGCTAACCCGCAGTCGCAGGGTGCGCGAGCAGCAACGCCTTCAGGTGAACCTGCTGCTTGCCGACCATGAAGAGGACTGTGCCACCTGCGTGCGCCACGGCGATTGCGAACTGCAGGACGTGGCCCAGTTCGTCGGTCTGAAAGAAGCGCGTTTCAGGTACGACTTTTCCGGGGGCCGCACCCGGGACACCAGCTCGCCCTCGGTGGTCCGCGACATGGCCAAGTGCATCCGCTGCGGCCGCTGCGTTACTCTCTGCCGCGAGGTGCAGGGCACTGATGTGCTGTTTTACGAGGGCAGGGGTATCAACGCCGAGATCGGCGTACGCGACAGCGATTTCTTGAACACATCGAATTGCGTGAGCTGCGGCCAGTGCACCCTGGTTTGTCCCGTGGGCGCCCTGGCGGAACGGGACGACACGGAAGAGATGATCGACTACCTCTACGACCCCGAAGTGGTTACCGTGGTGCATTTCGCTCCGGCCACCCGCGTGGCTCTCGGCGAGGAGTTCAACATGAAGCCCGGCACCAACGTGGAGGGGCAGATGATCACCGCTTTACGCAATTTGGGCGCCGATGTGGTGCTGGACACCAACTTCGCCGCCGATCTGGTGGTCATGGAGGAAGGCGGTGAACTACTTCACCGTATTCGAGAGGGTGGTACCCTGCCCCTGCTGACATCCTGCTCCTCCGGCTGGATCAACTACGTGGAAAAATTCTATCCCGATATGATCCCTAATCTCTCCACCACCAAATCGCCCCAGCAGTGCCTGGGAACCATCGCCAAGACCTATCTGGCGGAGAAAATGCAGATCGATCCGGCGCGAATGCGGGTTATCTCCATCATGCCCTGTACAGCCAAGAAGGAGGAGGCCAAGCGGCCCTCATTCACCATCGAAGGCCGTCCCGAGGTGGATGTGGTGCTCACCACCCGCGAGTTGGCCTCACTGCTGAAACGGGAAGGCATCTGGCTGCCCGATCTGGAACCGGACAGTTTTGACAATCCCTGGATGGGCTTGGCCACGGGCGCAGCCGAGATTTTCGGCACCACCGGAGGCGTGATGGAGGCGGCCCTGCGCACCGTGCACTACAGCGTCAACCAGGAGGAGTTCCCCGGCGTGGAGCTGAAAGCAGTGCGCGGACTGGAGGGTATTCGTGAAGCCGTTGTGGAACTGGGCGATCTGGGCACGGTGTACGTAGCTGTCGCCAATGGCCTGAAATCCGCAAAAAATCTGGTGGAGCGGGTCCGCAGTGGAGAAAAAACATATCATTTCATCGAGATCATGGCCTGCCCTGGCGGCTGCATGGGAGGCGGCGGCCAGCCCCGGCACAAGCGTAATTACCGGGAATTCCTCACCGCGCGGCAGCAGGCCATCTACCATATCGACGCCGGCAGTGAACTGCGTCAGTCCCACCGCAACACCCTGGTGAAGGCAATGTACGACAACTATTTCGGCGTTCCTTACACCTCTGAGCGGTCGCACAGATATTTCCACACCACCTATACGGACAAAAAGCGGATTGTGAAACATACCATCAAGGAGATCTGGGACGAAATGTCGTAAGGACGTCAGGGACGGTGTCCGTTGCATCCATGCAATCAGCGCAACAGTGATTCCGGCTGTGAGGGACAGCAAACAGGCCTTTGGTGCGATTGGTGTTTGCCGAGTCGGTGGGGGATCGGTAAAAAACGGAGACAGCGACAGGGCCGGTTGGAATAACCGGCCCTGTCGCTGGTGATGGTATGTCGATGTCGAAAGGGATCAGGAGGCCATCTGATCCGCAAAGGTCGCTTCCGCCTGGAGGCGCAGTGCTTCCAGTTTGTCTTCAACCTGGCAGATGTGTTTCAGCATGTATTTTTCTGCTGCGTCGGCGTCGCCGGCGACAATGGCATCTAAGATGCTCTGATGGGCTTCCAGAACTCCTCGGCAAAAATCCTCGCCGGGCTTTATATGATGCTTGATATCCGTCAACAGGCTGTTAACGAAATCGAGAATCATCACCATTACCGGATTGCCGCTGTGCTGAGCCAGAAACACGTGGAACGCGATTTCTTCCTTGGCGCCGAGCAGACATTTTTTTTGCTGAAAGATTTTTTCGCAGCGCTGGTGAATGTTTTTGAATTCCTCGATTTCCTGAGCGGCAAAGGAGTTTGCCGCCCGACGCGCCAGGTAGGGTTCGATGATCTTGCGTACCTCTGAAAGATCGCGAATGGATGCATTCTGAAAGTGCAGGAAGTTGGCGATGCAATCACGGGTGATTTTCATGTCGACCTCGCTGACCACCGGCCCTCCTCCGGCGCCGCGGCGGATTTCGATGAAGCCCATGGCCTCCAGGCTACGCAACGCTTCCCGCAGGGTGTGTTTGCTGACGCCGAACTGGTTGATCAACTCTTTCTCCGGCGGCAGGCATTTTCCGGGATGCAACTCACCACTGAGAATGGCTTCTCGTACCTGTCGTATGATGTGGGTCGACATTTTATCTTTTTTGGCCGCTTCGAACATAGTTAAATACCTCCTTTTGCTTACTTATATCAAATATATGGATAAATAGGAAGAGGATAATTTTGACAACACCGGGCTCAGGTCGCGAGAGATTGGTTCGGTGGACTTCAGTTTGCTTGTCAAAAGGGCTTGGACGGATCGGCGTCGGCGTCCAGAAGAACCGTCACTACCGCGTCCGGACCAATGCGGGCTGCGGGCAGGCAGGCCCCCGCCTGCCAGGCGGCGACGGCATCGCGTTTGTCACGACCGGTGACCAGAAACAGCACCTCGCGGGAGCGGCTGAGGGCGGCGATGCTCAAGGTGATGCGCTCCGGCGGTGGTTTGGGAGCGTTGCGCACCGCATGGACCAGCTCGCTTGCGGGATGTTTCTGGTCCGGAAACAAGCTGGCGGTATGGCCGTCATCGCCCAGCCCCAGCAGCACCAGATCAAAAGGCAGGGCAGCGGCCACCTGCGAGGCATAAGCACGGGCGCCTTGCTCCGGCTCGTTTTCGGCGGCGATGATGTGAATGTTTTCGGCGGGAATGGTAACCCGGTCCAGCCAGGTCTGCTGCGCCATGCGGCTGTTGCGGTCTGCATTGTCCGGT
>PWVL01000189.1 GCA_003561875.1 Desulfuromonadales bacterium | reverse complement strand
CGCAGGTCCTCGGGCATGGCGGCCCGGTTAGCCTTGTACTCGGGATAGATCTCCTTGCGAAAAGACGGCCCTTTGGCGTCAAAGACCACCGCCAGATGATCGGGTTTCTCCTCCCGCACCACCTTGAGCAGCATATTGGTAAAACCGAGGACGGCGTTGGTCGCCAATCCCTTGGAATTGGACAACTGACGAATGGCGTAGTAGGCCCGATAGATGTAGGACGAGCCATCGATAAGATAGAGGCGCTGGGCCTGCTCGGTCATGGGTCCTCCGTTAGCTGAGGAACGGGGCGATTTCGCGAACGCCCGGTGCGGAGCCATTATTCCACAGGCCGATCAAAAATTCCAAGGAACTGACCCGGAGCGACGTTTTTTCTTGCCCCCATAGATATGATTTGCTATATGTATTAGCACTCTGACCGTTCGAGTGCCAACACAACCTGGCAAACCTTTACCCATGCAGCTTCAGGGAGGCTTTGTTCATGAGCAGCGTTTACCTGCCGGCCGTCGCCGACACCCTCGATATCTATATCGCGCAAATCAAGCAATTCGAACTTCTCAGCCGCGACGAAGAATACCAGCTCGCCACCCGTTACCGGGAGCAGGGCAGTCTGGAAGCCGCCCAGCGCCTGATCTGCGCCAACCTCCGCTTCGTCGTCAAGATCGCCCACGAATACCGGGGCTACGGCCTTAAGCTTCTCGATCTGATTCAGGAAGGCAACATCGGCCTGATGATGGCCCTGCGCAAGTTCGAGCCGCAGCGGGGACTTAAATTCATCACCTACGCCGTCTGGTGGATTCGCGCCTACATCAACAACTTCATCATGAAGAACTGGTCCCTGGTCAAGATCGGCACCACCCAGGCGCAAAAGAAGCTGTTCTTCAAGCTTGGCCAGACCCGCAGGGCCCTGCGGCGGCTGACCGGCGGCGACGAACCCGGGGACATCGCCAGAGAACTTGCGGTGCGGGAGGACGAAGTCGAAGACATGGCGCTGCGCATGGCCGCCCGGGACGCGTCTCTCGACCTGGAACTCACCGAAGGCAACGACTACACCCTGCTGGACTCCCTCGCCGACCAGCGGGACAACCAGGAACAACTGCTTCTCGAACACGAGGAAGCCGGGCTGCTCTCGAGCCGGGTCGAGGAGGCCCTGGGCCAACTTAAGCCCAGAGAACGCCACATCATCCGCGAGCGCATTCTGCGGGACAGTCCACGCACCCTGCAGGAACTGGCTGAGCATTACGGCATCAGTCGCGAGCGGGTGCGCCAGATCGAAAAAAGCGCCCTGGAAAAACTCAAGGGCCGTCTGGCCTGAGGCGCCTTTCCGGACCGGCTCTGGCGGGGGTGCCGCAATTGACAAGCGGGGTCAAATCCCTTACCCTGTGCCCCAGCCTTACCCCCATTCCCTAGCGAGGTTCCGACACCATGAAACCAACTCTTCTCTATACCCTGCTGCTGTGCCTGCTGCTGACCGCCTGCAGGGGAGCGGTTACCCCCCCTCCCCGCACGGCTGAGGAGCATTACCAGGAGGCCCGGGTTCTGTTCGAAAACCGTCGCTACAGGGAGGCCGTTGCCGTCCTGGAGATTGCCCGTGCCACCTACGAATCGGCGGAAACCAACCGCAATGCCACTCTGCTGCTGGCCGATACCCACTTCGCCGCCGAGGACTATCCGGAGGCCACCACCATGTATGAAATCTTTCTCAGACAGCATCCCGGCGACCCGGACACTCCCCGGGCCCTGAGCCAGCTTGGAAAATCCTATTACCACCAGATTCTCGCCATCGACCGCGACCAGACCGCCGCCCGCAATACCGTGGTGACTTTTGAGAGTCTGCAGCGCCTGTATCCCGATCACCCTCTGGCCGGGGAAGCACCGGAATACATCCGCTTCGGCAACCAGCACCTGGCCCGGCACGAACTGTACGTGGGCCGCTTTTATTACCGGACCGGCGAGCTGCGGGCGGCCATTCAGCGGCTGCGGGCCATCGGCAAAAACTATCCGGACTTTACCGCCATGGACCAGGTGAACTACTACCTGGGGCGGGCTTATCTGGACAACGGCCATCACGCCCTTGCGGTACAGACCCTGGAGACCCTGTTGCGGGATCATCCCGACAGCAAACTCTATTCCAAGGCTCAAAGAATTCTGCGGCGGAAGCTCTGAAATATCAACTCCAGGGACAAGTCTTTCCGACCTTCATCAACAGGCTGATCGGCTTGCGATAACCGGGTGTTTTCGCCAGCGGCAGCCGAATGATCAACGGCATCGGCGGCTCGGGCGACTTTTTGCGCAACGCCTATCTGTCCATCATGCACCCCCCTTCGGTACGCTCCGGCAGGACCGATCCTGCCGGCATCAGCTGCGTGGTGCCCATGGTTCCCCACGTCGACCACACCGAACACGATCTCGACGTGCTGGTCACCGAACAGGGCCTCGCCGATCTGCGCGGCCTCTGCCCCAGCGACCGGGCCCAGCGCATCATCGACTGCTGCGCCCACCCCGATTACCGGCCGATCCTGCAGGACTACTTCGACCAGGCCACCCGGGAATGCCTGGCCAAAGGCTGCGGCCACGAGCCGCACATGCTCGACAGGGTGTTCCGCATGCAGCAGCATCTGGCCGAGCATGGCACCATGAAGATCGCCAGCTGGGACTGACCGATCCCGCTTTTCGCAGACGAGAAACCAGGAGCCCCTCCACTTGCGTGGAAGGGCTCTTTTGTTTGATTAAGCATGACAGCCTATCCCACATTTCAGGGTTTTTTTTATGAACCTTTGGATGTTCTTCAGAATATTGGAGATGCTTAAAAAGTTGGTGTTTTGAAGCAAACCGAGAAATAGGGGGAGTGTCCCTAATTCCGGTCCAGGGATGAAACCCGGTCGTTTGTAACTGCGGCCGAAAATGAAGATATGGATTGGGATTTTGAGGTCACGATATATAAACTAATTCTGATTAGCGGTATCTTTCAGCTGTCTACTTGACGGGGAAGCTTACGGTCTGGCCGGACGAGACCGGCCGGTTTTAAGGGTTTATCCTTGCACGATTGACATTAAGAAAACAGGCCAGAGTCAGTACCGCGGGGTTGCGCCCCCGCCCGACGCCTGGCCCGCCTTTGGCGGGTTCCCTGCGCTGCATGGACGTTTAGCGGACGGGCAAAAACTCGCTGCGCTCGGACAGTTGCCCGTCGTTATCGCCAAACACCCACTCCGCTCCGGCGGCGTCACAGGGGGAGGGGCGAAGCCGAAGGCGCAGTCAGGGTCAGGGTCAGGGTCAAGGTCAGGGTCAAGGTCAGGATCAAGGTCAGGGTCAAGGTCAGGATCAAGAGCTTTCCATTCCCCTGTGAGTGCAGCCGAACGAAGGCTGCGGAATCCGGATCAGAAGGACGAATGTTTGAGCGCAGCGAGTTTTCGTCCTTCCCGGAGGCCGTAGCCGCAGAGAGGGGACCCCGTAAGGGGCCAACGGGGGGCGGCCTTCTTTTGGGTCCTTTTCTTGGCCGTCAAGAAAAGGACCTCGTCTGGCCGGACGAGACCGGCCGATTTTGAAGTTTGTCTTTCGCGATTGAGATAAGGAAACAAGGGACATTCCCCATATTTCCGAAAACTCACCAATGCCAGCACCTCAAACGGCCCAACCTG
>PWVL01000077.1 GCA_003561875.1 Desulfuromonadales bacterium | reverse complement strand
GCGGCGTACCGATGTACGCCTCCGCGCAACCCTTTGATTTCCTTGCCACAACGAAAAATTGCTCGTTTCCCATATGAAAACTGCGCTGTGTCCATCCGGAGTTTCCGGATGGACACTAGCTAACAAACGCACCAAGCTGGCGCGCACAAGGGAAGGGGCCAGGGGACGTTTTTAGTCAGTGAGCCAGGGGGCGGGCATCGCTGGAGTCGGACCTGGATAAGAATTTGATTCACAAATAAAATATTGCACCTTGAAATATTGCACCTTGTGGTTCTAAGTACCACTTAGATCTGTCATTTTGACCATGAAATGAGAAAAGGAGAAGGGGGAAAGCGGAGGTGCCGAGAGCAAACCGATCTTACCTGCCGCCATATCTGGCAGACCACCCACTGGTGTTAAAAGAAGGACTTTCTTCTTGAACCTGCAAAGGATCGCCGCGCCTGAATCCGCTGGTTGTTGGTGGCGAAAAAGGGTACGGTCTCAGTGTCTTGAATTAAGTCGTCACTTCTAAGCACATTCCGGATATTTGTCCAGGTCCGACCCCGGAAACGCCCCCCTGGGGTTGTGGCTGAGCTTCTTTCTTTCCAATGGCAATAGGTAAGACAGCGACCTGTTACGGTCAACAGCTGGCGATGAGCCAACGGCGCATTGAATCAAAAAAAGCCGGATCAATGAACAACAGGGATCGAATTCATGACCTCAAAAGTCTTCAAACTACTGAAAATTATGATGTTGTTGATCGCGGCCAGTCTGGTGACTTTTCTGGCGGTGCGCGCCTACGATGCCTTTAGTGGCGAGCCGCTTCAGCCATGGCATCTTCATGTCCCTAAGGAGCTGAGTACAAAGGAACTGGCTAAGGCGGATTGGGAGATGTACCTGGCAAGAGAAAACGCGATTCTGGAGGAGTTGCGGATCGAGGTCACACAGAAGTTGGGTCCCGAAGAGCGGATCCCCTCCAACCGGTACTTTGCCGGCAGTCCGGTGTATCCGGGCAACTTCGCTACGGACTGGAACCGTTCCTACCTCTTGGAACCCGAGGGCGATCCGGTCGGCGCCGTGGTGCTCCTGCACGGCCTCACGGATTCGCCCTACAGCTTGCGGCACATCGCCCAGCGCTACAAAGAGCACGGTTACGTTGCGGTCGCGATTCGCCTGCCGGGCCATGGCACGGTGCCGGCGGGTTTAACCCAGGTGTATTGGGAGAACTGGTCGGAAGCGACCCGCTTGGCCGTGCGCGAAGCCCGGCGGCGCACCCATCCGGAGTTGCCCTTGCATCTGGTCGGCTTTTCCAACGGTGGCGCGCTGGCCATGAAGTATGCGCTTGACGCCATGGCAAACCCGGATCTGGCCCGGCCGGATCGGATCGTGCTCATTTCCCCGATGATCGGGATCACCGAGATGGCGCGGTTCGCCGGTATCGCCGGCTGGCCGGCGATTTTTCCAGCCTTCGCGCGGGCGGCGTGGCTCAGCGTCATGCCGGAGTTCAACCCCTTCAAATACAATTCCTTTCCCATCAACGGCGCGCGGCAATCCTCGCAGTTGACTCGCTCGCTACAACCGCAGATCGCGCTCTACGCCCGCGAGGGCCGGTTGGGTGAACTACCTCCCATTCTTACCTTTCAGTCCGTGGTGGACTTTACGGTGAGTACCCGGGCGGTCGTTACCGCCTTGTACGACCACCTTCCCGACAATGGCAGCGAGCTGGTACTGTTCGATCTCAATCGCAGTGCTACCTTCGGCCCCTTGATGCGCGCCAGCGCTGACAATCTGCTGTCCCGAATACTGACGGATCCGCCGCGACGGTTCAAACTCACCCTCATCACCAACGCCGATCTCGACACGCGCGAGGTTGTCGAGCGCTTCACCGAAGCCGGCGCATTCGATGAGCACACCCGTGAACTGGGGTTGTTCTATCCAATAGACGTGTTTTCGCTCTCGCATGTCGCCTTGCCCTTGCCGCTCGACGACTCCCTGTATGGCATGTATCCCGATCCGCTCAATGAGTTCGGCGTCAGTTTAGGGGCGCTGGCTCCGCGCGGCGAACGCGGGACATTGATCGTCAGTCTGGATGCGCTGGTTCGAATGTCGTCCAACCCGTTCTTTTCCTACCTTCTGGAGCGAATCGAGGAGGAAATTGTCGAAGTACGTGCAACGAACACGCGGCAGTAAATCCTTACCAATTTATCGTTAAAGATTTTGATGCGGCAAAATCTTTCTATACAGAGAACCTTGGATTTGATGTTGTCTTCTCAGGCGATTGGTACACTCACCTGGTTTCGAGTGCGGGTGTTCAGGTTGGTTTTATGCTGCCAGATCAACCCACACAACCACCAATATTCCAAAAACCACACGCCGGCGAAGGCGTCATTTTCAGCCTGGAAGTAGAAGACGCCGATGCCGCTTTTGCAGCAGCCAAGTCAAAATCGCTAAAAATCGTGCTTGAATTGAGGTCCGAGGATTGGGGGCAGCGGCACTTCTGTATTCAGGACCCGAACGGAGTTCACCTGGACATCGTTCAGTCTTTCGAGCCAACCGAAGCGTACCGGAGTGACTATGTCTCGGAATAGGAACCTCACCGACCTCAGGAATATCGGTAAGAAGATTGCTGGACGGTTGAACGAAGTAGGGATTTTTTCTGAGAGCGATTTAAGGCGAGTTGGTGCGGTTGACGCACACAGCATGATCAAGGAGAAGTATCCGAATGAGACTTTACCCGTTTGCTATTACCTGTACTCATTTGAAGGCGCTTTAACTGAAAAGCATTGGAATGAAATCAGTGAGAAAAGAAAACAGCAACTTAGAGCACAAATCGGCTAACACTTATCGGACCCCGTTCGTCAAGAGGAAACTAACCCCGCGAACGAAAAAGCCCCGACGTCCCGAAGGCGAGGGGAGCGGGCCAAGGTAACTCTCTGAAAAAATATATTTATTTGGAAAAACCCCCTTTTGGGTGGCTCTGAAAAGAGCGATATCGGACTTGAAAGCAGCTATTTCTGGAATATTAGTGATTGAAAAACAATGACTTATTGTGGCCCGACCCCAAGGGCCTTGGGGCCTGCAGACCAATAGAAACACTATCAGAACCTTGCCGAGACACTGCCTTGCTTTCTGGTTGCCGCTCCTTCCTGAAAAGATCTCCCCCACCTGCTCTTCGTTTCTGGCCGAATCCTTCCTGATTCCCCGCCCTTGAGTTGTTTCTTCACTGTTCATGCACAGGCTTTCCCCCAGGGTATGCACAACATCTGGTAGTGTAGGGCGTAAAATTTCACCAGATATGGTGTATTTTGCCTTGACAGGCTCAAGGGCTGTGTTACATTGCCAAAATGTTCCAATCCATCAGGGAGGGTGTACGACATGCTCGAGTTCATTCGCAAGCGGGACGGCCGACTGGTTCCCTTTGAACAGGACAAAATTACCGCCGCCATTCAGAAAACGGTGCGGGCGGTGCAGGGGACCGACATGGACAAGGCCGCCCAGATCGCCTCCGAGGTGTGCGGCATTTTGAAGGTGATCTACAAGGACGGCCGGGTTCCCACGGTGGAGAACGTGCAGGATCTGGTGGAAAAGATCCTCATCGAAAAAGGCCATGCCAAGACCGCCAAGGCGTACATCCTGTATCGCAAGCAGCACGAGACCCTGCGCCAGACCAAGGAGT
>PWVL01000165.1 GCA_003561875.1 Desulfuromonadales bacterium | reverse complement strand
ACCGCACCCGGTACACAACCGGAGCACAGCAAACCGAGTACCGTCAAACCCCAGATGTAGTTTTGCAACCTGTTATACAATACGCTTCCTCCGCTGCTATGGTGTTTCGATGAAGCCCGACAATCACCTGGTCAACCTTGAAACGACCTTGAAGCCTGCCCTTGAACCGGTCATTAAAGAGCATGCTTCCCATTCCGATTTTAGTGCGCCGGAGCTTTCAACGCAAGGCGGATCGCGAGCCGGGCCGGGAAGACAGCCCTCAGGCTGAAGCCGGAAGCGGAACTGTCACTTCGATGCGCTTTTTTTGTAGCTACGGCGATTGATTTCATCTAACATGGTCGGGTTGTAAAAAACATGAAACATTATTTTCATTCACCGGAGATCCTTCCCTCTATGCCACAGAACATTCGCAACATCGCCATTATCGCCCACGTCGACCACGGCAAAACCACCCTGGTCGACGCCATGCTCAAACAGTCGGGCGTCTTTCGGGACAACCAGGTCATCACCGAACGGATCATGGACAGCAACGACATCGAAAGGGAACGGGGCATTACCATCCTCTCGAAAAACCTCTCCCTTTTTCACGGCGACCTGAAAATCAACGTGGTCGACACGCCGGGCCATGCCGACTTCGGTGGGGAAGTAGAGCGTGTCCTGAAGATGGTGGATTCGGTGCTGCTGCTGGTCGATGCCTTCGACGGGCCCATGCCCCAGACCCGCTTTGTGTTGAAAAAATCCCTCGATCTCGGTCATCGACCGATTGTGGTCATCAACAAGATCGATCGCCCCGGCGCTCGTCCCGAACAGGTGGTGGACATGGTTTTCGACCTGTTCTGCGAACTCAATGCCGCCGAACAGCAGCTGGACTTTCCCATCGTCTACACCAATGCCAAGGCCGGCCTCGCAACGCTGGACCTGACTGACTCGGCCGAAAACCTTGCGGCGCTCTTTCAGGTTATTCGTGACCGGGTTTCGCCGCCGCAGGTCGATCCTCAGGCTCCGTTCCAGATGCTGGTCACCAGCATCGACTACAACGACTATCTTGGCCGCATTGCGACCGGCAAGATCTCCAACGGCCGGGTTCGGGCAGGCCAGACTGTGGCGGTCATTGATAAACATGGCAAAATCAGCAAGGGCCGCATAACCAAACTCATCGGCTTCGAAGGACTTCAGCAGAGCGAAATCAAAGAGGCGCTGGCCGGGGATATCGTTTGTATTGCCGGGTTTGAGGAGATCGGCATCGGCGAAACCTTTGCCGATCCCGACCATCCGGTAGCCCTGCCCTATATGGACATCGACGAACCGACCCTGTCCATGAATTTCATGGTCAACACCTCGCCCTTTGCCGGCCAGGAGGGTAAATTCGTGACCTCCCGGGTCATTCGCGAGCGCCTGCAGAAGGAGTTGCGCACCAACGTCTCACTGCGGGTTGAAGATACGGAACTTACGGACACCTTCAAGGTTTCCGGCAGGGGCGAACTGCATCTGTCCATCCTGATTGAACATATGCGTCGGGAGGGTTTCGAACTGGCCGTGTCCAAACCCGAAGTCATTCTGCGGGAAATCGACGGCGTAACCTGTGAACCCATGGAATTCCTGACTATTGACGTGCCCGAGGAATTTCAGGGTACGGTGATCGAAAAACTCGGCGTTCGCAAGGCGGAGATGGTGGCCATGCACACCATGGAAGGGACCAACCGGCTGGAGTTCGTTATTCCCGCCCGAGGACTGATCGGTTTCCGCACCGAATTTCTCACCGACACTCGGGGAACCGGTGTCTTGAACCACACCTTCCATGAGTACGCTCCCTACAAAGGCAGCATTCCGGGGCGCAAGAACGGCGTTCTCATCGCCCTGGAAAACGGCGAAACCGTCGCCTACTCCCTCTATAGCCTGCAGGATCGGGGCATTCTGTTTGTCGGCCCCGGAGTCAGGGTTTACGAAGGCATGATTATCGGCGAACATGCCAAACAGAACGATCTGGTGGTCAATGCCTGCCGTGGAAAGAAACTGACCAACGTGCGCGCATCAGGGTCGGATGAAGCCATTCGCATCACCCCGCCCCGGACCCTCTCGCTGGAGCAGGCCCTGGAGTACATCGACGAGGATGAGTTGGTCGAGGTGACCCCCTCTTCCATTCGCCTGCGCAAGAAATACCTTGACGCCAACGAGCGAAAACGCTACGAAAAAAATCGCGGCTGATTGTATGAGGCTGGTTTTTCGGCCGGTGTATGGACAACCCTGCTGTCTCCTGCGAATCCTTCCGGGGGCTGGCAAACGGAAAACGGGCATCCTATGGGCGCTTTACTGACGGTTCAGGAACAGAACAGACTGCTAGGTATTGCACGGGACGCCATCAGCCTCTACCTCAATCGGGGAACCGTATATGAACCTTCCTGTGGGGAAGGGTCGCTCCAGGAGTCGCGGGGGGTTTTCGTCACCCTGATCCGCAACGGTCAGTTGCGGGGCTGTATCGGCACTTTTCATTCCCAGAGGCCCCTGTGCCGGGAGGTGGCGGCCATGGCCATCGCCGCGGCAACCGGCGACCCCCGTTTTTATCCCATGACCCCGAAGGAACTGGAGGACGTTTCCATCGAAATTTCCGTCCTTTCCCCTTTGCGCAAAATCGACGACTCTCTGGAGATCGAGGTCGGCAAACACGGTATCTACCTCGAAATGGGGGGGCACAGTGGAGTTCTGCTACCCCAGGTAGCCGTCGAAAACCGCTGGGACCGCCGGGCCTTTCTGCAAAACACCTGCTGCAAAGCCGGGCTGGATAAAAACGCGTGGCAGAGCCCCGACTGCACCCTCTATGTGTTCAGCGCCCAGATTTTCGGCGATTCCGGAAAGGGCTTGTGAAGACCTTTATAACTGTCAGGATGCGTGGTAGAATTCCGGTTGTCGGAAGTTCTCAGGGGAAAGGGCCCGCACCATGAAGATCTCTCAAAGCCTCGGTCGACTGATTTCGGGACTGCTGACCCCCCGAGCCTCCGCCTCCCCGGCCGGCAGATCCCTGCTTCAGCAACCACAGCAAAGACAAGCTCAGGCTTTCGGCCCGCCGTCCACCACCTCAGTCTCCGGCCAGGACCGGGTCAGCCTGTCTGAAACGGCCTTCGCCATGGCGCGACAGGCGTGTCAGCACCATCAACTGGGCACTTCGGACGCCGACAGGCAGCAACAGCACGGCGGTCTTCCGGCTCTCCCCCTACTTCCGGAGGAAAACCCCGTGATCTCCCCTATCGTCGCGTCCGAAACCCCCGCAACCCGGCAACAGGTTCGCAGGGCTTACGGCACGGCCACTGGTTCGGCACACCCTGCGGCCTCCAACACGAGTGGCAGGATTGATTTTCGCGCCTGACCAACGAACAAAGCCCTGTGGGCTGTTGTCAACTGAGCCATAGGGGGAATTTTTACGAAGCCTGTGCTGCTGAGTTATCTTTTCACGCTGCCTTCGGCAATCCCGAATGAACCGCGACAACAAAAGAATTCCAGCTGCTTTACATGAAAAACTTCTTTGTCGGTGGAGCAAGTTTTGCTATCTTGTGTCCATCCGGAAACTCCGGATGGACACAGCGCAGTTTTCATATGGGAAACGAGCAATTTTTCGTTGTGGCAAGGAAATCAAAGGGTTGCGCGGAGGCGTACATCGGTACGCCGCACATT
>PWVL01000127.1 GCA_003561875.1 Desulfuromonadales bacterium | reverse complement strand
AGATCGCCGATTTTTACGACGACGAAGTGGATGACGCGGTGGGCAACCTCACCGCCATGATGGAGCCCATGCTCATGCTGTTTCTCGGCACCACCGTCGGCGGTCTGGTCATCGCCATGTACCTGCCCATTTTCCAGATTGCCGGTACGGTGGGCGGCTGATCGGGCGCATCCATGAAATCCAGCCCCGCGCCGGTGTCCTGGGACAAGACTTCCGCCCGGTTTTTTTACTGGTATCTGCTGGTCCGGTTGCCGGTGATCCTGCTGATTCTCGGCGGCACCGTCATCAACGAGGTCCGTTTTGCCGGTCCCGCTTCTCCGGTGCTGGACTGGCTCTACCTGCTGGCGGGGTTATGGGTGGTGCAGTCCGTCCTGTTTGCCGTCCCCTTCAGCCGCGACCGCCGAACCATCACTCTGCTGCGCTGTCAGGTCTGTTTCGACCTGCTGTGTGTCACCGCCCTGATCTTTCTGGCCGGCGGCATCGCCAGCCACCTGTCCTTCCTGTATATCTTCATTATCTTCAGCGTCAGCCTGTTTCTGCCCCGACGGGACGTCTATATCGCCGCCTCGGCGGCGGCCATCCTCTATGGCGGTCTCCTTGACCTGCAGTATTTCGCCATCCTGCCGGTGGTTTCCTCCGCCCCTCCGGTGGAACTCAGCAGCCGCCAGGTATTTTACGACATCTTCATCAATGTCCTCGGGTTCTACCTCATCGCCTTTCTCAGCAGTCTGCTCGCCGAACGGTTGCGGCGCAGCGAACAGGCGCTGAAAAAACGCCAGATCGACTACGAGGAGCTGGAAAATCTCAATCGCATCATCCTGAACAATATTCCCAGCGGTCTGATCATCGTCAATACCGCCGGCCGAATCCGTTCGGCCAATGCCGGCGCCACGGCCATTACCGGCTACGGCCTTGAAACCATCTACAACCGGCCCGTGGCCGATCTGTTTCCTGATCTTGTGGTGCTGGAAAAAGGCGATTTTCGAACCGTGGTGCGGGGCGAGACCCGCCTGTTCGACCGCCCGGGCGGCGAAAAACCCGTTGGTTATACCTCGTCGGTGGTGCGCGATGTCGCCGGCCAGACCCTGGGGCTGCTCATCACCTTTCAGGATCTGACCCCCCTCAAGGAGATGGAAGCCCAGCTGCGCCGGGCCGACCGGCTGGTGACGGTGGGGCAACTCGCCGCGGGCATGGCCCACGAAATCCGCAACCCCCTGGCCGCCATCAGCGGCTCGGTACAGTTGCTCATGGAAGGGGACAAGCTGACCGGGGAAGATCGCTACCTCATGGGGATCGTGTTGCGGGAGGCCCAACGACTCAACAACCTGCTCACCGATTTTCTGGTCTACGCCAGGACCTCGCCGCCCTGCCTTGAGAAGGTGGATGTGGCGGAATTTCTGGACGAACTCATCGCCCTCCTCGATGCCGACGAGCGGTTTAAAGAGATCGAATGGCATCGCGAAGGAGACGGCCCGTTGCTCTGGCACTGCGACCGCAACCAGCTGCGCCAGGCTTTGTGGAATCTGTTGCTCAACGGCGCCGAAGCCATGAATGGCGGCGGACGCCTGATCTGCGGCATCGACCGCGACACCAAGACGGTATACATCGAAGACAACGGCCCCGGTATTCCCGCCGATATTCGGGAGAAGGTTTTCGACCCCTTTTTCACCACCAAGGATCGCGGTACCGGCCTCGGCCTCTCTACCGTACACGCCATTGTCGAAGCCCATCGGGGCCGCCTCGATCTGGTTCAGGCGGCCGGCGGCGGGGAGCGGTTCGTGATGCGTCTGGAGCCGGTGGAAAAGTGAACAAGAGCGAGCAATGAGACGGGATTGATTGCTTCTTGCTAAAGGAGCGCGGATCCCTTATTACTAGGGACGGGAATTCAATATAAGGAGCAGTTTTGAGCGCAGAACAGTATGCGATATTGGTGGTTGATGACGAAGAAAGCATGCGGGAATTTCTCACCATCATGCTCCATCGGGAGGGCTACGCCGTCGAAGCGGCCTTTGACGGGGCCCAGGCCGTGGCCCGCCTCAAGGAGCGGTCCTACGACCTGGTGATCAGCGACATCAAAATGCCCCGCCTCGACGGTTTCGGCGTCCTGGACTACATCACCGAATCCTGTCCCGAAACCGCCATCATCATGATCACCGCCTTCTCCACCGCCCAGCAGGCCGTGGAGGCCATGAAAAAGGGCGCCTACGACTACATCACCAAACCATTTAATAATGAAGAAATCCGCCTCGTGGTGAAAAACGCCCTGGAGCGCAAGGAACTGCGGCGGGAAAACCTGGAACTCAAGCGGGAGCTGGGCCAGCGCTACTCTTTCAACAATCTCATCGGCAAAAGCCGGTCCATGCAGCAGGTCTACCACTTCATCGAAAAGGTCGCCGACAGCAAGGCCAACGTGCTTATCACCGGCGAAAGCGGCACCGGCAAGGAACTGGTGGCCAAGGCCATTCACTACAACAGCCGCCGCAAGGATCAGCCCTTTGTCCCCATCAACTGCGGGGCGATTCCCGAAAACCTGCTGGAAAGCGAACTCTTCGGTCACGAAAAAGGCTCCTTCACCGGCGCCAGCCAGCAGAAATCCGGACTCTTTGAAGTTGCTGACGGTGGCACCGTGTTTCTTGACGAGATTGCCGAGTTGCCCCCGATGATGCAGGTCAAGCTGCTGCGGGTGCTGCAGGACCAGGAATTCCGCCGGGTCGGCGGCACCCGGGACATCAAGGTCGACGTGCGGCTGGTGGCGGCCACCAACAAAAACCTCGAGACTCTGGTCGTTGAAGAAAAATTTCGCGAAGATCTCTACTACCGCCTCAACGTCATTCACGTCAACCTGCCTCCCCTCAAAGAGCGACGCGAGGATATTCCTCTGCTGTTGGACCACTTCCTGGACAAGTTCGGCGCCAGTAACCCGCCCGCAGTGCCGGACACGTTCCTGCGCCGCCTCCTTGACTACCATTGGCCCGGCAACATTCGCGAACTGGAAAACACTGTGGAGCGCTGCCTGGTGCTGGGCAGTGACGGCCGGCTCTCGGAAGACGGCCTGCCCCGGCATATCGGCGGTCTCCCGGCAACGGCCGGCGCGGTATTGGAAGAACTGCCCGAAGACGGTCTCGATCTCGACGCCTATCTTGGCTCCATCGAGCAGGACATCCTTCTCAAGGCCCTGGACCGCTGCGGCGGGGTGCGCAAAAAAGCCGCCGAACTGCTGTGCATCTCCTTCCGCTCCATCCGCTACCGGCTGGCCAAATACGGCATGGCGACCGAGGGGGACGATGAGTAGACGAAGGGCGGCCCTGAGCTTTTAAAGGGACGGGTGAAAACAGGGTAGAACGGGGTTTGCCGCTCCGGTTTCTGCCTTGTCATTTGTCGCGTCGGAATCTATCCTCTCAAACAGCCGAGGCTCCGTGAGAAGGAAAGCGAGGATGAGACAAAAATTGGCAATCCAGCATGACCATTATTGTCGTCGGCAACGGGTCGCCGCCGGGCCGGAATCCCGCAAACCAAGGTAATCAGAGGGTTCAGGTCTTTGGCATCATCGTTGCTTAAGTAAAAGGTATCCTGCTCCGGAGAATAAACAAACCCAGGCTTTTCGGGGCCGTTACCTTCCATTCAAGAAAGGAGAACCACAACATGATGAACAAGTACAGAAAATCACAAAAGGGTTTTACCCTCATCGAGCTGCTGATCGTCGTCGCGATCATCGGCATCCTGGCAGCCATTGCCATTCCCCAGTTT
>PWVL01000065.1 GCA_003561875.1 Desulfuromonadales bacterium | reverse complement strand
ACTCGAACTCGCACGACCTTTCGGTCACCGCCCCCTCAAGACGGCGTGTCTACCAGTTCCACCACTTCGGCCGAGAACGGGTTGTTTTATACTGTTTTATCGCAGGCCTGTCAATATGAATCTGGAGAAGGGACAAATTATTCCGCAGGCTCTGGTGCGACCGGATCGACCGCGTCGGGAACATCGGGCACAGTGACTGGAATCGTGGTCTGAACAGCCGTTTCGGGCATGACACTCTTCGGGCCGGACCGGGCGTAAAAGTAGGCCAGAAAGAGGCTGGTCAGCATGAAGACGACGGCAGCCCCGGTTGTGACTTTGCTCATAAAGCTCTGGCCGCCGGTGGCGCCGAACACGGTTTGACTGGCTCCGGCGCCGAATGTGGCGCCGATATCGGCGCCTTTGCCTCCCTGAAGCAGAACGATGGCGATCAGGGCAAAGCAGACGATGACGTGAATAATCAACAGCAGGGTGGTCATGAACAGCGGATCTCCTCAATTGGTTTTGTTTGAATGGTGAAAACTATCACAATTGATCTGCTCTGGAAAGGAGAAAAGGCAGGCCGCTATTACCCCTTGCCGAATTCTGCAATCTGAAGGAAACTTTCGGCCTGAAGGCTGGCGCCACCTACCAGGGCACCGTCGATATCCGGCTGTGCCATCAGACCGGCGATGTTGTTCGGGGTAACGCTGCCGCCGTAAAGGATGCGGGTGTTGTCGGCGACAACCCGGTCAAAGAGCGAGGCAAGAAGGTTGCGAATAAACTGGTGGGCTTCCTGAGCTTGCTCGGAACTTGCGGTTTGGCCGGTTCCGATGGCCCAGACTGGCTCGTAGGCAACAACCAGGCGCGCCATGCCTGTGCCGTCGAGATCGGTCAGACCTTCGCAGAGCTGCTCTTCCAGTACCTTGAAGGTCTGGTTGCTCTGGCGCTCGCGAAGGGTTTCTCCGACGCAGAAAATCACCTGCAGTTCCTCTTTCAGAGCGGCTCTGATTTTGCGGTTGATGAATTCGCCGGTTTCACCGAACAGTTGACGACGCTCGGAATGTCCGAGAATGACCGCGTCACATCCTGCGTCGCGCAACAACCTTGGCGAAATTTCGCCGGTAAAAGCACCTTGTTCCGGATAGCAGTTTTGGCCGGCCAGGAGGACGGGGCTGTCGGTCAGGGCTTCGGCAAGAACAGACAGGGCGGTAAAGGGTGGGGCGAGAATAATTTCAACATTCGCCGCTTTCGAAAGAGCAGGCTTGAGATCCCGAACAAAAGCCAGGGCTTCATCAATGGTTTTATTAAGTTTCCAGTTGCCGGCAATAATGGGTGTGCGCATAGGGGTCTCCTGGTGTTTGCAACGCCATCAGGTTTTGTCGCTGAGAACCGCTATTCCGGGAAGTTCCCTGCCTTCAAGAAATTCCAGGGATGCGCCGCCTCCAGTCGATATGTGGGTCATTCTGCCGGCGAGGCCGGACTGATTGATCGCTGCTACCGAGTCGCCACCGCCGATGATGGTCACCGCATGGGAATCGGCAAGAGCCTGCGCGACGGCCAGAGTTCCCTGAGCGAAGCGGGGAAATTCAAAGACGCCCATAGGTCCGTTCCACAGAACAGTTCCGGCTTTGGAGAGTATTTCGGCGTATTCCGCCGCGGTATCCGGACCGATGTCAAGCCCCATGCTGTTGTCGGGAAAATCCCGATTGCCGACAATCCGATATTCGGCGTCCGCACTGAAGGCTTCTGCTGCTGCATGATCCCTGGGCAAAAGCAGTTGTACGCCTTTTTCATCTGCTTGTTTCAGAAGGCTGCCGGCCAGTTCGATGCGGTCCTCTTCAACCAGTGATTTTCCCAGACTGAATCCTTTGGCGCGGAGAAAGGTGTAAGCCATGCCGCCGCCGATCAGCAGGGAGTCCACCTTGTTGAGGAGGTTTTCGATGGCGGGCAGTTTGTCACTGACCTTGGCGCCGCCAATCACTGCAACCAGCGGCCGGACGGGTTCAGAGACCGCCTGACCGAGGTAGCGGATTTCTTTTTCGATCAGCAGGCCGGCGGCCGCCGGCGTCAGCAGCCGGGCCACGCCGACAGTTGAGGCATGAGCCCGGTGTGCGGTCCCAAAGGCGTCGTTGACGTAGAGTTCGGCGAGTTCGGCCAGCTGGCGGACGAATTCGGGGTCGTTTGTGGTTTCGCCGGCATGAAATCGAACATTCTCCAGCAACATGAGCTGGCCATCCCTGAGGGATTCAGCCTGTCTTAGCACCGCAGGTCCCACACAATCCGCCGCCATGAGCACAGGGCGCCCGAGGAGATTTTCCAGTTGAACGGCGACCGGTGCGAGACTGAATTCCGGTTTGGGCTGGCCTTTGGGACGACCCAGGTGGGAAGCCAGAATCAAACGACCGCCCCGTTCCAGAATATACCGCAGGGTGGGAAGGGCGGCGACGATCCGGCTGTCATCGGTGATGCGGCCTTCGGCGTTAATTGGGACATTGAAGTCGACTCGACAAAATACCCGCCTGCCCTGAAAATCGAGATCCCTGACAGTCATCTTGTTCCACATAAGACATATCTCCCGTATGAGGTCGGTGGAGCAGGGGCAGGATCGCCTCCTGCGGTCCTCGGAGTTTGTTGCTTTGCAGCATGCTCATCATTTGCGGCAAATGTGCTGCAAAAGGTCGACAACCCGGTTGGAATACCCCCATTCATTATCATACCAGGAAAGTACCTTGACCAGGTTGCCGCCAATAACATTGGTCGATAGTGAATCCACAATCGATGAAGCTGGATTACCCTTGAAGTCAACGGAAACAAGGGGTTGGTCGCAGTATTCTAGAATATTTCTCAGGTTTCCGCAGGAGGCCAGCCGCAGACTTTCATTGACTTCTACAACGCCAGCGTGCCGCTCCGTTTCGACAACCAGAGAGATCAGGGAGACGTTGGGCGTCGGCACCCGCACCGAAATGCCGTCCAATTTTCCCTCGAGGGCGGGCAGCACCAGGGATACCGCTCGGGCGGCTCCGGTGGTGGTCGGGATCAGCGACAGGGCGGCGGCCCGAGCACGACGAGGATCGGCATCGAGGTGGTCGAGAACCTGCTGGCCGTTGGTATAGGCATGAACAGTGGTCATAAAGCCTTTGACGATGCCAAAATGTTCCATCAGCACTTTCGCTACCGGGGCCAGGCAGTTGGTGGTGCAGGAGGCATTGGAGATAATGCGGTGCCGCTCCGGATCGAAGGTATTTTCATTGACGCCCATGCACAGGGTCACATCAGGATCAATGCCCGGTGCAGTGATAATTACACGGGAAGCACCGGCATCGAGATGTCGGCCGGCGGACTGGCGATCGGTAAACAGTCCGGTCGCCTCAATCGCCACATCAATGCCCAATTTTTTCCACGGAAGCGTAGTCGGGGCGGAATGACTGAGGAGGGCGATTTTTCGGTCATCGACCAGCAGCAGATCGTTATCCCGGCTTATGCGGGCATCAAAAATTCCGTGAATCGAATCGTACTTTAACAAATGGGCCAAAGAGGAAGCGTCCCCCGAGTCATTGATGGCGACAATGTCCACATCTTCCCTCGACCAAGCCGCGCGAAAAATGCTGCGACCGATACGCCCAAAACCGTTGATTGCCACCTTGATTGCCATGTCCACACTGCTCCGCGTCCCCGAAGGCCGGGGCTCATTCATATCTTGAAAAAACCCTTTTATTCCAAATATTTATAATTATTTATTGAATTTTTACAAATAAAAATAATAACGAATAGGTCCAGGTACGTCAACCGGTTTTGGTCGGCAGCTTTTGATTTCGGCGCATATGATCTGTTGTACTTTGAACCCTGTTGTGCTATGAAAAGACCGCCTCTTGCGAGTGTTTTTTTGCAATCAACTGATTCCCGTCGGGGGGTCTTTGTGGTACCGCGCGCCGCAAAGATCCTGAGGTCAGGTACGAGCCATCGTTGACCCGGGATGTAGTGGCCACCTTTTCAAACCGGCCCGGCAGGGTGCTTTCACAACCTGTTCTATACGGGTCAATCGATTTTCTGCTGTACCGACTTTCTTTCATCGGACAATTCGCTCACGTTGCCAGGTTTTTTTATTGTTCCGGTCGCGGAGGTCTCGGTCAGACTGCCGTATTCCGGACCCCCCCCGGCCGTTCCTGACCGGACCCGCCCGGCAACCAGGTTCGGGGGGCGATTTTTCAACGGCCTGCATCATCGGGATGGCTCCTCGACATGGAGCGTTTTTTGATTTGAACCACGGAGAGGGTTTTTTGCGAATCTGTTTGTTGGCCAGCGGCAGCAAAGGAAATGCGGTGCTGGTGGAATCCGGGGCGTCACGGCTGCTGATCGACGCCGGTCTTTCGGCCATGGAATTGGATCGTCGCTTGCGAACGGTACAGACCGGGGCGGAAGAACTGAATGGAGTCCTTATAACCCACGAACACGGCGATCATTGTCGGGGTCTGGGTCCCTTGGCCCGGCGTTACCGGTTACCGGTCTTTGTCCACCACAGAACTCGGCAGATGTTGCCGAATCCCGGTCGTCTTGACGACTGCCGCGAGTTTGATCAAGGCAGAGCGTTTACGTTTCGGGACGTGGAGATAGAGACCGTCCCGCTGACTCACGATGCGGCTGAGACGGTTGGTTATATCATCCAGACCTCTTCAGGAAAGGTCGGTATTCTAACGGACCTGGGCTGCACCACACGGCTGCTCGTCGAGAAATACCGGCAATGTCGGGTTCTGGTGCTTGAGTTCAACCATGATTTACAGATGTTGCGGGACGGTCCTTACCCCTGGCATCTTAAGCAACGGATCAAGGCTTCCCACGGACATCTGTCCAACGACCAGGCTGCCGACTTGCTGACGGATCTGGTCTGGGATGGGTTGGAGGCGGTTTTTCTGGCCCATCTGAGTGAGATCAACAATTGTCCCCGGCGGGCCGAAGTCTCAGCTCGCCAGGCTCTTAGCGGGCAGAATCGCTGCAACCCCCAGTTGTTTGTTGGAAATCAGTATCAAGCCAGCTGTTGTTATGTGGCTGATTGAAGCGGGATTTTCCTGCCGTGACGGTTATATGTCGGTGTAAAGATCCAAACGTGGTTATTTCGCAAAAACTCACAAAATGGTGCAGCCGAAGTTTTTGCGACGTCATTCAATGCATTTCAAGGAGCAGGATATGGCCTGGAGAATAGAAGTTGGACTCAAGGATGGCGTTCGTGACGCCCGCGGAGAACGGGTGCGGCGTGAAATCGCCGAACATCTTGGCATACATCTCGACAATGTGCGTACCATCGACGTCTACACCGTTGATGCGAATCTTAACCGGAAGCAGATTGAAGCAGCGGCGGAAGGGCCTTTTTCCGACCCGGTCATTCAGCGCGTGTCCATCGACCGGCCCCTGGCCGAGGATTTCGATATGCTGATCGAGGTCGGATTTCGTCCCGGTGTCACCGACAACGTTGGTCGTACCGCCAAGGAGGCCTTGCGTTACCTTCTGGGTCGGACGCTGACTGATGAGGAAGGAGTTTATACGTCCATTCAATACCTGCTTCGTGGCCGGATTGATGGTAAGTTGGCGGAACACATCGCTTCGGGTTTCCTGGGCAACAGTCTGATTCAGCGCTGGGAGATTGTACCGTCAGGGGAGTTTGACCGCAGCAAGGGGGTTCCTGTCAGCGTGCCCCGGGTTATCAGCAACAGCTTGCCCAAGGTTAAGCACATCGACCTGAACGTGAGCGACGACGAATTGATGCGCATCAGCCGTGAAGGGGTTCTGGCACTCAACCTCGAAGAAATGCGGACCATTCAGAATTTTGCTTCAAATCCGGATACGATCCGGGCCCGGAAGACGGTCGGTCTCGGTGATAAGCTGACTGATGTGGAATTGGAAGCTCTGGCCCAAACCTGGAGCGAACACTGCAAGCACAAAATTTTTGCCGCTCGCATTGACTACGACGATGGCCGAGGGAACCGGGAGATTATCGATTCCCTGTTCAAGACCTTTATCGTCGGTGCCACTCGAACAATCCGTCAAGAGATGGGAGCACAGGATTTCTGTCTTTCGGTGTTCAAGGACAACGCCGGGGTAATCCGCTTCAACGATGACTGGAGTTTGGTCTTCAAAGTCGAAACCCACAACTCGCCCAGTGCCCTGGATCCTTACGGCGGGGCCTTGACCGGTATTGTCGGGGTTAACCGGGATCCCTTTGGCACCGGAATGGGTGCGCGCCTGTTGTTCAACACCGACGTGTTCTGTTTTGCATCACCTTTCTACGATCAGCCGCTGCCGCCTCGCTTGCTCCATCCACGACGTATTTTCGAAGGGGTTGTCGAGGGGGTTGAGCACGGCGGCAACAAGAGTGGTGTTCCGACGGTAAACGGATCCATCGTTTTTGACCGGCGCTTCGCCGGGAAACCACTGGTATACTGCGGTACCGCAGCTTTGATGCCGGCTCTGCTGCACGGTCGTCCCGGACATGAGAAAAAAGCCCTGGTCGGAGATCGCATCGTCATGGTGGGCGGCCGCATCGGCAAGGATGGTATTCACGGCGCCACCTTCTCCTCGGAAGAACTGCACGAAGGCTCGCCGGTGACAGCGGTACAGATCGGCGATCCCATTACGCAGAAGCGGATGTTTGATTTCCTGCTGATTGCCCGGGATCGCGGGTTGTACCATTCCATCACCGACAACGGCGCCGGTGGCTTGTCGAGTTCGGTGGGGGAGATGGCGGAGGATACCGGCGGATTCGAAATGCACCTGGACCGGGCCCCCCTAAAATACCCCGGCCTGCAGCCTTGGGAAATACTGATTTCCGAAGCCCAGGAACGTATGACCGTCGCGGTCCCCCCAAAGCATGTTGACGAATTCATCGCCCTGGCCGCCGAGATGGACGTGGAGGCCACTGATCTGGGTCAGTTCACTGATTCCGGTTACTATCACTGCCTCTACAACGGCAGGACGGTGTGTTACCTGCCCATGGAATTTGTTCACGACGGCGTACCGCAGTTGGCCCTGAAGGCTCGCTGGGAAGATCGGGGCCATCGGGAACCGGAATTTGCCCAGCCTGAGGATCCGGGTGCTGTTCTGCTCGCCTTGTTGGGACGTCTCAATATCTGCTCAAAAGAAAGCGTCGTGCGTCGCTATGACCACGAGGTCCAGGGTGGAACCGTTCTCAAGCCCCTGGTGGGAGTAGCCAACGACGGTCCCGCCGATGCGGCCATGATCCGGCCGCTTCCTGATTCTTTTGAAGGCATCGTGGTTGCTCATGGCATCTGTCCGCGCTACAGCGATATCGACACGTACCACATGATGGCCTGCGCTATCGACGAAGGGCTGCGAAACTATGTCGCCGTCGGCGGCGACATCAACCATGTCGCCGGGCTCGACAATTTCTGCTGGTGCGATCCGGTACAGAGCGAGCGAACACCGGACGGCGAATACAAGGCGGCGCAGCTGGTGCGGGCCAACAAGGCCCTCTACGATTACTGCGTTGCTTTCGGGGTGCCGCTGATTTCAGGCAAGGATTCCATGAAGAACGACTACCAGATCGGCGACACCAAGATTTCCATTCCGCCGACCGTGTTGTTTTCGGTCATCGGCAAAACCGAGGATCTGCGCAAAGGGGTGACGATGGATGTCAAACGGCCCGGCGATCTGGTTTATCTGCTGGGTGAGACCCGCGATGAACTGGGGGGCTCGGAATATTACGACATGCTCGGGCATCTGGGCGCACGGGTTCCCGAAGTGGATGCCGCCACCGCACTGCACCGCTACCGCACCCTGAACACTGCACAGCAACAGGGACTGGTAGCCTCATGCCACGATTTGTCCGATGGTGGATTGGCCGTGGCGCTGGCGGAAAAGGCTTTTGCCGGCGGTTTCGGGATCGATGCCGATCTCCGCAACGTTGCTGCCGAGGAAGGATTGCGCGAGGATACGCTGCTCTTTTCCGAGTCGCAAAGTCGCCTGCTGGTCACCGTATCTCCCGTTCATCAGTCGGCTTTTGAAGCTCTGTTCTCAGGCCAGTGTTGTTCGCTGATCGGTGAGGTCAGAGCGGATCGGGAACTGCTTATCACCGGACTTAATGGCGAACTGCTGATCCGCTCCACTATCGATGATCTCAAAGAGGCGTGGCAGGCGCCGTTAAGGGAGATGTAGTCATGTCCAAGCAAGTCAAAGCCATCGTCATCGCCGGCAACGGCACCAATTGCGAACGGGAGACGGCCCACGCCCTGGCTCTTGCCGGAACGGATTTGGTCCATATCGTCCATATCAGCGAACTGCTTGGCGGCCGGGTGCAGCTGTCGGATTACCATTTTCTCAACCTTGCCGGTGGCTTTCTGGACGGCGATGATCTCGGTTCGGCCAAGGCCGGAGCCAATCGTCTGCTGCACGCGCCCATTGCCGGCAGCGGCGAACATCTCAGTGACCACTTGCGCCGGTTTATTGAAGACGGCAAACTGATCATGGGGGTCTGCAATGGTTTTCAGCTGATGGTCAAGATGGGTCTGTTGCCGGCACTTAACGGCGAGTTTCGCCAGCAGGCGACGCTGACCTTCAACGACAATGGCCGGTTCGAAGACCGCTGGGTCTATCTCAGGACCGATTCTCAATCACCCTGTGTCTTTACCAGGGGACTGGACGGAATTTATCTGCCGGTGCGTCATGGTGAAGGAAAACTGGTCACCGGCTCGCCCCGGATTCTCCATGACCTTGAGGCCAGGCATCTGTCGGTGCTTAAATACAGCACTGCAGAGTACGTCCCCACCATGGACTACCCGGCCAATCCCAACGGTTCGTCGGCGGCGATAGCCGGGCTTTGTGACGAGAGTGGTCGCCTTTTCGGTTTGATGCCCCATCCGGAAGCCTACGTACATCGCACCCAGCATCCTCGCTGGACTCGCGAACCGGATCTCCCCGAGGAGGGTATGGGATTGTGGCTTTATCAGAATGCGGTCCGTTTTATTCGCCAGGAGCTGCTGTAAAACCTCCCTTGAACGTTTACCAATTCGCCGACGAGCCTTTCAGCGGGCGGCGGACATAGCAGGCATGATACATGCCGGGAAGTGCCCCTATGTACGATAAGTTTAATGATGAATGCGGTGTCTTTGGCATCTTTGACCATCCGGAAGCCGCCAATATGAGTTATCTGGGCCTTTACGCTTTGCAGCACCGCGGTCAGGAAGGCTGCGGCATTGCTGCCTCCAACGGCGACCGAATCCGCACCCATGTCGGAAGGGGTCTTGTCTCCGACGTATTCAAGGACCAGGAAATTTTTAAAAGCTTGCCCGGCAAATCTGCTATCGGCCATGTTCGCTACTCCACTTCCGGCGACAAGGCGGTGGAGAATTGCCAGCCGATTTCTGTCAACTACTCTCGAGGCAGCATTTCCGTAGCTCATAACGGCAACCTGGTCAATGCGGAACAGATTCGCGAAGAGCTGGAGCAAAGCGGGTCGATATTTTCCACCACCTCCGATACGGAGGTCATCGTGCACCTGCTTGCCCGATCCCGGGCGGATGGCCTTGAAGACCGTATTGCCGAAGCGCTGAAAGTCATTCGAGGCGCTTACAGCCTGGTCTTCCTCAGCGAAACGCGGATGGTTGCGGTGCGTGATCCGGGCGGCTTTCGGCCGCTGGTTCTGGGCAAGGTCGATGGGTCCTATGTTGTCGCCTCCGAGACCTGTGCACTGGATCTGATTGAGGCGGAATATGTTCGGGAAGTGGAAGCTGGAGAAATGATTGTTTTTGACAAGGAGGGCATGACGTCCCTGTTTCCCTTTGAAAAACAGCGTCTGTCCCGGTGTATTTTCGAATTTATTTACTTTGCCCGTCCAGACAGCACCATTTTCGGCCAACAGGTCTATGAGGTTCGCAAGAATTTCGGTCGGGAATTGGCCCGTGAACATGCGGTTGAGGCCGATGTGGTGATTCCGGTACCGGACTCAGGGGTGCCCTCGGCCATCGGCTACGCCGAAGAATCGGGTATTTCCTACCAGATGGGGCTGATTCGCAACCATTATGTGGGACGGACGTTTATCGAACCTCAGCAGTCGATCCGTCATTTCGGCGTCAAGATAAAACTTAATGCAATTCGTGAAGTTTTTCACGGTAAGCGTGTAATTGTCGTAGATGATTCCATCGTGCGGGGAACCACCTCACGCAAGATTATCAAAATGATCCGCAAGGCCGGCGCCCGCGAAATTCACATGCGCGTCTCTTCACCTCCGACCAGCTATCCCTGCTATTATGGCGTTGATACGCCTACCCGCAAAGAACTGATTTCCTCCTCGCATACCACCGATGAAATCTGTCGCTATATCACCGCCGATTCCTTGGGATACCTGACCATCGATGGAATGCGCAGGGTGGTGGGTGACGAAGGCGGCTTCGGCGGTTTCTGCGATGCCTGTTTCAGTGGCAATTACCCTGTCAAATTTCCCCAGTTGGCTGAAGAGGGCCAATTGGGTCTTTTTTGATAATTTTGTCGCAACGAAGGCCACCTTGCGCGCTTGACCGGTGGCTATGGATTCGAAAAGGCTCAATATTAAAACGGAGGGTAGGTTTGGCAGACGAACGTGACGAACTGAAACAGATTATCAGGCAGGTGTCCTACGAAGAGCGGGAGGTTACCCTGGCTTCGGGGCGAAAAAGCAATTTTTACTTTGATGGCAAGCAGACCACCCTGCACCCGCGCGGAGCGGTTTTGGTGGGACGGGCTTTTTTTTCTGAATTAAATCATTTCCCCGGGCCGATTCAAGGAGTAGGGGGGTTGACCATGGGAGCCGATGCCATTGCCAGCGCCACTTCCATTACCAGTTCCCTGGCCGGCAACCCGATACCGGCCTTTATTATCCGCAAGGAACCTAAGGGCCACGGCACCGGACAATGGCTGGAGGGCCGCAAGAATCTTGTTCCGGGAGCCCGGGTCGTCATCGTCGAGGATGTTCTGACCACCGGTGGTTCCGCTTTGAAGGCTGTAGATAGGGCACGGGCTGAAGGCTTGCAGGTTCTCGGGATTATTTCACTGGTTGATCGGGAAGAGGGGGGTCGCGAAGCCATCGAGGCACAGGGCCTGCTTCTGCGGATAATTTTTACCAAAAGCGAGGTGGTCGCCGACCCATGATATCGGAAGGATCGGAGCTACCTACACAGGAAACAAACGAACACTTTTAAATAAGGGAATTTCATGCCTTTTAGTCCATTCCGAATTGTTTTCTCAGCTCTTGTCTTGGTGCAGATTGTGCTCATGGCCAGCTGGTTTGCGACCGTTGGCTATTGCTCGCCGGAGAGCAGTACGGAACTTGGCGTTGAAGGCAGGGCGGTCAAAAGAGACAATATTTTCAACTTTTTTTTTGGCGGTGCTCCGATGATGCCGACCCGCCACGGGACCGTAATCGTGGAGGCCTTTCACGACAGAAACAATAACCAAGTTCGGGATCCTGGCGAAGAGACCCTGGACGGAGAAATTCTCTGCACTGTCAACGGAATCACCTATTCCGTACCCGCCTTCATACCAGGCCTGGAAAACGGTCTCAACTATACCTTTTACTTCGAGGGAGAAAATTATCAACCGACCATTCCCCGCAAAAACGTTTTCATCAGGAAGCGGGGGCAGATTATTCGCATCGAAATCCCCAGCCTTCCTCAGGAAAGGTACAAAGAAGCGAATCCGTCCTGAGCGGGGAGATATATGCGGGACGAAAAGAAACCTTTCCGGTCCATGAATGGTCAGGGTTCCGTTGTTCCCTCGCGGGGTTTTTGACCAGACAAGCCGGCCAGCTCGCCCGCCGCATCCGCAAGGTTGCGGCGGGTCTGCTCAACCCGGTGCAGGGTCGTTTCGGCCTGTTCCAGAAGCAATGACAGTTCCTCGGTGATGTGATCGAGGCGCTCATGGATCGTTCCTATCTGCTGTGTTACTCGGGAAATCTCGCGGGTAACCGCGTCGGCTTCTGCGGCCAGCATGACGGCCTGTTGTTCCAACTGCTCCAGTCGCGCCCCGGCCTGCTGCGAGTCTTCCGCAGCCTGATCCGTCTGCAGTCTGGCTTTTTCAACAGGCGCAGTGATTGCCGGTGCTAAATGTTCAATCAAAGGCGCACCCGTGACCTGTTCCTGAACCTCGTTAGCTTGCCTGTCCCGCCGGCACCCGATCAAAAGCACCGCCGTCAGAACCAACACGATCCCCGCGCGCAGCATGCTCTCCTCCCTTGAACAGTGATAATCATTATGGCTTTCGGCTATCGTTCATGGCCCTCAATAAACAAAGCTTGAACTTCCGTTCATTCTAACGAAAAAAACACTTTTGGCCAGTGGGGACTGAAAATAATCGTTTTTATTGCAAACATCCTATAAGGTAATAAAATAACGTTGAAAGTAGGGCTGACGACCTTGACGATGCCTTTCTGAAAAAAGCTTTGGGTCCGTTCATGACCCGGGCACTGTTCAAAACACCTTGCACAGGGAGGATGGTTCGATGGCAAAGCACAAACAGTTCAGGATTGCAACGCGCAACAGCGGTTTTATTGATCCGGAAAGCATCGAATCCTATATTGCCGCCGGAGGCTACCTGGCTCTGGGCAAGTGCCTTGAAGAAATGAGTCCCGACTCGCTGATTGAGGAAATGATTCAAAGCGGCTTGCGCGGTCGGGGCGGAGCCGGTTTTCCGACGGGGGTCAAGTGGCGGTTCGCCGCCAAAAACAAGGCCGATTTGAAATATGTGATCTGCAACGCGGACGAAGGCGATCCCGGAGCCTATATGGATCGCGCGGTTCTGGAAGGAGATCCGCACAGCATTCTGGAAGCCATGGCCATTGCCGGTTATGCCATTGGGGCCTGCAGAGGGACCATCTATATTCGCGCCGAGTACCCACTGGCATTGAAGCGGTTGCGGATTGCCATCGACCAGGCCACGGAGTACGGTGTGCTGGGGCCGAATATTTTCCAGACGGGGTTTAGTTTTGATATTGAAATCAAGTACGGAGCCGGTGCTTTTGTCTGCGGTGAGGAAACGGCCCTGATCAATTCCATCGAAGGAAAGCGTGGCGAACCTTATACCAGGCCGCCGTTTCCCGCCGAGGCTGGCTATTGGGGTAAACCCACGGTACTGAACAACGTGGAGACCCTGGCCAACATTCCTGCCATCGTGCTCAAAGGGGCCAAATGGTTCAGCAGTATCGGATCGGAAACCGCCAAAGGCACCAAGGTGTTTTCCCTGGTCGGCAGGATCAGGAACGTGGGGCTCATTGAGGTGCCCATGGGGATAACCCTGCGGGAAGTGGTCTTTGACATTGGCGGTGGGTGTCCTGAGGGAAAGAAGTTTAAAGCGGTTCAAACCGGCGGACCTTCCGGTGGAGTACTAACCTACAAGGATCTTGAAGTACCCATCGACTATGAACATCTGGCCGCCTGTGAGTCGATCATGGGCTCGGGCGGTATGATCGTCATGGATGAGAATGCCTGCATGGTGGATGTGTCGAAGTTTTTTCTCGCTTTCACCATGGATGAAAGCTGCGGCAAGTGCGCCCCGTGCCGTATTGGTTCCAAACGTCTTTACGAATCACTGGACCGTATTACCCACGGGCAGGCAGAAGAGGGGGAACTGGATCGGCTTGAAAACCTGGCTCGCAGAATAAAGGACACGGCACTGTGCGGACTGGGGCAGACCATGCCCAATCCGATTCTGTCGACTCTGCGTGTTTTCAAGGATGAGTATCTGGCCCATGTGGAGGATCGTAAATGTCCGGCGGGAGTGTGTCTTGATTTGCTCGAATATAGGATTTTACCGGACAAGTGTACCGGTTGTACGCTATGTGTGAGGGTTTGTCCTGTCGATTGCATCACAGGCAAGCCCAAGCAGGTCCACGTTATTGACAGCAAAATCTGTATCAAGTGCGGTGCCTGTCTGGATAAATGTAAGTTTGATGCAATCGTTAGAGAGTGAATAAATGTTGTTTTT
>PWVL01000057.1 GCA_003561875.1 Desulfuromonadales bacterium | reverse complement strand
TGCGCGGTGCGAGCTACGGCAGCGATTCGGCCCGACCGGGTTCGGCGCTGGTCCGACGCATTCTGAACGACAGCGACGAGCTGCTGGACGCGAGGATATGAGCATGGAAGCGAAGAAACCGTTCAAAGCCGTGGCCTTGACCTACGAACGCGAGCAGGGCGCCCCAAAGGTGACGGCAACGGGCCAGGGGACCATCGCCGAGCAGATTCTGAGCAAGGCCCGGGAGGCCGGTGTCGAAGTGGTGGCTGATCCCGACCTGGTGGAACTGCTGGCCGGAGTGCCCCTGGGGCTGGAAATTCCCGTCGAACTGTATCAGGCGGTGGCCGAGGTACTGGCCTTTGTCTACCGGGTCAACGGCCGCTACAAGGACGCATTGTGAACCCCGCAGGGTGTTTTTCCGGCTCCGCTTATTCCGGTTCTTCCCGCGTCGGCAGCGGGTTCAGCTTGAAATCCCGCGGGAGCAAAAAACAGCCGGGCGTAACGGCAATTACTGCTTGAAAGTCCTGCGGCTTTTGTCTATAGTGAAAGTGCAGCTGAGCTCTCTGCCCTGCAGGTGTGATCGGTATGCCCTTGCGGAATACTTTTGGAACCGGGGTTTTTTCAGGGGCGCTGTGTGCCAGCCCAAGAAGTTGTTGGGACGCCTGACGCGGCTTACAAAAGATCCCACTTTGTTAGGACTCGCTTGGAGGCCTAAAGATCCACGGCAGGCGTGGAGAGCTCTGATTAAATAAAAGCGTCGTTTTTGCGGCGCTTTTCTTTTTTTCTTTTCTTTTTCTTTTTCTTTTCTTTCCCTGTCCGCCCTCCGCGGCTGAAAAAACGGCTAGAAAAACAGATGGTATCAGCTGACAATCCGGACATTTACCGCCTCGAACTGGACGATCGGGAGATTATTCTTATCGGCACCGCGCACATTGCCCGCAGTTCTGTGGAGACGGTGCGCGAGGTAATCGCCGCGGAACGTCCCGACTGCGTCTGCGTGGAACTGGACGCCCAGCGCTACCGCGCCCTCAACGACGCCACAGGCTGGCAGTCGTTGGATCTGGTGGCGGCGATTCGTCAGGGCCAGGGGCCTTTTCTGCTGGCCAACCTGGCGCTGGCGACCTTTCAGAAGCGTATGGGATTGCAGACGGGGGTCAAACCCGGGGCGGAACTGGCGGCGGCAACGGAGACAGCGGAACAGCAGGGAGCCGAGATCTGCCTCATTGACCGGGACATTCGCACTACCCTGTTGCGGGCCTGGCGCCGCACCGGCCTATGGAAGAAAATGCAGGTCGCCTCGGTACTGCTGGCGGGACTGTTCGAAACTCAGACAATCGATGAAGAGCAACTTTCCGCTCTGCGTCAGAGCGATACCCTGAATGCCATGCTGGACGAAATGAGCGATCTGCTGCCGGATATGAAAACCGTGCTGGTGGACGAACGGGATCGCTACATGACGGAACGCCTGCGGCAGGCTCCCGGTCGGCGCCTGGTGGCGGTAGTTGGCGCGGCGCACGTTCCCGGCATGCGCCGCCGGCTCGCCGAAGGGCCGGACCCCGACTGCCTTGCCGAGTTGTCACGGATTCCGGAAAAACCACCCGTCTCCCGAATCCTGCCCTGGATCATTCCCTCCCTGGTGGCGGCTCTGTTCATTGGCGGCTTTCTGTTCGGCGACCGCGCCCGCCTGGGAGAAGCGGCCCTGGGCTGGGTTCTGGCCAACGGTCTGCTCTGCGCCCTGGGAGTTCTGGCGGCCCTGGGCCATCCCCTGACCATTCTGACCGCCTTTGTGGCGGCCCCCCTTACCTCCCTCAACCCCACCATCGGCGCCGGCTTTGTCACCGGCCTGGTGCAGGCAACCGTCGCCGGGCCCAGGGTGCGCGATCTGGAACAGGCCGGCACCGATCTGGCGACGGTCCGGGGCTGGTGGAGCAACCGCCTGACCCGGGTACTGCTGGTCTTTCTGTTCTCCTCCCTCGGTTCGGCCCTGGGCACCCTGGTGGCCTTCTCCTGGCTGAAAAATCTGATCTGATCTTTTTGTTGATTGTGAAGGTGAGAAGCAAAAACCGGAAATCGTTTTTTTCCCCGCGCACGAAACCCTCATAAACGGGGCGGATCCCCGCTCACAGTGGGGGATATCCCGAAAGTGGCCTCCCCATTTGTGTAACAGGACTTCCCCACCGACACCTGGGAAGACGCGAGCAGCCGTGAACTGTCACGGGAATGGCGACGCAGAGCCGTATACAGCAGATCGTCCCAGCCGTAGACATCTCCGCGAAACTGCAATCGCCCCTGCCCATCGACCCAGGCGGTCTGGTAACGAATCTGCACCGGAATCGGCCGGTCAAGCAGCACCCGGCGTTCGGTATCGGCGGCCATGGATATGGCAACCCTGTCGGCGTCCCAGCCCTGCTGGTCTTTCAGCAGGTACAGGGCCAGTTCAAAGGGCTTCTCCACCCGAATGCAGCCAGAACTGTAGGCGCGCTGGCGATGCTGAAACAGGTGCCGCTGCGGAGTATCGTGAAGGTAAACCTGGTGGCGATTGGGAAACATGAATTTGACCCGGCCAAGAGCATTCCAGGGACCGGGCTTTTGACGCAGGGTGCCCGGAAAACCTTCGGAGCCGTAGCGTTCCCAGTTGACCGTGTTCGGCGCCACGACCTCCGTCAGACCGTCGCGCCAGGTCACAATTTCATAGTGGTGGGATGGCAGATAGGCGAGATCGGCCTGAATGAGCTGCCGTTTGTCTTCCTGCAGGATGGTGCGCGGGACGTACCAGTAGGGGGCGAAATCCAGATAGCGCATAAGCGCCGAAAAAACCGGGGTGCGGCGTTCGCGGGTTCCGACGATCACCGGCATGCTCAGCACCGTCTCGTCGTCTTCCAGCACCTGGAGACTGAAGTCGGGCACGTTGACCCGTATGTAGCGTCGCTCCGCATTCCTGGGCAGCCAGCGGTGGCGCTCCAGATTAAGCTCGAGCTGGCTGATGCGCTCTTCCACGGAGCGATTGAGAGCAGCCAGGGTTTGCGGTCCGAGAACCCCGTCGGCCTGCAGACCATGCCGTTGCTGATAGCGCTGCAGGGCTTCGCCAAGTTCTGAATCCAACACATCCCCCGACAGGTCGGCCGTGGGGTCCAGGTCACCGACCTGCAGCAGATGCCGGCGTAGCCAGGGCAGGCGCCAGTCCCGATCACCGGGGCGAACCACCGGCCCGGCCGGCAGTTGCGACCAGCCTCCGGCGGCGGCGATCCGACGATATGCGGCCAGTCCTTCACGCAGCCGCCGGTAGTCGTCATCCTGCGGCAGCAGGGCCTCCAGCGCAGACACTGCCCCGTCACCGTCGAGAGCCTGTTGCAGCAGCCGCGGCAGATAGACGGCAGGCTGCGCCGCGCTCCATTCCGAACCGTAGATCCGTGCCGCCGTCACCCGGCCCCGGGACAGGTCTCGGGCATAACGCAGAAAACCGTCACTCAGCAGAATGTCGAAGCGCACCAGCAAATCCGCGTCGGCCACCAGTTTCCGGTCAGCAAAAGCGCGCACCTGCCCGGCAAAGAGTTCCAGGGTGGAACCGTGGTATTCCTGCGGATTCAGGCCTTCCCGAAAAGCGCCGTGGAGAATCGCCAGCACCTCTTCAGCCTGGGCGGACAAAACACCGTCGGTCAGCCAGGCCGGAACAAAGCCTCGCCGGGTATAGAAGGTTGCCGTTTCTTCAAGCAGTTTCAGGGCGTAACCGCCGACATCGAGATGCCGAAGACTGCCGGCGCCATGCAGCACGCGACACAGAGACGCTTCCAGGG
>PWVL01000104.1 GCA_003561875.1 Desulfuromonadales bacterium | reverse complement strand
CCTCGGAGAGCAGCTTCCAGGCGAGTGCCCAGGGTTGTTCCCTGAGAATCGTCGGTAATGAGATACAGGCCCTGTATGCGCGGATCTTTCATTGCGGCTCCTGCTTTTGTTCCACGGACAGGGGTTGCTCGGGGCGGCGCGCGAAACAAAAAAATCGCCACGGCCGAAAAGCGCGTGACGAGAATCACGATTGCCTTGCGACACCGCTTCCCTACGCCGGCATGATCCGGGTCAGGTTCCAAGGGTCATTCCGCCTGCCGCGGAATTCTCAGTACAGTGACGCCCCCAGCGGTTATGTCGATGGAAATGAACCTTTGACCTTTTAACTCCCCTGCAGCCTCGAAGGCATGCTCTCGTGGTGCAGGAAGGCCTTTGCCGGCTCCGCCGCCAGACTTTCGGTTCACTCCAGCCGCTACTCTAAACAAATGCCCCGAAGGCTGTCAAGCGGCCCCGCCTGATGCTCTTCTGTCGGGTGGTTTTACCCTTTACAGGGCGGGGGGGGCGTGCTACATGTTGGGCACGGAATGGCCTTGTCACGGTCCGCATTAGCGACCCCCGCCAGCGCGTCCGGCTACATTCCCGACTCCCCCTGATGACTTTCCCATGACACGCAAGGGCCTTGACCCGGGTGGTCGGTCGCCCTGGTGCCCTTCAGGAACAAAGGTCCCATGAGCGATCCCCACGGACATCGGCCCACCCGGGTCGAAATCGATCTTGAGGCTGTTCAGCACAATTTTCGCCAGATACAGACCATGGCCGGGCCACAAAAGGCGATTCTGGCCGTCGTCAAGGCCGATGCCTACGGGCACGGTGCCCGGCGCATCGCCCTGTCTCTGCAGGACGCCGGTGTCGGCATGTTTGCTGTGGCCATGGTCGAAGAAGGGGTCGCTCTGCGCGAAGCGGGGATTGTTCGCCCGATTCTGATCCTGGGAGGTCTGTATCCTGACCAGGAACAGGATTTATCGCAATGGGATCTCGTGCCGACTCTGTTTGACATGGAAACGGCCCAGCGCCTCAATCGCTGCTCCCTGCTGCGCGGAGTTCTGCAGCCTTACCATTTGAAGTTCGACACAGGCATGACCCGAGTCGGTTTCGACGACGGCGATTTGACGGCGGTTCTGGAGCGTCTCGGCAGTCTCAAAGGGTTGCGCATGGAGGGGATATTTTCTCACCTGGCCCGGGCCGACGAACCGGAACACCTTGCCAATCACCGGCAGCGGGAGCGTTTTCGCGCGGCCCTGACGCAGGTACGTCAGGCCGGCTTCGCTCCTCGCCATGTCCACTTGAGCAACAGCGCCGCATTGCTCAGCAGTCCGATGGCCGAATGCAACCTGGTGCGACCCGGTATTCTGCTCTACGGGGGGCTTCCCGGTCCGGCCTTTGCGGGACGGCTGGATCTGCGACCGGTGATGAGTTTTCGCACCAGAGTGGCGCAGATCCGCCGCGTGCCGACCGGTACCGGCATCTCCTACGGGCACCGTTTCGTAACCCGTCGGCCGTCAGTTCTGGCTGTTATTCCTGCTGGTTACGCCGACGGATTCAATCGCCAGCTGTCCCATGCCGGAGAGGTTCTGATTCGCGGTCGTCGGGCTCCGGTAGCGGGAACCGTCTGCATGGACTGGACCATGATCGACGTCACCGAGGTTCCCGGAGTCCGCGTCGGCGATGTGGTGACCCTGCTGGGACGCGACGGCGCCGAGCGGATTACCGCCGAAGAGTGGGCCGATCGCATCGGCACGATCAACTACGAGGTGTTCTGCCAGTTCAGCAAACGGGTGCCGCGGCTCTACCTCGGTTGCTGAAACGTCTTCACCGATACGGAAAAGGATAGGCCATGGGTGCTGTGAGGCCTCTGCTGGCTCTGGATCTGGGCACCACGAACCTGGCCGGCCGTCTTGTGGATGAACGGGGGCTCCTGCTGGCCCAAATGACGCTGCGGAATCCCCAGGCGGAATGGGGGGCGGATATTGTGCGCCGTCTGGATCTGGCTGGCCGGGGCCGGTCCCGGGAGCTGCAGCAGCGGCTGGTTGCGGGGATCAACGACCTCACCGCCGAGTTGCTACGGCAAGGGGGTGTCAGCGCCCGGCAACTGGCCGCGGCGGCGGCGGCGGGCAACTCCGGCATCAGCGCTCTGCTGCGCCGCCTGCCGGTGGAGCGTATTCTGTTTCCACCGCACCGGGCGCCAGACTCGCGGGGCCGTCATCTCGATGCTTCGGAGTTGGGTCTGAAGTTTTCGGTTCCCCTGTATCTGTTTCCTCAGGTGACCGGTTATGTTGGCGGTGACCTGGTGGCTTTTCTGTTTTCCCAGGATCCGCCCCGAGGGTGCACCTTGTTCATGGATATCGGCACCAACGGCGAGTTGGCCCTGTTTTACGAGGGGCGCTGGCGGGTCACCTCGGTAGCGGCTGGTCCCGCTTTTGAGGGTGAGGGGATCTCTTGCGGTATGGCGGCTTCGGCGGGGGCGGTGCGGGGCGTGACCCTGGAAGGGGACCGCCTGCGTCTGCAAGTGATTGGCGGCGGTCGGCCGCAAGGCCTGTGTGGCAGCGGCCTGGCCGAGGCGGTAGCGGCCGCGGTCGAAGGCGGCCTGATCAACTGCCATGGAACTCTTGTCGATCCCCTGCAGGTGCCCGGCCCCCTGTCCCGTTACCTGGGCAGGGGTCCCGAAGGCCCCTGCCTGCGGCTTTACCGGGATGCGGATGTGGACCTGACTCTGAGCCAGCAGGACATTCGCGCCTTTCAGTTGGCCAAAGGAGCTCTACGGGCCGGCGTCGACTGTTTGCTGCGCCGGGTCGGGGTGTCCGCCGATACTGTGGAGCATGTGGTGGTGACCGGCGGATTCGGCTTTTCCCTTTCTGCCGCGGTCCTGAAAAAAGTTGCCATGCTGCCGGGAAACATGGTAGAGAGGGTGCGTTTTTCCGAGGCCGGGGTTCTCTGCGGCTGCGTTCGCCTGCTGTGCGACAGCAACGGGCCGGAACGGGCCCAGGTGCTGGCAGATTCCCTGCGTCCCCATCCACTGTCCGGCACTCCGGATTTTGAACAGGCCTTTTTAGGCGCTCTGGATTTTTGAAAAACCGCCTGCGGACGGTTTTTTGTCGTTTTTACTCGATTGTGCGGCTTTTTCAGTGCTCTGAAAGCCGCAAACGATTTTCTTACGCATTAAAGCAGAAAAGGATTTTGCCATGGCCGTTATCAAGCGAGCCCTCATCAGCGTCTCGGACAAGGCCGGGATTGTCGACTTTGTCAGGAGGCTAAGTGCCTTCGGGGTTGCTATTCTTTCTACTGGCGGCACTGCCGCGCTGCTGCGCGGTGAAGGGTTGCCGGTGCAGGACGTTTCCGACTACACCGGTTTTCCGGAAATGCTCGACGGACGGGTCAAGACCCTGCATCCCAAAGTGCACGGCGGCCTGCTGGGCCTGCGGGACAATGCCGACCATGTGGCCAAAATGGCCGAGCACGGCATCGAGCCCATCGATATGGTGGTGGTCAATCTCTACCCCTTTGAGGCAACGGTGGCCCGGGCGGACTGCACTCTGGAAGATGCCGTCGAGAACATCGATATCGGCGGTCCGACCATGCTGCGCAGCGCGGCCAAAAATCATCGCGACGTGACCGTGCTCGTCGACCCGGCGGATTACCAAACGGTCCTGACGGAGATGGCCGCGAACGGCGGCTGTGTCTCGCCCCGCACCAACTTTGGCCTGGCCGTCAAGGTTTATCAGCATACGGCAGCCTATGACGCCGCCATCAGCAACTGGCTGGGACGGCATACCGGAGAGGGGGAAGTG
>PWVL01000230.1 GCA_003561875.1 Desulfuromonadales bacterium | reverse complement strand
CCGATGTACGCCTCCGCGCAACCCTTTGATTTCCTTGCCACAACGAAAAATTGCTCGTTTCCCATATGAAAACTGCGCTGTGTCCATCCGGAGTTTCCGGATGGACACTAACTAGCTAACAATGTCCCTAACGCTCCGCTCGCGCTCTAACGCTCCGCTAATGCACTAAAGTAAGAACGTCCCTTACTTACTTACGTTGTTCATTAATCCGATAGGGAGGAGGATTCAGGCGTATTCTGCAGTTCGGCCCGGACCCTCGGTAAGCTCTGGGGGTAGTTTTTCTGTAGAAAGTCCAGTAACTTCTCCCTTACCGAGCAGCGCAGATCCCAGGCCGAGGGGGAGTCGGCGGCGCTCATCAGCGCCCTGCACTCCACGGTTCGCTCCGTGGCGTTGGTGACCTGCAGACCCCATACCTTGCCGTCCCAGAGGGGTGATTCCTGCAATATCCGGTGCAATTCGCTGCGCAGGGCTTCGGTGGAGACCGTATAGTCGGCGTAGATGAAGACCGTGCCCAGCAGATGCGCCGAGGTGCGGGTCCAGTTCTGGAAGGGTTTTTCCAGAAACTGGGTCACCGGAACCACCAGCCGCCGCAGATCCCAGATGCGGATGATCACGTAGGTCAGGGTGATTTCTTCCACCCGCCCCCACTCCCCTTCGACGATCACCACGTCGTCGATGCGAATCGGCTGGGTCAGGGCGATCTGCAGGCCGGCCAGCAAGGTGGCGATACTTCTCTGGGCGGCCAGACCGATGATGATGCCTACCACCCCCGCCGAGGCCAGCAGGCTTACCCCCAGTTGGCGGATATTTTCAAAAATCATCATCAGGCAGCCGGCTGTGATAACGGCAATTACCACCAGGGCAATTTTCACCAGCACCCGGACCTGGGTATGCACCGCCCGGGCCTTGAGATTGTCGCTTACCGAGACGTCGTAACGACTGAGAATCAGGTCGCGGAACGCCAGCACGGTACAGATCAGCAGCCAGGCCGTAGAGAGAATGAAGCCGATGCTTAACAGGCGCCGGAAAACCACCAGGCCCGATTCGGACAAATACAGGGACGGCAGCACCATCATCAGAAACATCAAAGGCACCAGCAGACTGACGGGAGTCTGCCAGTGGTGCAGCAGGGAGCGGGCCAGGGCATGCTCCGCACTTCGCCCAAGCAGCCAGCGAAACAACAGTTGATGGGTGAACCCGCCCAGAGCGAGAGCGATGAGCAGCAGGACGAGGGTGAACAGGATGGGAATGGCTTGGACCGGCATGTGGTATCTCTATCCTCCTTGGCTGATGATTGGCATCGTCTCCGCCCAGAGCTGTGACGCCAACGGGCCGACAATATGTTCACTGCCTGGTTTGCAACTATAACACAGGAGCCGTAGCGGGCCAGAAACCGAAGCTTTTGCCCGTGAAGGCTTTTCCGGCTTTGGGCGGTGGGGAGCTCGAATCCAGTGAAGAGATTCTTGCTGCATCGAAAGAGATGGGGGTCTTGCGGGAGGTCTGGCGGTAACGCAAAATCTTGGCCCCGAAGGGTGGTTTTTTCAAAGGCTGGGAAAATCTGTTTTCACCTGAAACACGTTCCAAGAGGAGTTTTGCCTGCTATGAGAGCCCATGCCACACCGTCTTTGCAGGAGATTGTCGCCCAATATCAGGCTCTGCTGGAGACGGTTGACGCCTGGTTCTTCCGCAGCCAGCTGGCTTTTCCCAGCGATGTGCGCTGTGCCCGGGGATGTGCGGCCTGTTGCCGAGGGCTTTTTGACATCACGCTTCTCGATGGATTTCTGCTGCAGGAGGGAGTGCGCCGTCTGCCCCTGGCACAGCAGCAGGCTATTGAAGCAAAGGCGCGGCAGCGCCTTCAACAATTGCAGCGCCTCTGGCCTGAATTGCAGCCCCCCTACTTGTTGAATCACCTCCCCGACGCGCTCTGGACCGAAATGCCGGAGGATGATCCGACCCCCTGTCCGCTGCTGGGGGTGGACGGCTCCTGTCTGATCTACATGCACCGGCCGATGATTTGCCGTACCCATGGCCTGCCGAACATCGACAACAGCGGCGAAAGTTTTTCCGATCTGTATTGCAGTCGCAATTTTACCGACGGCAACCCCCCGCCGCGGGAAGAGTTGCGCTGGTCCTTTCGCCAGGTCTATGCCGCGGAGTTCGATCTGCTGGCCCGGTTCAACGAACGGGTGCTCGGTCTGCCCCTGCGGGAGGCCGACACCTTCATCCCGCTGGCGCTTCTCATCGATTTTTCCGCCTTGGAAATGGCCGCGGACCGTTGACATGGCGGTGGGCCGGAGAAATTCGTTGCCGGGTTGGAAAACAGCCGGCGGAGATCAAAAAAGCCTCCTTGCGGAGGCTTTTTTGATCTTGCGGGATGATAAAGGGCTGGCACGCGCCTCAGTCTGTGCGGACCTGAGGAAGCAGCTCTTCCAGCACAGTGAACAATTCTTCCAGATCGGCCACGGTGAAATCAGCCATGTGGGGAATACGGAAAGTCTGGTTCTTGATTTTGCCGTAGCCATTGTCCATGGCGTAGCCTCGCTCGCCGGCCATTTTTTTCAGTTTTTCCAGATCCGTGCGGCCGTCGTTGGTACCGGTGGTGAGGGTCATGGAGGCGCAACTGTCGGAGGCATAGAGGCCGAAGCCCTGGGCGATAATCCAGTCGCGGGTGACCCGGGCCATTCGGCGGTGCCGGGCGTAGCGGTTTTCCAGCCCTTCGGCAAACATCTTTTTCAGCTGATGGCGCAGGGCGAAAATCAGGCTGATGCACGGGGTGCTGGGGGTGTTGTGCTTTTCATCGTTTTTTTCAAACTCGATGAAGTCGAAATAGTAGCCGCGGTTGGGGGTGGTGCGGGCCTTATCCAGGGCTTTTTGGCTGACGGCAAAAACCGCCAGGCCCGGCGGCAGGCCAAAAGCTTTCTGAACCCCTGCCAGGCAGACGTCGATACCCAGGGCGGTCACATCGATGGGGACGGCGGTCATGGAAGAGACAGTGTCGACGATAAACGAGATCCCGGGATATTTGCGCATGACCTCGGCGATTTCCTCCAGCGGCGACATGACGCCGGTGCTGGTTTCGTTGTGGACCAGGGTCATGGCGTCGTACAGGCCGGTGGCCAGAGCCTCGTCCACCATGGCGGCGGTGACGGGCTGGCCCCACTCGGCCTTGAACAGGTCGGCCCGCAGACCGCAACGCTCGGTGACGTCGTGCCATTTGTTGCTGAAAGCGCCGTTGCCGAAGCAGGCGCAGCGCTTCTGCACCAGGTTGCGCACCGCGCCTTCCATCACCCCGAAAGCGCTGGAGGTCGATAGAAACACCGGGCCGGGGGCATTGATCAGTTGTTTGAGGTCGGCGGTGACCTCGGCATGCAGTTCTGCGTATTCTTTCATGCGGTGGCCGATCATGGGAGCGCACATGGCCTCCATGACATCGTGACTGACCTGGACGGGTCCGGGAATGTAGAGTTTTTTGCTCATGGCAAGCGGCTCCTTTGCAAATAAAAAACGCCTGGCTCCCATTGATCGTGATCCAGGGTGCCCAGGCGTACGGCGGTCGTGGTCTGTGTTTCCGCTCCCCGGTGGTAAGCCACCTCAGCGCCAGTCGCGGAAGACCGTCAGATTGTGTTCGATGGTCGGGTAAGTACCACAGGATTTCCCGCGCTGTCAAGAAAATCTCCATGTGCTGATTCATGTTCCAGCCCCTCGAAGAATTTTCCCGAGAAAAGTCTTGACATTGAAGTGGGGCTGATTATATTTAGCTCTGTCTGTTAGCACTCACTTTGTTTGAGTGCTAACAGAGAAGTAAAAGGCTTGGTTGGCGACTGAGCTTTTTTTTATTGGGTTCGCATACGCGCCCGGCATTTTCCGGGGCGAATCTTAGAGACATCTAAATTGTATCAGCGAAAGGAGTATACCATGAAAATCAGGCCGTTGCGTGATCGGATCATTGTCGAAAGGGTAGAAGAGGAGACCACCACCGCCGGCGGTATCATCATTCCCGACTCGGCCAAGGAAAAGCCTCAGCAGGGTCTTGTCAAGGCGGTTGGCAAGGGCAAGGTGACCGAGGACGGTACCGTTCTGCCCATGGACGTGAAGGTCGGCGACCGGGTGTTGTTCGGAAAATATGCCGGCAGCGAGGTCAAGATCGACGGCATTGAGTATCAGATCATGCGCGAAGAAGATATTCTCGGCATCCTTGAATAACGCGACCTCTCACTTCCCATCGATTTACAAGGAGGACACAAAGATATGTCAGCAAAAGAAATCAAATTCGGGCAGAACGCTCGTAGCAGCATTCTCGAAGGCGTCAACCAGCTGGCCAACGCGGTCAAGATCACTCTCGGCCCCAAGGGCCGCAACGTTGTAATTGACAAATCCTTCGGCGCCCCTCTGATCACCAAGGACGGCGTCACCGTGGCCAAGGAAATTGAACTGGAAGACAAGTTCAAGAACATGGGTGCTCAGTTGGTCAAGGAAGTCGCCTCCAAGACCTCCGATGTGGCCGGCGATGGCACCACCACCGCCACCGTGCTGGCCCAGGCCATCTACAGCGAAGGCGTTAAACTGGTCACTGCCGGTCACAACCCCATGGATATCAAGCGGGGTATTGACAGGGCCGTGGAAGCGGCTGTTGCTCACCTGCAGAACCTTTCCAAGCCGATCAAGGATCATAAGGAAATTGCCCAGGTCGGTACCATCTCCGCCAACAGCGATGCCACCATCGGCAACATCATTGCCGAAGCCATGGAAAAGGTTGGCAAAGAGGGCGTGATTACCGTCGAGGAAGCCAAGTCGATGGAAACCACCCTGGAAACCGTTGAGGGGATGCAGTTCGACCGCGGTTATCTGTCGCCTTATTTCGTGACCGACCCCGAGCGTATGGAAGCGGTTATGGAAGACGCCGTGATCCTGATTCACGACAAGAAGGTCAGCAACATGCGGGACATGGTCGGCATTCTTGAAGCCGTGGCCAAGCAGGGTCGTCCACTTCTGATTATCGCCGAAGATATCGAAGGCGAGGCACTGGCCACTCTGGTGGTCAACAAGCTGCGCGGGACCCTCAATGTGGCCGCTGTCAAGGCCCCGGGCTTTGGTGATCGCCGCAAGGCCATGCTGGAGGACATCGCGATTCTGACCGGCGGCACCGTGATCGCTGAAGAGGTCGGACTCAAGCTGGAAAGCGCCACCCTCGACCAGCTCGGTCATGCCAAGCGCATCGTTATCGACAAGGAAAACACCACCATCATCGACGGTGCCGGTGCCGAAGCCGATATCAACGGCCGGGTGGCCCAGATTCGTGCCCAGGTCGAAGAGACCAGCAGCGATTACGACAAGGAAAAGCTGCAGGAACGCCTTGCCAAACTGGTCGGCGGCGTGGCGGTAGTCAAGGTCGGTGCCGCCACCGAGACCGAAATGAAGGAGAAAAAGGCTCGCGTGGAAGACGCTCTGCATGCGACCCGTGCGGCCGTTGAAGAGGGTATCGTCCCCGGCGGCGGCGTCGCCCTGATCCGTTGCATCGGCGCCCTCAAGGGGCTGCAGATGGAAGGCGAGCAGAAATTCGGCCTGAATATCGTGCTGCGTGCTCTGGAAGAGCCCCTGCGCCAGATTGCCGCCAACGCCGGCATGGAAGGTTCCATCGTCGTCAACCAGGTGGCCAAAGAGAACGGTTCCTACGGCTTCAACGCCGCCAGCGACGAGTACTGCGATATGCTTGAGGCGGGCATCATCGACCCGACCAAGGTGGTTCGCAGCGCCCTGCAGAACGCTTCTTCCGTGGCCGGTCTGATGCTGACCACCGAAGCCTGCGTTGCCGAACTGCCCAAGTCTGAAGAGCCCATGGGCGGCATGCCCGGTGGCATGGGCGGCATGGGTGGCATGGGTGGTATGGGCGGCATGATGTAAACGCTCGGAATCGCCAGTTATACCTGCCCCTCCGGCTTTAGCCGGAGGGGCTTTTTCTATGCGGAGGTTTCAAAACTACGGGGTTGTGCGCTACAATGGCACGGTCGTTGGCCGGTTAGGGATGCCGTCAGTTATGTGGATGGTTCCTGAAAGTTGAAAGCACGGCAGGAGATGATCGCTATGGGTGAGAACGGCATGGAAATAGTGGGGCAAAAAGTGCTGTTGCACTCCTGCTGCGCCCCTTGTTGCGGAGGTATTCTTGAAACGCTGCTTGCCGAAGCGGTGGAGGTGGCAGTGTTTTTTTTCAACCCCAACATCCATCCTGGCGAAGAATACCGCATTCGAAGGAACGAAAACCGACGGTTTGCGCAGAAGCTGGGGATTGATTTCATCGAGGGGGATGCACGCGCCGAACAGTGGCTGGAGGCGGTTACTGGCTTAGAGCGGGAGCCGGAGCGCGGCAGACGCTGTACGGCCTGCTTTGACTTTCGACTCCAGGTCGCGGCCCGGGTTGCCGCGGAGCGGGGCTTTACCCTGATGGCCACCTGTCTCGGTATTTCCCGCTGGAAGGATCTGGCGCAGGTCGATGAGTGCGGACGGCGGGCGGCCGCCCCGTATCCCGAGCTGCACTACTGGGATCGCAACTGGCGCAAGGCCGGGGGGACCGAGCGGATGACGGAGGTTGCGCGGCGGGAGGGGTTTTACCGCCAGCAGTATTGCGGCTGCCGCTTCAGTCTTGAGGCCACCGCGGACCGGGGGGCGGCGCCGCTCCCCGCCCCTTGATCCGTACTCGGGACCGGCATCAGCCGGCAAGCTTCGGGTGTTGGTGAAGAAAGCTTTCGAACAGGCTGTCGAAGAGTTGCAAGCCGGTTTCCAGCAGGTACATTCGTTCCAGAAACAAGGCCTCTTTTTCCCGCTCGGGATCCACCACGTCGTCTTTTTCCATTTTGACCGACGGGCAGCGAAACGAGCCGAACTGAAACAGTTCCCCTTTGAGGGTCAGCTTCCACAGCAGTTCGTCTTTTTCCAGGTACAGGGTCGCCTCGCAGATGCTCTTGCCGCTTTCCAGAGCCGCCAGCACTTCGTCAAAGCGGTTCTGGGGACCGGCGACGGTGACTTTCTGCCGGCCCTCATCATCTTCTCCCTCCAGTACCAGACGGTCATTGATGTAGGCGGTGAAAGACTCCCCGGCCAAAGCCGGACCCGGGCGGCTGACCCGGTAGTTGCCGTCGGAATTCATGGTGCGGTCCACCAGCCAGCAGAGAAAGTCCCAGCCCAGCCAGCGGTTGTCCTGGATCAGGTCCACAACCCGATCGCTGGCGGCTCCATTGGCCCTGCCCAGGGCCGGATGCAGCACCGTATCGAGGGATTGTCGGGCGCGCTCGAAGGGATGCAGGGTAACCAGGCGAAGGCCATCAAAGTTGGTCTTGAACAGGGTTTCGAACTCTTCCAGCACCTGACTGTTGAGGGTCGCCAGGGTCAACAGATTGCGGCGGATATCCCAGACCGCATCGAAGGTCGCGGGAGTCGGCAGGGTTTTGGCCAGCAGGGCGCCGCGTACGGCGTCGCGCAGTTCTTCACGCTTCGGCCTGGGTACCCGTCTGAGACCGGGATTGGCGGCCAGAAACTCGGCTTCGGCCCGTTCCAGGTGGGCTTTGAGCAGACCGGCCGGAACCCGGCGACGATCCCGACGCAGGCTGAAGGTCAGGTAGTGATCGCGGCAAAAGCGGCCGGCAGGTTGGAAGTCGGTGGCTTCGAAATCGTCCAGTTCCACCCAGCCCGTGGACAGTTCCTCCGTGGTATGTTCTATGCTCGAAAAGGCGTTTGCGGCCAGGCGTTCGCCAGCCCAACGGGCGAGATCTCCCTCGGGCAGGGTGCCCAGAACCTGAAACTGGCAGCAACTGATGGTATTGGCAAGGAGGCCCATGACCTGACTCCTGTAAGCAGGGGGGCCGGAGCAGATTCCGCAGCCGGCCCGGGTCGTTGATTTTAAAGGTGGTAGGGGTTTTACCGTTCTTTGGCCGGCGGAGCAAGGAGTTTTTTCCTGACGGTATCTTTTGACAGGGTCGCGACCTTGTCTCTATACTTTCCGCGTCGCTATCCCACGTTATCAGGAGGCCTATGGATCCCTTTATTCCCGCGCAACTGGCCCTGCTCGGCAACCAGATCAATGCCTACGGCAAGGAGAACCTTGATGACATCCTTCACACCCTGAGCAAGGCGGTGCACCTGATCACCGGCCGCAGCAGCTGCCGGGTTTATCTCGAGGATCTGACCAGCGGCAGCCTGATCTGCGCCCTGGCCTCGGGCCGTTACGCCGATGCCATCCGTGCCCGCCGATTTCCCATCAACACCACCGAGGGGCTGGTGTCCCAGGTCTATCACAGCCATGAAGAGCAGCATCTCGGCGAGCTTTCGGGCGTCGGTGGCATTGCGGAGAAAGACTTTGCCGAAAGGTTCGGGATTCATGCCGGCTGGTACCTGCCTCTGCTGCATCACGGCCGGGCGGTAGGCGTACTCTGTGTTGACAGCAGCCGTGCCCACCAGGATCTGGAGCCGGCTCTCTGTCGGCTGCTGCGAAGTTTTGTCGACGGCATCATGCCCTCCATCGATCAGGCTCGACTCTACCATCAACAGATGGCCCTGGCTCGCTGGGTGGACGAGGCCAAGAAGAAAGAAGCGGCCTTCTGCATGGTTCAGTCAGCGGTGCGGCTTATCGACAAGCTGGCCCTGGCTGCAGTGCTGGTTCCCTGTCCGGCGGGCACCGAAAACGGCGAGGAAATGTTGCAGATTCTGGCCTCCTGCGCCCAGCAGCAGGAAGATCAGCGCGCCTACGAAAACCAGAAGCTCATCGATCTGAGCCCCGGCAAATCCCTGCTCAGCCGCTACATCAACAGCAATGGAGTGATTGTCGACGAAACCTTGCTGGAACCCCTTTACCTGCCGACTCTTTCGGAAGAATTTCTGCAGAAACGTTATCTCACCGAGCAACTGGGCCTGCGCTCCCTGTATGTGGTCCCCCGCTACGATCCCCGTACCCGGCGGGTCATCTGTCTGGTCAACTACTACAGTCGCGGCAGTCATTCCTTTACCGATTTTGAAAAGGGGCTTCTGGAAGCCCATGCGGAGATGGCCCAGCGGGTTATCCAGGAGATCGGCGACGAGCACATGGAGATCCAGGTGCTGGCCGAAATCAACGATCTGCTGCAGGAGAAGTTTGAAAACGTTTCCGCCTTTCTCAACAGCGTGTTGTCCAAGGCCACGGAGCTCATCGGCGCCGACACCGGCAGTATCGCCCTGGTACGCAAGATCGAGGGCGAAAAATGGCTGATGGTGGAAGACGGTGACGGCACTCTGATCGGCGCCAAGAGCAAGCGACGCCTGAAAAAGCACATTCCCCCCCTGCGGGTGGGGGGTAGCGAGCTGTCGCCGGAAAGCCGCAGCATGACGGGTTTTGTCGCCTCTTGCGGACGACCCTACGTGGTGGTGGACAGTATCGAAGAAAAGCGCTCCGGAGGCTATTACTACGAAATCACCGATGTGATTCGCAGCGAACTGGGCGTGCCGGTGATCTGTGAGGAAGAGGTGATCGCAGTGATCTGCCTGGACAGCCTGCGGCCCTATTATTTTACCGATGAACACAAGCGCATTCTGCAGATCATCGGCCGCATGATCGCCCGCCACCTGGCGGACATGCAGTATATCGAGATGCTCACCGGTGAAGTGCACCGCCTTGGCAGTGATAGCGGTTACAAGGATCCCAAGGTTTCCAGCTACAAACTCGGCAACCTCATTGGCAATTCGGCCAGATCCGACGAGCTGGTGGAATTCATTCAGCGGATCACGCCACCCCTGTTCAACCGTATCACCATGTGGCTTAACAGCGATCTGCACGAAGCGACCCTGGGACTGCCTTCATTGCTGATCAATGGTCCCACAGGCAGCGGCAAGGAATTTCTCTTCAACAACATCTACGCGCGGCTCAATGATTTTTACCGGGAAAAGATCGGTCGGGGAGGCGAGTTGCCGGTGAAAAAAACCAACATCGCTGCCTACAGCGGCGAGTTGACTTATTCCGAGCTGTTCGGACACAAGCGCGGAGCTTTTACCGGGGCTCATGCCGACCGCAAGGGAATCCTCGAAGAGGCCCATTGCGGCGTGGTGTTCCTCGATGAAATCGGCGACGCCGATCCCAAAACGCAGGTCCAGTTGCTGCGGTTTCTGGATAACGGGGGCTTTGTGCGACTGGGGGAAAATCTCACCCGTTACGCCCGGGTGCTGCTGGTGGCGGCCACCAACAAGGATCTGAGTCAGCTCATTGCCGAAGGACGGTTTCGAGAAGACCTCTATCATCGCCTGTCCGAATTAACCATTGAAGTACCCTCTCTGAACGATCGGCGCGAGGATATTCCGGATTTGGCCACGCACTTTCTCGGCAAACTGCACCGGGTTTACAAACGCCCTGATGAACAGGGTGACGATGCCCCGGTCTTGTCCCGGGCGGCCCGCGACCGCCTGACCCTGCACCACTTTACAGGCAATATCCGCGAGTTGCGTTCGATTCTGGTGCGAGCCCTGTTTTTTCGCAACGGTCGGGTCATCGGCGAGCAGGACATTGAACGGATTCTGCGGGCCCAAGCGCACAACACCGCTGCCAGCGCCGGACAGCTCACCGACCAGGTGGCCCGCCAACTGTTCGATTCCATTGTGCGGGGCGAAGGCGACTTCTGGAGCCAGGTCCACCTGCCCTTTTCGGAGAAACGCATCTCCCGCGACGTGGTTGCCGCAGTGATCGAACTGGCCCGCAGCCAAGGCGCCACCTCCATGCCCAAGGCGGCCGTGCTGCTCAAGGTGTGCGCGGAGCCGGACGGAGATCCGGAACAGCGGCGCAGCTTTTTCAAATTCAAGAATTTTCTCTACAAGACCGTAAAGATTTAAAGGAGAGTTTTGTTTGAAGAGTCTTGTGGTGAATTGATAAAGAAAAAGTCTACTGGTCGCTGAAATCCCTCGGATCAGGATTTGCCCTGTGGCCAACGACAGGCTGGCTTTCTTTCAAGGCATCGACCATCTTCTCCTGCACACGTTCCGGCAATGGGTAAAGTGCTGCCATGGAAGCCGCAAGATCAACTATTTTTCCCGCCCCGACCGATTTTTGCGTGGCTTTAGCCCAACGGACTTGCCGCGAAAGCCTTCGCCATATGGAAGTTTACAGGAAAGAAGAAATTATGCGCCCGATTTTAATCCCTCCCTGCTGGGAGGCTGCACAATGGCCTTACGATTGCTGCGGATTGGCGCCATGAACATAGAACGGATTCAGCTGCCGATCAGCGGCATGACCTGCGCCTCCTGTGTCAGCCATGTTCGCCAGGCTCTGCTCAAGGTTCCCGGCGTCTCGGACGCCTCGGTCAACCTGGCCGGAGAGCGCGCCGCCATCCTTTTTGATAGCGAGCAGGCTGCTTTAAGCAATCTGATCGCCGCGATACGCACGGCCGGTTACGAGGTGCCGGAGCAGCGCTTGCAGTTCGAGGTAAACGGCATGCACTGCGCCAGTTGCGTGGCGCGAGTCGAGAAAGCCCTGCGCCAGTTGCCTGGCGTGCTGGAAGCTCATGTCAATCTCGCTACAGGCCGGGCCGGGGTGCGCCACATTCCGGGGCTGGTGGATGCGGACGGTTTTCGTCGCGCTCTGGTGGAGATCGGATTCCAATATCAGGCTCTGGCCGAATCCCCGACCGTCGATCAGGTCGCAGAAACGCGCGAAGCCCTGGCGCACCGCCAGGCTCGCAAGGCCATGCTGCTGTCCTGGGCCTTCACCCTGCCTTTGATACTTTGGATGATTCCTGAGATGCTGTTCGGTGTCGTCTGGCCAAGCATGATCACCATGCATCTCGGCATGATTCTGCTGGCGGTTCCGGTGCTGTTCTGGGCAGGGCGAAAAACCTTTGTCACCGCCTGGCGCTCGGCCATCCACGGTGCTCCCAACATGGACACTCTTATCGCTCTGGGCGCCGGGGCCTCCTTCATCACCGGGCCGGCCCATTTCTTCCTGTATGTGCCCAACTATGCGGGCATTGCCGCCATGATCATGGCCTTTCACCTGACCGGCCGCTATGTGGAAGCCCGAGCCAAGGGGCGGGCCTCGCAGGCCATCCGCAAGCTGCTGGAACTCGGTGCAAAGACCGCGCGGGTGCGTCGCAACGGCGTGGAGCAGGAAATACCCGTGGCCGAAGTCTTGCCCGGCGACCAGCTGGTGGTCCGTCCCGGCGAAAAGATCCCGACGGATGGTCGCATCATCGAAGGCCAGAGTGCCGTGGATGAGTCCATGGCCACCGGAGAATCCATGCCGGTGAATCGTGGACCGGGCGACAACGTCATCGGCGCCACCATCAACCAGGACGGTCTGCTGATTGTGGAGGCGACCCGGGTCGGCAAAGATACCTTTCTGGCCCAGGTTATCCTCCTGGTTGAGCAGGCCCAGACGACGAAGGTTCCCATCCAGGCTTTTGCTGACCGCGTAACCGCCGTATTCGTTCCGATCATCGTCGTGCTGGCCCTGCTGACCTTTGTTGTCTGGCTGGTTTTTCCCGGACTCCTGCACCCTCTTCTGAACTGGAGTGGAGCCTTTGTGCCCTGGGTAAACGTGCATCTGGACAACTTCACTCTGGCCCTCATCGCCGCCGTCTCGGTCCTGGTTATCGCCTGTCCCTGCGCCTTGGGTCTGGCTACGCCAACCGCTCTCATGGTCGGCAGCGGCATCGGCGCCGAGAACGGCATTCTGATCCGCTCAGGAGAGGCCATTCAGGCCATGCGCGACGTGCGCGTGGTGGTGTTCGACAAAACCGGTACCCTGACCCGCGGCCTGCCGGAAGTCACCGACTTGCTGCCTATGGGCGGCTTGGCGCAGGACCCCCATGGCAAAACCGCCCTGCTGCGCTGGGCGGCGGCCGTCGAGCAGGGCAGCGAGCACCCCCTCGGAAAGGCCTTGGTGCGTGGCGCCCGGGAGCGGAAACTAACCCTGGCCGGGGTGGAAGACTTTGCCGCCGTGCGCGGCCAGGGCGTGCGAGGTCAGGTGGATTCCCGGACCGTTCTGGTCGGCAGGCGTTCTTTTCTGAACCAGAAGGGCATCGATACCGACCTGGCCGAAAACCGCATGCAGGACCTGGAAAACGAGGGCAAAACCACCATGCTGGTAGCAGTTGACGGCGAACTTCTGGGTATCGTCGCTTTGGCGGATACCTTGAAGCCGGAAGCGGTTGACGCGGTCCGCGAACTGAAGGAACTGGGTCTGGAAGCCATCATGCTTACCGGAGACAACCGCCGTACCGCCCGCACCATCGCCGCCGAGGTCGGCATCGACCAGGTTCTGGCCGAAGTGCTGCCCGAGGACAAGCTGAATCAGATCAAACAGCTCCAAGACAACGGCACCGGCTTGGTGGCCATGGTTGGCGACGGTATAAACGACGCTCCAGCTCTGACCCAGGCCGATGTCGGCATCGCCATCGGCACCGGCACGGATATCGCCATCGAAGCCGCGGATATCACCCTGGTGAGGGGCGAACTGGACGGCGTCATCGGCGCCTTCAAACTCTCGCGCTCCACCTACCGCAAAGTGGTCCAGGGTCTGTTCTGGGCCTTTTTCTACAATGTCGTCATGATCCCCTTGGCCATTGTCGGCATGATGCATCCGGTTCTGGCGGAAATCGCCATGGCAACCAGTTCCGTATCCGTGGTGGCCAACGCCAACCTGCTGCGCCGGATCTCCATCCGGCCGGCCTACCGCCTTTCGAAAAACTGACTGCTTTCTCCCTTTCGAAGTCGACCCACCATGTTAAAGGGTGTCGGCAACACCATGTTCCAAGGATTGGTCGCGAAATTTCAGTCCAATACCCACCGGATGATCTGATTGGCAAGTCAATGCAATTGATGCTTTTGGTCGAGTATCTGGTCAGGCCGTGACCTGCAAAGATCGTCCTGATCACGCTGTTTGGCCCCCAATTCCTGCAGTTTCAGTAGTCACAATCTCCCGGGGTTCAGTATCGATACTTGAAATGCCACCCCTGGCTCAAGCTGAAAAAACTCGTCATGGGGATACCGCAATCCGGAACATTGATAAATTAAACCCTATATTTTTGGTAAAAAATAAGAAAATTTTGTTTCTCTTTATGGTGTGT
>PWVL01000150.1 GCA_003561875.1 Desulfuromonadales bacterium | reverse complement strand
TAGAGGAAATGGACAGCCCCTGGCTGCCCGAAGGGCGAGGGCCAGGGATGGTCCGAGTCACAAGCAAACCTGCAGATTGACGCCGCTACAGCGGAAAAGGGCCGTTTCCGGATGAAAACTAGTGTGTCCGCGTCATCAGCCCATTCATTCCACGCCGGAGGTTCCATGACCCGTCTGCGTCGCAATATCGCCGATATGGCCGGATATGTTCCGGGTTTTCAACCTCGGGACGGTCAAAGCTACATCAAGCTCAACACCAACGAAAATCCGTACCCGCCGTCGCCGAAGGTGATCGAAGCGATCCTCGCCGAAGTCGGTGAAGGCTTGCGCAAATACCCCGACGCAGCCAGCAGCGCCGCCCGGGAGGCGGCCGGCCGCCTGTACGGGTTTGATTCCGACTGGATTATCATGGCCAACGGCTCCGACGAAGTGCTTAATAATCTGATTCGAGCTTTTGTCGGCGAGGGTCAGGAGATTGCCTATGTCCAGCCCTCCTATTCCTATTACGGAACCCTGGCCGCCATTCAGGGAGCACGGGTGCGCACTTTCGGCCTCGATCCGGACTGGAACCTGACGGGATTTCCCGAGCGTTATCCGGGGCAGCTGTTTTTTCTGGTCAACCCCAACGCGCCCCTCGGTTTCTGTTATCCTCTCTCCTTTGTCGAGGAGTTGGCCGCTCGTGTCGAAGGCATGTTGGTGGTGGACGAGGCTTACGCCGATTTTGCCGACGACAGCGCTCTGGAACTGGTCAGACGCTGCGATAACCTGGTGGTGACCCGGACTTTTTCCAAAAGCTATTCACTGGCGGGCATGCGTCTCGGTCTGGCGGTCGCGAGGCCGGAAGTGATCGCCGCCCTGAACAAGATCCGCGACCACTACAATCTCGACCGGCTGGCCCAGGCCGCGGCAGTGGCGGCGTTGGAGGATCAGGACTATTTTCGCGATTGCGTGGCCAAAATCCGCAGGACCCGGGACTGGTTCAGTACCGAGCTGCGGGTTTTGGACTGGGATGTCATTCCTTCCAGCGGCAATTTCGTGTTTGCCGTTCCTCCTCACCGTGACGGCCTTCGAGTTTATCAGGCACTTTTCGATCGCAAGATTCTGGTGCGTCATTTCAGTGATCCGCAACTGGCCCACGGTCTGCGCATTTCCATCGGCAGTCGCCCGGAGATGGAACAGACCCTGGCGGTCCTGCGGGAACTGGCCTGAATCGCGGCCGCTATGCCTTGGCCCTTTGAATGCGGTGTGCGATGAATCATCACCGGCCTTTTGAAGCGTTACAGGTGGCACACCGGCTGCTGGCCTGGTACGCCGACCACGGTCGCGATCTGCCCTGGCGCGGAACCCGGGACCCTTACCGCATCTGGCTCTCCGAGATTATGCTGCAGCAGACCGGTGTGACGGTGGTCATCCCCTACTACGAAAGGTTTCTGCGCCGATTTCCCGATGTACAGACGCTGGCGGAAGCTTCCGTGGATGAGGTGATCGCCCTGTGGGCCGGTCTGGGCTACTATTCCCGGGCCCGCAATCTGCACGCCGCCAGCCGCATAGTGGCTGAAGCGGGAGGACGACTGCCCGAGGATTTGAAGGCCCTGCAGGCGCTTCCGGGCATCGGCCGTTCCACTGCCGGTGCCATTCTGTCCATTGCCTTTAACCGCAAGGCGCCGATTCTTGACGGCAACGTGCGCCGGGTTCTGATCCGGCTTCACGCGGTGGAACAGCCGCCCCGCACCGCCGCTGTGGAAAAGGACCTCTGGCGTTGGGCCGAGGAACTGACTCCCGAAGACCGCCCCCACGACTATGTCCAGGCGATTATGGATCTGGGGGCCACGCTATGCACTCCCCGCCAACCGCGCTGCACCGACTGTCCTCTGGCCTCTTTGTGCCTGGCCCACGGTCGCGGCATCGCTGCCCAACTGCCCCGTCGGCAACCCCGCAAAACCCTGCCGCTTGTGCATCAGGTAGCTCTGCTGTTGGAACGGGACGGAAAATTTCTGGTCCGCAAGCGGTCTCTGCAGGGTATGCTCGGCGGCTTGTGGGAGTTTCCCTGGCGGCTTCAGGGTCCGGGGCAGGAAGCCCTTTCGGCAGTGCGGGCGCTGTTGCGAGAGGAGGGATGCTGCGGCGAGCCCCGCGAGCTGGGCCGGATGCGCCACGCCTACAGCCATTTTCGGCTTGAGGTGGCGGTCTTTCAGGTCGCAGTCGAAGCGGGTTGGGCGCAGCATCTTGCAGCCGAAGCAGACCAGGGTCGCTGGCTGTCCCGAACCGGGCTGGAGACATTGCCGCTGCACGGCGCCCATAAAAAAGTCCGAAAGCTGATGGACCGCCCGATCTGACTACGGCACAAGGCTTGTCTCCAGGAGGCGGCAGGCGCCGGATCGCTCCGACCCGGGATTCTCGATCCCCATTCAATCGATTGAACCGTTACCATGGAGAATTCATGTCCTTACCCCCTATTCTGGTCGATTCCTCGGAACTGACGGCTTTTGCGGCGCAACTGCAGCAGGAGGCGGTCATTGCCGTCGATCTGGAAGCCGACTCCCTGCATTCCTATCAGGACAAGGTTTGTCTGCTGCAGTTTTCCATGCCCGATGCCACGGTGCTGGTGGATCCCCTGGCCATCGGCGACCTGTCAGTGCTGGGGCCGGTACTGGCCGACCCCGGAGTGCGCAAGCTGTTTCACGCCGCGGACTACGACATACGCTGTCTTCATCGGGATTTCGGGTTTCAGATCCGGGGCCTGTTCGATACCATGATTGCCTGCCAGTTGCTGGGCGAGGAAAAGATCGGCCTGGCTGACATTCTGGGCAAATATTTCGGCGTTCAACTCGACAAGCGTTACCAGCGTGCCGACTGGTCCATGCGCCCCCTGGAAGAGGGGATGATTCGCTACGCGGCGGAAGATACCCGGCATCTGCATCGGCTGGCGGAGATCCTTGAAGTCCGATTGCGCGACTGCGGTCGCATGAGCTGGGCGGAGGAAGAGTTCGCGCTGCTGGAGCAGGTCCGGCATAACAGTTCTTCGGGGCCGATGTTTTTGCGCTTTAAGAAGGCCAACACCCTCGATCCCCGGCAGCTGGCGGTTCTGGAAGAGCTTCTGCAGTGGCGGGATGGGGAGGCACGGCGGCGGGATTGCCCGGCTTTCAAGGTGCTTAACAACGCGCCGCTGCTGGGAGTGGCCCGGAACATGCCGAAGGACCCTAAGGCTCTGGAGGCCGTCGAAGGGATTTCACCGCGCCAGGTCGAACGCTATGGTCGGGCTGTTCTGAAAGCGGTGGAAGTGGGACTCGCACTACCGGAGGGTGACCTGCCCCCTTATCCGCGGAGCGAGATGCGGCAACGGGACCCGGAGGTCGACGCACGCCTGGCGCGGCTGAAAAAGTGGCGAACCGCGACGGCCGAGAAGCTGGGGATGGATCCGGGTATTGTCATCAACAACGCGATGCTGGAGGAGATCGCCCGCCGGAATCCCTCTACCGAGGAGGAGTTGAAGGAACTGGCCGCGCTGAAAAAATGGCAGCGTCAGACTCTGGGCGACGGCATTCTCAATACGCTGCGGGTCGACTGATCTGCATCCACGGAAGTAACGGATTGTCTGATTTTTCAGCGGGTTTTGCCCGGCACTCCCGGTTCGGTCATGGGCAGGGGGTCGAGCAGTCGCTCCAGTTCCGCCGCCGGCAGGATCTGTTGTTCGAGGGCGATCTGGCGCACGGTGCGGCCGCTGCGATAGGCCTCCTTGGCGATCTGTGCCGCCCGGTCGTAGCCGATGGCCGGCACCAGGGCAGTACACATC
>PWVL01000102.1 GCA_003561875.1 Desulfuromonadales bacterium | reverse complement strand
CTCCTGTGGATCGGCGTTGTTGGCGAAGCTAAAGCGGCAGGACCGACGCGGTTCAGAGGACGACCACCGAATCCTCACCGCCGAAATCGTTGGGGATGTAGCCATCCGCCTGGTCGTCGTTGCGCCAGTGGATGCCGTCCAGCAGGTAGCGGAACCGGTAGGATTGATCGGCGGGCAGGCACAGGGTGAGGCTGAACCCCCCCTTTTTGAGCGGCTTCATGGTTTTGGCCTGCGCCTGCCATTCGGTAAAATCGCCGCAAAGCAGGGCGGTTTCACCACCGACTTCCGGTGGCAGATTGAAGGTAACGCGACAGCTTCGGCCGGTTTTGGAATAGTTTTTTTTCAGCACAGCACCCTCCTCGGAAAAGTTGTGGGAGCGAGTTTTGACCGACAAGGCCCGTTCCCTTATAGCAACGACTATGTGCGTCCATTCTAGCAGATTCGCAGAACTTTGCCAGATCTGTAAAGCCTTCCCGTAGTCGGTGATTGCCTGGTTTTCCATTCAGTCTTCGCCGTCTGCCTTCAGCCTTTTTTAAAAAACAGATAAAAGGCCAATCCCATCAGAATCAGGGCAAAGATTTTTTTGAAACTGTCCGTGGAGACATGTCCAAGTAGCCGGGCCCCGATCTGGGCTCCGGCGATGCCGCCGAGTCCGAGCAGGATGCCGGTGCGATAATCGACGTTTGCCAGTCTGTTGTGGGCAAGCAGGGCCGATGCGGCGACAACCAGAATGGCAAGAAAAGATGTGCCTACCGCTTTCTGGGCCGAATAACCCAGGAACAGCAGGAAGGGAACCACCAGAAAGCCCCCACCGAGGCCGGTAAAAGCCGCTCCCAGGCCGACAAAGATACCGATCAGCAGCATTCCGAGCAAGTGCATGGTCAAATCCAATTCTCTCGCAGGTGATGCATGCGGCAAAAGCCGCAAGAAGGCATCAGGCGTCCAGTTCGATCATGTAGCGCAGCATGTCCACCACCCGGTGCGCGTAACCCACTTCGTTGTCGTACCAGGAGATCAGCTTGAAGAAGCGTTTTTCTCCGGGCAGGTTGTTCTGCAGGGTGGCCGGCGAATCGTAGACGGAGGAGGAGCTGGAGTTAAGAAAATCCGAGGACACCAGTTGTTCGGTATTGTATTCGAGAATACCTTTCAGGTAACTCTGGGAGGCACTCTTCATCAGTCCGTCAATCTCTTCGATGGAGGTGTCCCGCTCGGTGCGGATTGTGAGGTCAACCACCGAAACATCCGGAGTCGGCACCCGAAATGCCATGCCGGTGAGTTTGCCCCGAATCTCCGGAATGACCTCGCCCACGGCCTTGGCCGCGCCGGTGCTGGAAGGAATGATATTGATAGCGGCCGCTCGTCCACCGCGCCAGTCTTTGCGTGAAGGGCTGTCTACCGTCTCCTGAGTGGCGGTGTAGGCGTGAATGGTAGTCATCAAACCTTTTTCAACGCCGATGCCCTCTTTCAGCAGCACGTGAATCAGGGGCGCCAGGCAATTGGTGGTACAGGAGGCCGTGGAGATGAGATGGTCGCTGGCCGGATCGTAGCCTTGGTGGTTGACGCCCAGTACAATGGATTTCATCCCCCCTTTACCCGGGGCGGTAATGATGACCTTGCGGGCTCCGGCCTCAAGGTGCAGAGCGGCCGTTTCCAGAGAAGTGAAACGACCGGTGGCTTCGATGACATAGTCCACGCCGAGGGCCTTCCAGGGTAGCAGATGGGGCGACTTGGGCGCCGCCAGGCATCGAATGCTGTCGTCGCCGATGATCAGCGTGTCGTGAGCTTCGGGGTCGAGCCCGCTGGCGGTGGTTGCGACCTTTCCAGCAAAGCGGCCGTGTACAGAATCGTATTTGGTGCGGTAGGCATAATAGCGGGCGTCGGCGCTCATGTCCACCAGGGCGGCCATGTCCAGCGTGGTTCCCAGAAGTCCCTGGTCGTACATGGCGGTCAATACCAGCCTGCCGATACGGCCGTAGCCGTTGATCGCTACCTTGGTGCTCATGACATACTCCTTGGCGAGAAATTTTCCGTCTTCGTTCCTCATGTCCGAAGAGGGAAGCAGCGCTTGTTAGCTGCTGCCGAATGGTTACGACTTTAGCAGCTTTTGCGGCGCTGCAGGCAGGAAATCGGGATTTATGGGTTTAGGCTCCTCCTGCAGCGTAAGGCGCGGCCAGGATCGTACCCGCAAAAGAGTGAGCAGACAAGAGCCTGAAGGGAAAAACCAGGATTTTACTTTTCACCACGGCAGGGGTCCTTTATGATCGGGCAGAAAACAATCCCGAGCTAGTGTCCGCCCGGAAACTCCGGATGGATACCGACTAGAGCAATCCAACGGAAGGAACCCTCGATGAATATGCAATTCCAGGACTATCCGGCGGCCCTGCGTCCCTTTGCCCGATTGCCGGAGAAGATATGCCGGCCGCAGGATCTGGTCCTTGAGTGGCAGCCGAAGAAAGACGGACGCTGGCAACTGGCCATTGCGACGACGGACAAGGATGGCCTGCTCACGGTCATGTCCGGTCTGCTTACGGCTTGCGGGTTCGATATCCTCGCGGGCGATCTGCTGACCCTGGAGAAGCGGCCAGACCAGCCGCAACGGAAAATCCTCGACCGTTTTGAGGTGGCGATCCCGGCCGCTGCCGAACCGGAACTGCTGTCCCGTTTTGCCGAAATGTTACGCTCCTGTAACGAGCGGTTGGCGGAAGAGGGAATTGAAGGGGTGCGGGATAGCGTAATCGAAAAGGCTGCCCGGCGTTTTGCCGAGCGAACTGTTCCCGGAGATCAACTGCTGCCGGTGGAGATCGTTATCGACAACGAGAGTTCGGCAAAGAATACGATGCTGCACATCTCCTCGCAGGATATTCCCGGATTTTTATTTGCCTTTGCCAACGCTCTGTCGCTGCTGGGCATCCAGGTTGAGGGGGCGACAATTCGAACCGAAGCGACTACCGTGCGGGATACCTTCGCGATTCGCGACCTGAAGGGCAACAAGATTAGTGATCCGGACAGTTTGCGGGAGTTGCGCTTCGCCTGTGTCCTGATCAAGCAGTTTGCTTATCTGCTGCCCCATTCCCCCAATCCCGGTCAGGCCATTCGACAGTTTCGCGAGATGGCTTCGCGAATGCTGGAAAATCCCCGGCAGGCCGCCGACCTGGCCGGCCTGGGTTCACCGGAGACCCTGCAGATTCTGGCGGAAGTGATGGGTGTGAGCCGATTTCTGTGGGAGGACTTTCTGCGTATGCAGCATGAAAATCTGTTTCCTCTGATTCGGGATCGCAGGGAACTGGAGCGGCGGATCGACGCCTCTGCGCTGGCGTCTCTGCTTAAAGACGAGCTGGCCGCCACGAAGCATCTGACGGATCAGATACAGGCTCTTAACGACTTTAAGGATCGGGAAATGTTCCGCATCGACTTGCGGCACATTACCGGACTGTGTGGTGACGTGGAATTTGCCCGCAGCCTTACCGATCTGGCCGATGTGGTAGTAACGGCGGCGGCGGAACTAAGCCATGCTCAGCTGCGACTCCGGTTGGGCCGCCCTCAGATGGAGGGACGAGACTGCCCCTGGGCGATTCTGGCGGCGGGTAAATTCGGCGGTCGGGAGATGGGTTTCGCTTCAGATCTGGAGCTGCTGTTTGTTTACCGGGGGGCTGGGCAGACGTTCGGTGGGCGCACGGTGGCCAACAGCAGCTACTTCGAGGAGTTTGTCCGTATTTTTCTGAAAACCCTTCGGGCGCGCAAGGAAGGGATTTTCGAAATCGACCTGCGCCTGCGTCCCTACGGCAGCGAAGGCACCCTGGCCAGTACGCTGCCGGCGCTACGGGAATATTATTCGAAGGACGGCAACGCGGAACCTTTCGAGCGGATGGCCATGATCAAGCTGCGCCCGGTGGCCGGTGACGAAAAGTTGTGCGCGGAGGTTCTGGCGCTGCGGGATGATTTCGTCTATTCCAGACAGCCCTTCGATTATGCCAACCTGGCGCATCTGCGGCGGCGCATGGCAACGGAACTGGCCGGAGGGGCTGGCGTGAACCTTAAATACAGTCCCGGCGCCCTCATCGATATCGAGTTTTTTATTCAGTCCCGACAGATCCTGTTTGGTGCCGAACGCCCCGAACTGCGCGTGACCAACAGCATGGGAGCCTTGAAACGGCTTCAGGAAGCCGGTCTGGTGGAAAAGGGGCTGGCCGATGATATTCGTCGTGCCTACCGTTGCTTTCGCCGTGCCATCGATGCGTTGCGGGTGGTCAGGGGCCACGCCAGAGATCTGACCCTGCCCGATCTCGAATCGGCGGACTTTCGCTATCTGGCACGGCGACTCGGTTTTGCCGACAGTCACGCCTTGGAGCGGGAAATCTCCTGGAGTCGGGAATTAAGCCGTGGACTGCTGGAATGGTAACCCGTCGCGGGTTTCGCGGCCATCCTGAAACGCCTGCTACAGCCCCCTTTTCTGGGCGATGAGGGCCTGTAGCCGGGAGGTATCCAAGGGCCGCCGGTACAGGGGCTCAGGAGTGTCCCGGTAGACTGGCAACTGCTCCTCAAAGGTTTTCTGACCCTCGACCCGATAGAATATTCCCAGGGGCAGGCGTTCTGTTTCGCAGGCACGGGCAAAGGCCGCCTGCCGGTCAGCGGGATCGTGAGCCGCTTCCAGAGGATAGGTGTGGGTGCCGAACCATTCGTAGGTATTCAGTGTGTTGAAGGTCACGCAGGGTTGGAGGATGTCGACCAGGGCATAACCGCGATGCCGAATGGCCGCTTTGAATACGGTCACGGCCTGATCGAAGGCGCCAACGAAGACTCGGGCCACGAAGCCGGCATTGAGGGCGATGGCGACGCTCAGGGGATTGAAGGGCTCCTGGGACACCCCACGGGTCTGCAGCGGGGTGACAAAGCCGGGCAGGCTGGTGGGCGAAGCCTGGCCTTTGGTCAGGCCGTAGACCATGTTGTTGTGGACCAGATGGGTCAGGTCGGGATTGCGCCGCACCGCATGCAGAAAATGATTGCCCCCCTCGCCGTACATGTCGCCGTCGCCGCCTTCGGCAAGGACCGTCAGGTCGGGATGGGCCGCCTTGACGGCCACGGCGACGGGCAGGGCGCGACCGTGCAGACCGTTGACGAAGTTGGTGCGCAGGTAATGGGGGGTCTTGGCCGCCTGGCCGATACCGGAGGTGATGACCAATTGCTGCGGAGCAATGGCCAGTTCCGAGAGCGCCTGTTTGAGGATTTTCAGGATGGCGTAGTTGCCGCAACCAGGACACCAGCTGATGTCGATGCCCTCTCGATCATACACCTTTGAATTCATGGTTTTTCACCCCCCCCTCCAAGGGCCATTCCGCAGATTCGATCAGGGTTCTGAGCTGCCGGGCCAGCCCTTCGACGCTGAAAGGCAGACCGTCGTATTTGAGTATACACCGGTGAATCGCCAGTCCACAGGACTGTTGCAGCAGGCGGGCGAATTGCCCGGTGCTGTTGCCTTCGATCACCACCCGTCTTGATGCCCTCCCCAGCAGGTTTTCCGTCTCTGCGGGCAGGGGAAACACCTGGCTGAAGTGCAGTCCCGCCACCGGCAGGTCTCGCAGCCGCTGCAGGGCTTCACGCAGGACGTGCAGGGTCGATCCCCAGCAGATGGCCAGAACCTCGCATTCGCCGCTGCCCAGCCATTGGGGGACGACCGCTTCGCGGCGCAGCAACTCACCCTTGCGCCGGCGCTTGTCGCTCATAACAACCCGCAGGGTCAGGTCTTCGCTGATGTGCCCCTCTTCGTCATGTTCGTGGCTGTCCAGGCAGACCAGTCCCGAGCCGTGTCCGGGAAGACCCCGGGGCGACAGGCCGTTGTCGGTAATCCGATAGCGGCAGTAGTCCTTGTCGGTTTCGATTATGTGGTGGTGCGGCTGCAGGTTGTGCAGATCCAGGGCCGGAAGGTTGCCCACGGAATCCACCAGATACTGGTCGGTGAGCAGGATCACCGGCACTTGGCATGCGTCCGCCCGATCAAAAGCATGCCGGGTCAGGGAAAAGGCTTCCTGCAGGCTTCCCGGTGCCAGAATTAGCCGGGGAAACTCGCCGTGGCCGCTGTACAGGGCCAGTTCCAGATCGCCCTGCTCGGTTCGGGTGGGCAGTCCGGTGGCCGGTCCGGGGCGTTGGGCAAGATGGATAACCAGGGGCGATTCAGTGACGCCGGCCAGGCTTAGCCCCTCACCCATCAGGGCGAAGCCACCGCCGGAGGTGGAAACCAACGCCCGTGCTCCGGTATACCAGGCACCGAGCGCCATGTTGACGGCGGCGATTTCGTCTTCTGTCTGATCCACCACCAGGCCGAACTGTTCCTCTTGTTGGGCCAGAAAGGTCAGCACCCCGGTACCGGGGGACATGGGATAGGAAGCGATGAAATTGCAGCCTCCCGCCAGAGCGCCGAGGGCGATGGCCTCGGTGCCGCTCAACAACAGATCCCCGGCCACCGAGGCCAGCCTGCGCAGATCGGTGGGTAGCATTTCCCGCTCCCGCAACTGACGGCCAAAACGGTAACCGGCGGTGGCGGCGACCCGGTTTCCGGCGATCAATGCCGTTGGTCGGTCGGCAAATTGCTGGCGCAGATAATCATCGAGCTGTTCCAGACAGGTATTGAGCAAGCCGAGCACCGCACCGATGGCAACACTGCCGGCGTAACGGACGTTACCCGCTTCTTCGGCGATGGTGTCAAGGGGCAGGTGGACAAGCCCCGGGTGTTTGGGAAGCTGATTCTGGTCACCCAGAATCAGGGTCTGCTCAGCCAGATGCGGCGAAAGTCGCTCAAAGGCTTCCCGATCCAGGGAAATAAAGAGGTCGATGCGTTCCAGGGGGGCCGCGACCGGACTGGAAGCCACACGAATTCGGGTCGAGTTGCTGCCGCCGCGAATGCGGGACATGTATTCCTTGCAGGCAAAGACATGGTAACCGGCCTGTTTCAACAGGTGGGTCAGTCCCTGTTCGATGGTTTGAATGCCCTGGCCTGCCGCGCCACCGAGAAGAATGTTCAAGCTGCCGTCTTCGCTAAGGGTAGTCATGGGACAGGTGGATTCCTCTCTGAGTTGGCAAGGTTTTCCGAGCAAAGCCGTCTTCGATGGAGGGTGCTGTCAAGAATACCCTTTTGCGGAGCGCCGTAAAAGTCCTGCAGATCATCTCGCGAGTCCCTGCAGTTTGAGTGGGGCCGCTTCAAGGGGCCTTGCTGGTTGCGGCCTTAGGTAGCGTCTTGAGGTATTCGCGGTTGAGCTGGGCGATAAACTTGACGCTGATGCCTTTGGGACAGGCCGCTTCGCATTCATAATGGTTGCTGCAGTTGCCGAAGCCTTCCCTGCCCATGGCATCGGTCATGGAGCAGACCCGGCGGGAGGCTTCCGGACGTCCCTGGGGAAGGCTGGCCAGATGAGCGATCTTGGCGGCGACAAACAGCATGGCCGAGCCGTTGGGACAGGCGGCGACACAGGCGCCACAGCCGATGCATTCGGCGGCGTCCATGGCGGTTTCGGCAGCTTCGCCGGGAACCAGGATGGCGTTGGCGTCGGGAACGCCACCGGTACCCACGGAGATGTAGCCTCCCGCCTCGATGAGACGATCCAAAGCGCTACGGTCGACAACCAGGTCCTTGATGACCGGAAAGGCGCGGGCACGCCAGGGTTCGACATAGATCTCGTCGCCGTCTTGAAACTGGCGCATGTATAGCTGACAGACGGTGGTTTCCGCCTGGGGTCCGTGGGCCTCGCCGTTGATCACCTGGGAACAGGCACCGCAGATGCCTTCCCTGCAGTCGTGGTCAAAGACGATGGGTTCGCGCCCCTCCCGAATCAACTCCCCGTTAAGCTGATCGAGCATCTCCAGAAAGGACAGTTCCGGGTCGATGTTTCTGGCCGCATAGCGCTCCAGTCGGCCCCGGTCTTCGGGACCTTTCTGACGCCAGACATGCAGTGTCAGATTCATTATTTATAGCTCCTCACCGCGGTTTCAATGGAGTCGAACCGCAAGGTTTCCTTGTGCAGTCGGGGGGGAGTCTGGTCGCCGCGATATTCCCAGGCCGCCACATAGTTATAGTTGGCGTCGTCGCGCAGTGCCTCGCCGTCCTCGGTCTGGTGCTCAACTCGAAAGTGACCACCGCAAGATTCGTTGCGGTTCAGGGCGTCCCGGGCCAGCAGTTCGCCGAATTCCAGATAATCCGCCAAGCGCCCGGCTTTTTCCAATTCCTGGTTAAAGTCGTCACTGCGGCCGGGAACCCGCACCCGGTTCCAGAATTCCTCCCGCAACGGCGGTATCTGCTGAAGAGCACGCTGCAAGCTTTCCTCACTGCGCGCCATGCCGACATTGTTCCACAAGATGTGCCCCAGTTGTCGGTGAAACTCATCGACGGTTTTATCGCCCCGCACGGCCAGTAGTTGCTGCAAGCATTCTTCCGTCGCAGTCCGGGATTGATCAAAGGCGTCGTCCGTCACGGCGTTTCGACCGGGGCCGGTCCCGGCCAGGTAGTCGGTGATGGTGTAGGGAAGAATAAAATAACCGTCGGCGAGACCCTGCATAAGAGCACTGGCGCCAAGGCGGTTGGCTCCGTGATCGGAAAAATTGGCTTCTCCCAGTACGAACAGCCCCGGTACGGTGCTTTGCAGGTTGTAATCGACCCACAGGCCGCCCATGGAGTAATGAGGAGCGGGAAAGATGCGCATCGGTCGGCGATAGGCGTCCTCGCCGGTAATGCGCAGATACATGTCAAAAAGGTTGCCGTAGCGGGAGCGAATGGTCTCTGTGCCGAGATTTTGGATGGCATCGGTGAAGTCCAGATAGACTCCCTGGCCGTTACCGACTCCGAAGCCCGCGTCACAGATCTGCTTGACGGCTCTTGAAGCAATATCCCGCGGCGCCAGGTTGCCGTAGCCTGGATAGCGGCGTTCCAGAAAATAATCTCTCTCCGCTTCGGGAATCTGCTCGGGAGAGCGGGGATCCCGGCGGTTTCTCGGGACCCAGATGCGGCCATCATTGCGCAGCGATTCGGACAGCAGGGTGAGCTTGGACTGCAGGTTCCCGGAGACCGGAATACAGGTCGGGTGGATCTGGGTAAAGCAGGGGTTGGCGAAGTAGGCGCCTCTTTTGTAGGCGCGCCAGGCAGCGGTTACATTGCTGCCGAGGGCGTTGGTGGAAAGGTTGTACACGTTGGCGTAGCCGCCGGTGGCCAGAACCACGGCATTGGCGGCATAACTCTCGAGTTCGCCGCTCACCAGGTTGCGGGCTGTGATGCCCCTGGCCCGGCCTGCGACAACAACCAGGTCAAGCATCTCGCGGCGGGTGTGAACTCGGATTTTTCCGGCCCGGATCTGTCGGCTGAGGGCCTGGTAAGCGCCGAGCAGCAGTTGCTGGCCGGTCTGGCCGCGGGCGAAAAAGGTTCGCGAGACCTGGGAACCGCCAAAGGAACGATTCTGCAGATAGCCGGCATAGTCTCGGGCAAAGGGCACTCCCTGAGCGACGCATTGGTCGATGATCCCGTTACTGATCTGGGCCAGGCGATAAACATTGGACTCCCGGGCGCGAAAATCGCCGCCTTTGATGGTGTCGAAAAATAACCGGTAGATGCTGTCGCCGTCGTTGGGATAATTCTTGGCGGCGTTAATCCCGCCCTGAGCCGCAATGCTGTGGGCGCGCCGCGGACTGTCCTGGTAGCAGAAGGCTTCGACCTTGTAGCCCAGTTCGGCCAGAGTGGCCGCTGCCGAAGCTCCGGCCAGCCCGGTGCCGACCACCAGAACGGTGTATTTGCGCTTGTTGTCCGGGTTGATCAACAGCAGGTTTCTGCGATGATTGTCCCATTGGTCTGCCAGCGGACCGGAAGGGCATTGATTGTCGAGTATCACAAAAGAAACCCCTAAGGCGTTACAAAGCCAAAAAAAGTCAGTACGGGAATCGAAACATAGCCGAGCAGTAGTGCCAGAGCTACGATAAAGCCACCTTTTCTTACTCCAGGAAGAAATTTGTCGTTGCAGGCGCCCAGAGTCTGCAATGCGCTGCCGAGCCCGTGGCCGAGATGCAGAAACAGGGCGAGCATGGCGCCAGCATAGAGGAGCACCGGAAATCCTTGCTGAAAGCTCAGCGTAACCATGTCGAAGACATCCAGGGTGCCGCCGGCATCATGAGCCAGTTCCGGCGGAAGGCCGATTCTGCGAAAAGTGAAATGCAGCAGATGGCCGATGAGAAACAGAAGCAATGCCATTCCCGTAAAGACCATGGTTTTGGCGGCCAGGTTGGTACTACGGATCCTATTGATCGCATAGCCTGTCGGTTTTGCCGCTCGGTTCTGCAGGGTCAGCCAGATCCCGAAGAACACGTGCAGCAACAGGGTTCCTGCCAGTCCCAGCCGGAACAACCACAACAGAGGCCCGAGCTGCTGCAGTTGTGCAGCGTAAAGGTTGAACGCTTCCTGGCCGGCAAACAAGGCCAGGTTGCCCAGCAAATGACTGACCACAAAGCCGGTCACCAGCAGGCCGCTGACAGCCATGATCAGCTTGCGGCCAACGGAGTTTCGCAGCAGTTGCGTCAATTGCATGGTTGAACCCCTTACGAAAAGCTATTCTCAGACCGTATCCATCTTTTTCAGAGCGCCTCTCAAGCGGACGGGAAATTCGGCAGCGGATCGAGAAAAAGAATGCCGAAGAGTAAATATTCGAAGCCTCAATTGCGGCTCCCTGGAGAGCCGGCAGCACATACTGGCGGCTCTGGCAGGTTCTCCGTCCTTGGGGGAGTTAGTCCACTCAAGTCGACTTGCAAGTATAATCCATTCCCGAAGACCAGCGCAAAAAAATTGCCGGACGTGCCGGACGTGTGTCCAGGATGTGGTCGTCGGACGAAGCGGCCGCCATCTCTTTTTGCTCCGGCGTTGTCCGCTGTCGACGGGAAAAGTCTCGAGATGCTATGTTTTCCGTCACGGAACAGGGGACCCGTGGATTGGGGGGCTTTGTTTTCTAAAGAAATGTGCTAACATGCACCCTCTTATGCTTATGTCCGCAATGTGAGCGGATAGGAACCGGCCGAACACGCGTGCTACGGCAGGGTTGCAGGAACGACAAGGTGAGGCGATGAATCAACAGCCCAAAGAACAGTTTAAAGAAAGGCCCGATCTGCTCTCGCGACTGGTGGTCCGGGGGATGGTGCTGCTGGAAAAAATCGGCGCCGAGGCCATTTACTATCTGGACCAGGCAGGGCGGATGGGAATTTTCCTGTTCACCTGTCTGCTGACCGCAATCCGGCCTCCGTACAAGATTTTCCCCATTGTCCGTCAGATCCATTTTATCGGGCACCGTTCTGTTTTCGTGATACTTTTTACCGGAACCTTTACCGGCATGGTGCTTGCGCTACAGGGCTACTACACGCTGCGCAGGTTCGGATCCGAAGCCCTGCTCGGATCGGCCGTGGCTCTGGCTCTGTTGCGGGAGTTGGGGCCGGTCATTTCCGCTCTGATGGTCGTCGGCCGGGCCGGTTCGGCCATCTGTGCGGAAATCGGCATCATGCGCAATTCGGAACAGATCGATGCCCTCGAGTGCATGGCCATCGATCCCTACAAGTACCTGATGGTGCCAAAGTTTGTTGCCGCCATCGTCGCCATGCCGCTGCTGACTTCCATTTTTGACGTGGCTGGCATTATTGGGGGTTACCTGGTTGGCGTCAGCATGTTGGGGGTGCCGGCGGGCAGCTATTTTCAGGAAATGTACCGCAGTGTGGTCTGGGCCGACGTGGAAATGGGACTGGTTAAATCCCTGGTGTTCGGTTTGCTGATCATCTGGATCGCCACTGCCAAGGGCTTTTTCCTCCATCTTGAGCGGTCCGGGGGGTTCGGCGCCGAAGGCGTCAGCCGCACCACCACCAGTGCCGTGGTGTTGTCTTCGGTGGCGATTCTGGTTTCGGATTACCTGATCAGTGCCATTTTGCTCTAGGAGTCTGCCGGACCCGGGGTCCGAAAAGGCCGTTCCGGCCCGGTCGGCGGATAATCTGTATCCCGTTGCGTGACGAGGAAAAACGGTGGAAGAAACGAACAATATCGCCATCGAACTGATCGATGTAGAGCGCTCTTTTGGGACTCAGCAGGTGCTGAAGAAGGTCAACCTGATTGTAGAAGAAGGTACCACTACGGTTATTGTCGGGCCGAGCGGGCAGGGAAAGAGCGTGATGCTCAAGCATATGCTCGGACTGCTGCGTCCGGATCGGGGCAAGGTTCTGGTCTACGGCCAGGATCTGGCGCGATTGCGAAAAAAACAGCTTGATGAAGTGCGCAAAGATTACGGGGTGCTGTTCCAAAATGTTGCCCTGTTCGATTCCATGAATATATTCGACAATGTCGCCCTGCCACTGAGAGAGCGCACGGACTTCGGCGAGGACGAAATCAGGGCCTGTGTTGAGGAAAAGCTGGCTCTGATGGATCTTGACGGGGTGAACGAGAAGTATCCGGCCCAACTGAGCGGGGGCATGAAAAAACGGGTCGGTCTGGCTCGGGCGCTGGTGATGAATCCGCGCATTGTTTTTTTTGACGAACCGACCACCGGGCTTGACGTGAGTCGTAGCAACGAGATCTACCGGTTGTTTCACCAGACCCAGGCGCGGTTGAAATATACCGCTGTAATTGTCAGTCATGACGTGCCCAAAATTTTCAAACTTGCCGACCGGGTCGCGCTTATTGCCAATGGCGTGATCGAAGACAGTATGACACCGGAGCAATTTCAGTTGTCCGAAGACCCGAGTATTCGTACTTTTGTACAGGAGACCATGGGACCGCTTTATTGCAGCGAAAAAGAGGAGACTTGCGGTTTATGAAAAAGTTCACCGTTGAAATGGCTGTCGGTATTTTTATGGTCATAGGGTTTTTGTGTTTCGTGTATCTTTCCGTTCGCCTCGGCGACGTGCGCCTGTTCGGAGATCCCACCTACGCTCTGAGCGCCCGTTTCAACTCGGTATCCGGTCTTAAAGAAGGAGATCTGGTGGAAATGGCGGGAGTGAAAATCGGCACGGTGCGGCGGATCGAGCTGGATACGGAGTTCTATCAGGCAGTAGTGCACCTGGAAATCCAACGGTCGGTGCGTCTTCAGGAAGACAGCATCGCCTCAATTCGCACGGCCGGTATTATCGGCAGCAAGTACATCGATGTGTCGCCCGGCGGCATGGAGGACTTTATTCCCGAAGGCGGGGAAATATTTGAGACCCAGTCGGCGATTAACCTGGAACAACTGGTCAGTAAATATATTTTTGAAAACTGATTGAAATGGAGGTGGCCATGCGCTTTTTTACCGGGACCCTTCTGGTGCTTTGGCTCTGTGGAACCGGTCTGGCTTTTGCGGTGCAGGATCCTTTGCCGGAACTCTCGGCAGCCACAGTCATGGAACGCGCAGTTATCGACTCTGACGAGTATAATGACGTCTGGTACGACTTTGACGACGATGAGGATTTTACCAACGACGAATTTGCCATCGTCGATATACGAGACCCTTTGGAACCCTTTAACCGGGGCATGTTCTGGGTCAACGATAAATTGTATTTCTATCTGTTCAAGCCGGTTGCCCGAGGCTACCGGGTGGTGCCGGAACCGGCCCGCCGATCGGTGAGCAATTTCTTCAGCAATCTCGGCACCCCGGTCCGCTTTGTCAATTCCCTGTTGCAGTTCAAGTTCGCCGATGCCGGGACCGAGTTGGGACGGTTGGTGGTTAATTCGACCTTTGGCATCGGCGGCTTGTTCGATCCGGCCCGCCATTATCTGGATTGGGAAAAAAAAGACGAGGATTTTGGCCAGACCCTCGGACATTACGGTGTCGGCAACGGTATTTTCATCGTCTGGCCGATCCTCGGTCCCTCTACAGCCAGGGATACGGTCGGTATGGCCGGGGACTTTTTTCTCAACCCGTTGCTCTATGTGGAGATGTACCCCATGGAACGGATCGGCCTCACGGCTTTGGAACAGCAGACTGCTCTGTCTCTCGACAAAGACAGCTATGAAGCGCTGAAGCGCCAGGCTCTTGATCCCTACCTGGAACTGCGTAGTTTTTATATTCAGTATCGCGAGGGACAGGTTCGTCGATAATTCTTTACCCGGTCTTTGATCGGTTGCAAGCTGGCAGGGGATACCCCTGCGAGGAGAGAAAAAAATGGTAAAACGTGTCGTAATCGCCCTGGTTGTGATGATCCTGATGGCCGTTCAGAGTGTGGCTGCGATACCGTCTCCGACGGAACAGCTGCAGGTTTCCGTAGACCGGATTATCGAACTTCTGCGGGATAAAGAACGGCCCCGGGATGAGGTGTTACAAGAACTTACCGGATTGGTACGAAGAAAATTTGATTTT
>PWVL01000101.1 GCA_003561875.1 Desulfuromonadales bacterium | reverse complement strand
GTGTGCCGCGAAGCGTTGTCTCTCGCCGTCCGTGAGGGTGCCGGCCTTGTTTTTTTCCCGCAACACGAACCAGTCCGCGGGCCAGAGCCCCGGCTGCAGACGCACCTCAACCATCTGCAGGGTCGATTTGCGCAGAAACATAAGGGCAAAATTGTCCGGGTCGGCGGCCATGTCCGGCGCCGGCCAGGTACGATCGTTGGCTCCACCCTCGCGCAGCACCTTGTCCAGCAGATCGATGGGACCCCCGGGAGTTGTGGTAAACACCAGCAGGTCCGTCACTACCGGCACCTCGTCGCCATAGAGCAGATCCAGACCATAGCGTACCGCCAAGAAGGAGATATGGACTCCGGCACAGCGGCCGGCATCCCGCAGATGCAGGGTTCGAACCTCGCCGTCCCGCAAAACCTTGATGGGCCCCAGTTCGGCCGCCTGCGCCGGCAGAGCCGACGCCAGCAGCAGCACCAGCAACCCTGTTTTGAACATATTTTTTTTCCAATCCGCCATGATGTCACTCTCCTCCTGAAATAGTCAGCCACACTCCAAGCCGCAAGCCCGTGCCATAAGCCGTCTAAAAACAAGGCCGCAATAAGCAACGGCGTTTTTGCTTCCGCCCACGGCACTTCCAATGAAGCATCATAGGGGGAGCTCAGGAAAGTTTTTGTGATCTGGATCACAAAATTGAATTTTTATTTCAAATTCAATAAGGAAAGGCGGGCAGGAATGTGCCCAAAGACAAAGGGGGGTCACAGAAAGGTTTTAATAAAAAGCGGAGGAATTTTTCTGGCGGTTTGAGCTGCCGAACGGCCTCGCCCCTTCGGTGCCGGGTCCGCACCGGAACGCAACCAGACACTTGCCTGGAATCGTCAGTGCAGAAGCGGAGTGTGTTCCGTTTCGGACTCATGGTTCAAAGGCCGCGTCGCCCGTCAACCCGGCTCCGCCGTTTCCGGCCCTGTCGCCTGTTCGATAAGGGATATAAAATTTGCCGCCAGCTGTGGGTGGATCTCGCTGCCGGCCGCCAGGCGCAGAATCCCGGCACTGACCTCCGCCGACCGGGCTTCCTTGTAGGGGCGCATGGTTCTTAAAGCGTCATAAATGTCGGATATGGCCGTCATCTGACTGCAGAGGTGCTGGCTCCAGTGACCAGGAACCGTCGGATAGCCCCGATAGTCGTGACGCATGTGATGCTCAAAGGCGGCTATTACGGCCAGGGGCGGCACCCCCGGGCTGTCGGCCAGCAAGGCGGCGCCCATAGCCGGATGCTGGTGCATGAGCATCCATTCCTGTTCATCCAGCTTGCCGGGCTTGATGATAATCTCCAGGGGAATCTTCAGCTTGCCCACGTCGTGGAGCAGGGCGGCGAGGCCGATGTCGTGCAACAGTTCTCCGCCGATACCGAGGTTCATGGCCTGGGCGAGATTCAGCAGACAGACATTGAGGCTGTGGGTAAAGGTATATTCGTTCATGGTGCGAATGGGCAGCAGGTTCAGCAGAGACAGAATGTTGTTGCTGAAGGCCTCCACCAGGCCACCAACGACCTGGTACAGACCAGCCACATTCACCGAATGCTTGTGCACCACCTCGGCAAACAGGGCTTCCAGTTGTTTCTGGCCGGCTTTTTTCTCTTCGTCAATCAGGACTCCGTCCTTGCCGGTATAAAGAACCGGCCCGTCGGGACGTTCCGGAACGGCGACGGCTTCCGTCAGTGCTTCAAAGCGCAGATGCAGACTGCGGGGGAAATCGTGCCGGATACCGTCATGACGGGCCCAGAAGTCTACCAGATGTTCCAGTTCGTCGGCCCGCAGTCCCCGCCGAAAGACCAGCCGGTTCATACCGTGGCGCTCCATGAATCCAAGGAACTTTTCCCCATGGAGGGTAGCGGGAAACGGCATGTTGTCGAACAACAGCTTCCCCTCCACCGTCAGCAGGGAAACCTCCGGCCGCTCTCTCAGCAGTGCTTCGAGGGCCTGTTGGGCCTCTTCGCAATGGCCCCGTACCTGTCCGTGTCCGCCACTGTACAATCTGGCATTGGCAACCGCCGTTGCCAGATGACGAATAGCTGTCTGCATATGCAAAAGAGCTTCCGTTTTCATGGCCGTGCTCCCAGGCGAAGTTCAACGGCGCGCCGGCGAAGACCGCCCAGATCGGGGCGCAGACTGCCGGACAGTCGCTTGACGAGAGGCGCGACGGCCTGACGCGGGTAACCCTTGAGGGACTCCAGAACCTCTCCCTGCAGGCGGCGGTGACGCAGGGGGTGGGCCAGATTTATCCCGAACAGGATACGCCTCAGGACAGGCAGGGCGTCGGGATGGCCGATTTCCCCCAGAGTGGCGATCACCCGCAGCTTGACGGTGCAGCTTTCCTCACTGAGGCCCCTTTCGACCAGCAACTCCAGCAGCCGTCCCAAAACCCGGACATCGCGGCACTGGCGCGCCAGCAGAATACTCCACAGGGACGGAGGCTCGCCGGCCTCGCCCAATTCTTTCAACAGGGCAGGCACCGCCCGTGGGTCCTGAAAGTGCAGGGCTGTTTTTAGTGCCTCCTGCCGTACCCGCTCATGCGGGTGGGCCAGGAGAGGTTCCAGAGCGTGCACCACGCCGGGATCTTCCAGGTCCCGCAGCAGAGTAATCAGATTGCGCACCAGGTACCAGCGGGGATCCTGCAGCCGGTTGATCAGCTCATCCCGTGCCCGACTGCCCATGTCTCTGAGCAATGCCAGGTATTTATAACGGACGGAGCGATCCTGCTCCTCGGCAAGACGGTCCAGGAGCAGAGGAATGAAAGGCGCACCGACCTGGCCGATGAGGGCAAATATGTTCTGGCGCTGTTCCCCCGAGGCGGAGGTAAGCCGGGTCATGACAGAACGCACAAAATCGGCACTGGCAAACAGAGGAGCCAGAAAGCTGTCTTCGGCGGAATCCTCCTCGGTCCCAGAAGACCCGAAATCCCGATAGAGGTCGCCAAGAACGGCCATGTCGCCGAGATCGATAAGCCGATACAACAGATCTTCCAGTTGCGCACAAAGCCTGGCGGCGTGCTCCGGGTCCTTGGAAAAACGCAGCAGATGACAGAGTATCCAGCAAAGCCGGCGTTCGAAGCGCGCCTTGTGCAAACCGTCCAGCAACTCTTCCACCACTGCCGCAGGCAAGGCTCGACTGCGACGGCTGCTTTCGGGAAGTTGCCGCAGAACAGCCTGGTAATCTTGCGGAACGTAGTTATTGGATTGGGTTTCCGCCAGCAGTTCCTCGATCTCTCCACTGGTCACCGGCTTCGAAGGAGGCGCAATGGGCTCGCCGGACCGGGGCTCCGACGCGGCGCCGCGAGAGGCCAACTGCTGCAGCACCTGCTGAATAAAGGGAGAAATGGCCTGTTCGCCGTCCAATCCCTCAAGAGCCTCGGCCAGATCCTGCCGGAGAGGGCGGCTCGGCCGGGCCCCGGCGGGGGCATCCAGAACCGTTAAGGCACTCTGCAGAATCTGCCGGCGCAAGGACGGCTGCAACCGGCTCAGCAGCGCCGCGAACTGCTGCAGGCCTTCACCGTAGCCCCCGCGGGAGGCGGTGCCGGCAGCCATCTCGCGCATGAAATCGGCCACCGGGCGGTCGTAGGGCCGCTCTCCGCCAGCATCTTCACCCCGCCAGATACGGCCCGCGTCACTGCCGGCATCGGCGTTTAGAGCTGCCACCAGATCTTCCATGGCAACGGATAACTGCTCGTCGTCGACAAGCATCGGTCCGCCGGCAGTCAGGTGAAAAAGTGTTTTGGCAAGACGATCCCAGGGTGACTCCCGGCCGTCAACGGAAGAGGAAGGCCCCCTTGAAACCGAAACTTCCCGAGTGTGGAACAGTTCCTCGTCAAGCATGGCCAGAGTCACGTTGGTTACCCCGTGTT
>PWVL01000108.1 GCA_003561875.1 Desulfuromonadales bacterium | reverse complement strand
GATAGAGGAAATGGACAGCCCCTGGCTGCCCGAAGGGCGAGGGCCAGGGATGGTCCGAGTCACAAGCAAACCTGTAGATTGACGCCGCTACAGCGGAAAAGGGCCGTTTCCGGATGAAAACCAGCTGACATGCCAAACGCCCTTGATGTCGGTCGCCTTCTCGTGCACGTCGCGGGTTGTTTGTGAACAGCCTGCCCGGCAGGCCTTACAGGCGCGTTTGTTCTTATCTATTGGTCATTCTATCGGCAGCAATCCGCATTCTGCGGTCCGGCGCTTGATGCCGGCAAAAAAACCTTGTAAGAAAATCTTGTTTGTGATATCACTGCGCGAGTTTTTTAATTGTGGTATAAATCCAGCGCGTTACATACATTTATGTAGATTTATGTAGGCATATGGGTTGCGTTCGGGCAGCCGCATAACATCGACTCCGCTGATTTTCGTGTGTGCCTTTGACACCTTTTACAGCGGGGTGCCAAGGAGTTAACAGATGGCCGAAGAGCTTCAGGCATTTCTCAACCGCATTCAACAGCAAGGTATTCAAAGTGGCGAAGAAGAGGCCAGGAACATTGTCGAACAGGCTCGGCAGGAAGCGGAACTGATCCTCAGGCGGGCCCGTGCCGAGAGCCAGGAAATTCTTCGTCAGGCGGAAAAAGAGGCCGAAAAGCTCGTGGTAAACGGTAAAGAGTCTTTGCGTCTGGCCGCCCGAGATACCCTGCTCAGCCTGCGACACGAACTGCAGGATCGAATGCAGGCATTGTTCAGGCAATTTGCCGGCGACGCTCTGTCTCCCAAAGAGATCGCGGCGATTATTGCCGAAATCATTCACAAGTACCATGCTGCAGGTAACGAAAATCTGCAGATCGAGGCACTGCTGGATCCTGAACGTTGCGAGGCCCTTGAGTCGGCTCTTCTGGCCCATCTGGGAGAGAAAATGAAGACGGCCCGGATCAGCCCGGTACCGGGAATTTCCGGGGGCTTTCAGCTGCGCATCGAAGGCGAGGATATCATCTATGATTTCACCGATGAGGCCTTGGCCGAAGCTCTGAAAATCTTTCTCAATCCCAAACTCACCGCCTTACTCAAAGTCTGATCATGGCGACTCAGTATTACTTTCTGATCAGCTCCCTTCCGCTGCTGCGGTTCGGAGCAGTTCCGTTTCTGTCTTCAAGCCGCTTTCTTGAATTGGTCGCGGAGCATGAAGGCGAGGAGCTGGCGGCCTCACTCAGTGAGGTGTCTCTGTTGCCTGGCGATTCAGCAAGGTTTCCGGCAGAGTCCTTTTGGTACGCCATGGAAACCTATATTCGCAACTATCTGTTGCGCGCACGTTGCAGGAAACCGGCCCAGATTGACAAATGGAAACGCCAGGACAGGGATTTGGACAGGGATGTTTTCCCCGGTGTTGACCACCAGCTGCACAAGGCCCTGGGCGCAGCGAATCCCCTTGAGCGGGAACGGATGATTGATGAGCTTCGTTGGGATATTCTTGATGAGGCGCTGCTTGGTCAGACTCTGCTTGGAGAGACTTTTTCCGTGAATGCTCTGGTTGTTTACAGAATCCGCCTGTTGCTAGCAGAAAAATGGCAGGGTCATTCCCTTGAGAAAGGTCGGCAGATTGTGGCGGAACTGGTCGAGAAGGCTCAGGAGGAGGCTCGGCAGACGCGTCTCCGCGTCAGTTCCTGAAGGGCGGTTGTACAACGGGCCGCGAACCGGGCAAAGGCAGCCGGATAAGGACGACATGCCAGGCATGTCGGCTCCTTAAACATTGCAGCAACTTTTTTCGGTCTGTAAATGGGGAATAGGTCCGGTCAGGTTTTTTTTGGCAATCGAGCCCTTCTTCATTTGGCAATTTCCGCTGGAAAAGGCCCAATCACCGGGCCTGTGGCGTTCATCAGGCTTCCGATAGCCGGTTCAGTATGCAGTTTTCAGGAGAAAAAATGGTCAGGAAGAAGCTAAAAAATGGCAGGGTTGTCGGTGTCAACAGCAATATGGTCAACGTGCTGTACGAGACGACGGTCATCCAGAATGAAGTGGCCTACGTTCTGAGTTCCGGTGTTCGCCTGAAAGGCGAGGTGATTCGGGTGCGGGGTCAGGAAGCCGACCTGCAGATTTTTGAAGACACGAGGAACATCAAGGTTGGTGATCCGGTGGAATTCTCCGGTGAGTTGCTTTCCGTCCAGTTGGGGCCGGGACTGCTCACCCGGGTGTTTGACGGATTGCAGAATCCGCTGCCGGAAATGGCCGAACAGGCCGGTTTTTTTCTGCAGCGCGGCCTCTACCTTGATCCTCTTGACCGCAAGCAGCAATGGGCCTTTACCCCGGAGGTTAAGATCGGAGCCGAAGTTCGCGCCGGGGACAGTATTGGCACGGTGCCCGAGGGAATGTTCCAGCATCGCATTATGGTTCCCTTTGACTGCCCCGGAATGTGGCAGATCGTCTGGGTGGCCCCCGCTTCCTATCTGACGGTGGACAGCGTAGTTGCCCGGGTGAGCAATGGCCGCGAAGAGCGTCAGATCACCATGGTTCAGAACTGGCCGGTCAAGATTCCTATCGATGCCTACCGCAGAAAGCACCTTCCGGTGGATCCCCTCGTCACTCAGATGCGCGCTATCGACACCTTTTTCCCGGTGGCCAAGGGGGGAACCTTTTGTGTTCCCGGTCCCTTTGGTGCCGGCAAGACGGTTCTCCAGCACAGTCTGTCCCGTTATTCGGAAGTCGATGTGGTGATCATGGCAGCCTGCGGCGAGCGCGCCGGTGAAGTTGTGGAGGTGCTCAAGGAATTCCCGGAACTGGAAGATCCGCGTACTGGTCGCAGCCTGATGGATCGCACCATCATTATCTGCAACACCAGTTCCATGCCGGTAGCAGCCCGGGAAACCTCTATCTACACCTCGGTGACACTGGCCGAATACTACCGCCAGATGGGGCTGCATGTGCTGCTGCTGGCTGATTCCACTTCCCGTTGGGCCCAGGCCCTGCGGGAAATGTCCGGGCGTCTTGAAGAAATTCCCGGCGAGGAGGCCTTTCCCGCCTACCTAGAGTCCCGCATTGCCGGTTTCTATGAGCGGGCTGGTCTGGTTGAACTCTACGACGGGACTCAGGGCTCCATCACCATCGGTGGTGCCGTCAGTCCGGCCGGCGGAAATTTTGAGGAACCGGTTACTCAGGGGACCCTGAAGGTCGTCGGCGGGTTCCTCGGGCTGTCGCGGGATCGGGCCAACGCCCGACGCTATCCGGCGATCAATCCTCTCGACAGTTGGAGCAAGTACAGCCCGGTGGTGTCGCCGAAAAAGGTCCGTCAGGCCCGGAGTGTTCTGCTGCGGGGCAACGAGATCAATCAGATGATGAAGGTTGTCGGGGAAGAGGGGACTCCCGTTGACGATTTCACTCTTTACCTTAAGAGTGAGTTTCTGGACGCGGTCTATCTGCAGCAGAACTCCTTTGACGACATTGATGCCGCCTGTTCCGCGGAACGTCAGAACTACCTGTTCGACAAGGTTCTGGGAGTGCTTGAGGGGCAGTTTGTGGTGAGCAGCCACGGCGAAGCCCGCACCTTTTTCCAGAACCTGCGCCAGTTGTTCATCGACTGGAATTATACGGCCTGGGAATCGAAGGCATTCAGCGCTGCGGAAAAGCGGATTGACGAACTTCTTGAAGACAAGAGGCGTGCATGAGAAAGATTCACCATCATATTGTCCAGATTTCCGGGAACGTAATTACCGTTCTGGCACCCGACGTAGGCAATGCGACACTGGCAGAAGTGGTCAGTGACAGCGGCACTTCCCTGGCCCAGGTTATTCGTCTGGATGGGGAGCGGGTTTCGTTGCAGGTTTTTGCCGGAAGCCGCGGTATTTCCACCGACAGCCGGGTGCGCTTTCTTGGCCATCCCATGCGTGTTT
>PWVL01000225.1 GCA_003561875.1 Desulfuromonadales bacterium | reverse complement strand
GCCTTATGGCGTTGCCCCCCCTGACCACCCTGCTTCGCGAGGGGCAGGCCCCCGAGCAAATTCTGCGGCATCTGTTTGCCGGGGTGCCCTTGGGCACAATGAAAAAAATTCCCGTGACTTTTCGCTGCAACTGCCACCGGGGACAGATTCGCGTGCTGCTCAAAGGATTGGGGAAGGAAGAACTGGATGCCTTGGCTCGACAGGAAGAAACAACGGTGGTGACCTGCGAATTTTGCAAAAAGCAGTACTCTTTTTCTCGCCGGGAACTCCAGCAGCTGCGCGCCGAACTGCCTAGCCGGCCGGAATCTTCGTGAGCCTGCGAAGCCTGGCCCCGGAGCTTTTTCTGCAGCAGGGCTGCGAGCGGCCGCTGCTCGATGTGCGAACCCCAGCCGAATTTGCCCGGGGCCACATCCCGGGCGCCCTCAATCTGCCCCTTTTGGATGACCAGGAGCGGCATGAGGTCGGATTTCTCTACAAAAAGGAGGGCCGTGAAGCGGCCCTGTGTCACGGGCTGAAAATGGTCGGGCCGCGCCTGAACCGCTATCTTCACGACGCCCGGGAGCTCACCGGCAATCGCCAGCCGTTGATCTACTGCTGGCGGGGCGGCATGCGCAGCCGTGCTCTTGGTTGGCTCCTGAGTCTGGCCGGGTATCGGGTGGCGGTCCTCCGAGGGGGCTACAAAGCGTACCGTCAACTGGTACTGGCAACCTTCTCCGAACCCTGGCGATTGCTCATTCTGAGCGGCATGACCGGCAGCGGCAAAACAGAGTTGCTGGAAATTCTGCGACGACGGGGCGAGCAGACTCTCGACCTGGAAGCTCTGGCCCGACATCGGGGTTCGGCTTTCGGTGCTCTGGACGAACAGCCACAACCTACCACCGAGCATTTCGAAAACCAGCTCTGCGTCCTGCTGCGGAACTTTCGCATCGAACGCCCCATATGGGTCGAGGACGAAAGCCGCAAAATCGGCCAGATCGTGATCAATGAAAATTTCTATCAACAGATGCGCCGCGCCACTGCTGTGCGCATCGACTTGCCCCGCGCTTTGCGAGTTGAGCGCCTGTGCTTTGATTATGGCAATCAGGGTTCGGAAAAGCTGGCCCGGGCTGTCGCCGGCATCCGCAAACGTCTCGGCGAGGAAAAGGCCCGGGCGGCCCTGCGGGCCATCGCCTCCGGCGACCTGGCGACGGCGGCTCACCTGGTTCTGGACTACTATGACAAAACCTACCTCTACGGCCTCTCACGCCGGGAATCCCGAAAGGTCGTGACGCTGGAGCCGGTTTGCGGAAAACCTCAGGAAACCGCCAGCGCCCTGATGGCCCTGGCCTGCGAAGGATCACTTTTTGACCCGGACGAAACAGCGTAAGGTTGGCTGAAGAGGCGGTCTTTTTCGCACAAAATGGTAGTTACAGTTTGTAAAAAGCCTTTTCTCGAATGAGGTTCTTTTGGACAAAAACCGTGTCTCAGTCGCAACTATTTGAAGAACTTCAACAATAAATGTGCTATATTGTCCACCAAATGTTCTGTTGTGCCCGTATTCGTATCGGAGGTGTTGAATGGCCACACTGAAAAATGAGATCAACGGCTTGAACGAAGAACAATTGCAGGAACTGCAGCAACTGCTTGAAGCGAAAAGGCGGGATCTGGTTCAGTCCATCGCCACCCTGCGTTCCCGAGACATGGAATTTAATCCCGACGACAATATTGAAGAAATGGATCAGGCCGCCAACAGTCAACTGCAGGCAGTTCAGTTGCGCTTTCTGGACAAGGAATCGAAGCTGCTGCGAGAAGTGGATCGTGCCCTGGCTAAATTTGCCACCCGGCAGTACGGTCTTTGCGAAGGCACCGAGGAGCCCATCGGCTATCCCCGCCTGAAAGCCCGCCCCTGGGCTCGCTACAGCATCGACTACGCGGAAGAAAAGGAGCGTATGGAAAAACAGGCTTCATCCCGTCTTCCCGGGCGCTGAGAGCCCGAGCACCGTCTTTCGCCAATTACGCAAAAAAGGCAGTGCCGTAAGGCGCTGCCTTTTTTGCTCAAAGACGACGCAATTAAACTATCAAAGCCCCTTTTTCTCAAACCAGCGAAACATCAAAACCCCCAGCACTACCATCACGGCAACAACCAACCAGTGATTGACCCCCAGTAGTTGCGGAAGAGTGATCTTGCCGTAATCAGCCCAGACCAGCAGGTTGTTCTGCAGCCGGGGATAGACTTCTGCAAACACTGCAGCGCCGAAAAGCATTCCCGCTATCCCCGACAACGCATCGATACGCCCCTCACCCACTGCGCCGAGTGAAGTGCCGGGGCAATAGCCGACCAACCCCCATCCCACCCCGAAAATCAACCCGCCGACAATATTGGCCCACACCTGCGTAGCCTTGAGACTCATGGCGATCAGACCCATATCGTTGAGCAGGTGAATGCCGACCATGCCCACCAGCACCGAAGAAAACATGAATTTGACAATGGTCATGTCCTGCAGGCGCAGGGCGGCCAACTGCTTGTCATAGCGAAGCACGCGTCCTTTCTGCAGCAGAAACCCGAAAGCGATGCCGGTCACCAGTCCACCAATCAGTAGTCTCATTGTTGTCCTCCCCTGCCGTAAAGCAGCCGCGCGACCAGCAGGCCGCCGGCAAAGAAGCACACCAGAGCCAGCAGACCGCTCACCGCCAGCTGCATGACCCCGCTCAAACCGTGGCCGCTGGGGCAGCCGTCGGCCATGCGCGCGCCGAACATGAGAATGGTTCCTCCCGCAAAAGCGGTCAGAACCCGTTTTAGTCCGCTCCGTCGACCGAAGCGCTGCTGCCACATGTCCGGTATCGCCTGCACACGAAACGAACCGGACGTTGTCGCCGCCAGCAACGCACCGATCAGAATGCCCACCACAAACATCCACTGCCAGTCAAAAACGGAACCACCTGGTTGCAGGTATTTGCTGAAATAAATGTTTGCGGCGACCCGTTCGGGCAGGATCAGCCGTTCCAGCATACCGGCGCTGCGGACAAACGAGGTCGACGCCCCAAAATACCTGCCCGTGAACAGCACCGAGGCGACAGCGACCAGACCGCTCAGTGCTCCGGCCAGATAGGGGTTCCAACTGCCAGGATCGTTTATCTGTTTCATCGCAGACCTCCTTTGACGATTGGTGGGTCGCAAACTCACTGTGAAAGCCAGAAACCTCGCGGCAACCCAAACAAAAACAACGGACGCGCCCCCGATCGTAGCACACCTATGGGGAAAAGAAATCTTTCTTCTGTTGCAGCAGCAGGCGCCATGTCTCCAACAGCGCGGGATCGTCCGGCACCGGTCCTTCGTAGCCCGCCAGAGCGGCTACCTCGGAAGGCGGCACCAATTCCCGGCCGCAAACGAAGGTGGCCCTCCCAAGAGAGACGGCGTGCAGCGTCCCCGGCGTTTCAAACCGCTGCTCAAAATAAAAATACTTGTCGTCCCAGGTAAGAATCCGGGTCACCAGGTCGAACCGGCGCAGCGGCGGCAAAGGACGGATAAAGGTCATTTCGGTGGCACTGAGCATCGGCTGCCAGCGTTTAGCGATCAGAGGACGCAACAGTTTGAGCCGGGCCAATTGTTCGATTCTGGCCAGATCGATGAGGGCAAAGTAGCGGCTGTTGGTAAGATGAAAATTCACGTCGCAGTCGCTCGGCAGCACGCGGAACGGCCGGCGAAAAGGTTCCGTCAGGGAAACCGCAAGAGGCCGCAACCACAGGCGCGCCAGCATCCACAACAAGCGAAAATAAAGATTCATTTTCCTTCTTCCTGTAAGGGCAGCTTCACCGCCTCACCGATCCGGCGCAATTTACAGCAGAAGTTCGGGCGTTTTATTTATCCGATCACGCACTTCACCGGCTCGGCAAAACCCGCCGGGGATCGCTGAAATAATCCCGGGTCT
>PWVL01000159.1 GCA_003561875.1 Desulfuromonadales bacterium | reverse complement strand
GAGCGTTTTGCGGATCCCGGGGTTTCAGCGTTCCTTTTTTCTACCAGGGCGGTCCGGCAGTAGTAGTTGAAAAGCGTCCTACGGGGAGGCCTTGATGGGACATTCGTCATCTGGAGCGGGAAAAACGATTGAAAAGACGCAGGGTATTATTGGGAAACCTGGATCTTGAATACTGTCGGCACCGTTTTTTCCGGGATGGGTTTCCGGCGTGTGGGGTCGGTGACCCTTCGGCGTCCTTGGCCAGGATCCTGCGGAGAAAAGCGAGGAGACGCCTCCGTTTCGGGTTCGTGTTTTGCTGAAGCCATAATCAATCACGGGATGCCTTCCAGAGACTTTTGAAAATTGATAACCAAAATCCGGCAGGTACTTACCAAGAAGAGAGAGGTGGCATTGACTCGCCCCCCCGCCCTCTTCGCTGTCCACGAACAGCGAACCTTGCGAGCAATGGTCAATGGCCGAATAGCCTTTTCGGCCATTTTCTTCGAGCAGGATTCAACAATACTTACCTGGATGTTGATCGGGGGTTAGAAAGTACTCGGTTTAAAAAACATAAACAGCGGCGGCATTTGGAGCAAAATAACGCGGCTTCGGCCCATTCGCGGCAATTTCCAACTCATCAAGGAGCCTTTTGGATGCCTTTTGGGCGAATTGGCAATGATTTCAGGTATCGTGCGCCAGCAAATCTTTCGACGCGCTTCCCGTACTTTTCTGCCGGGATGAACATTTTTGCGAATCCCCCAAAATCAACCTCCATAAAAAAAGGGCTGCAAATTATGCAGCCCCTTTTTTATGGAGTGATGCCGAAGCCCTGATCCTATTGACCGTAGATAATATATTGAAATTGCTTGTTTTTATGGGTGCGTTTTTGAAGACAAAAAAGCACCCCATGCGCACTCGATTTCTTGCGACGAGGGCGGCATCCAAGAACCTTTCTGTATCCAGACCGACTATTTCTTCTTGGATTTTTTGCCCTTGGCAGCCTTTTTCGGCTTCGGCGCCAGGTCCTTGAGAGCTTTGCCCGGCGTAAACTTGCCGTTGGTCTTGGCCGCGATCTGGATGGCCTTGCCGGTCTGGGGATTGACCCCAGTGCGGGCGGCGCGGGTTACAGCACTGAAGGTGCCAAAACCCAACAGGGTGACCTTGTCGCCTGCCTTCAGTGCCGAGACCGTAGTCGTGATGAAACTGCTCAGCGCTTTTTCGGCCTGAGTTCTGGTCAGCTCGGCCCCTTCGGCCATCTTTGCCACGAGTTCTGCTTTGTTCATGTCCCCTCCCTGAATGTGCAAGGTTGATAATCCAGGCCTCTGAGCAGCCCGGTGGAAAAAGAAACTGTTATCACCCTTCCCCCGTCCATGAAAACGGGGGATCGATCATCCCGCCAGTTTTTTTTTCGCCTTTTTTTCAGCATACATGTCGGTATCCGCCTGATTCAGTAGCTGCGGGTAGGCATTCATGTTCCCGTCCCGGTAGGTCGCGACGCCGACGCTGATAGAAATTCGCCCTCCCTTGAGCTGCTGAATAGTCATCTCTTCGATCTCAGCCTGCAACCGGTCGGCGAAGTCGCGGGCGCCAGACATGGTCGTATTCGGCAGCAAGACGGCAAACTCCTCTCCCCCGTAGCGGGCGGCCAGGTCGCTTTTGCGCAGCATCTTCTCAATCAGTCGGCCGATCCGCTTTAGCACCACGTCTCCGGTGACATGCCCGTACCGATCATTGATGGCTTTAAAATTATCGATATCGGCAAAAATACAGGACAGGGGCAAAGCATAGCGTCGGGCTCGGGCGAACTCTTCTTCGAATCGCGCATGAAACTGCTGATGATTGTACAGGCCCGTCAACCCATCGCGTAAAGCCAGTTCTTCGAGCAATTGCCGCTTGGACTGCATTGCCTCGAAAATGATTCCGTTCTCGAGGGCGTTGCCGGAAATGTTGGCGACCAGTTGGCACACCTTGAAAACCCGGCCCGAAATCCATCCCTTGCTGGTCGAAGCAGTCCGCAGAAAGAAGGTTCCGATGACGTTCTGTTTCTTGATGATGGGTACTACCAGGATGGCCTGAGCAGACAAACCCTTAATGTATTTTCGCACAGAGTCCATCAAAGGGGCTTGGTGAATGTCCTGCAGCACCACGGGCCGCTGGGTACGCCAGGCGGTTTCGATTTCCGGATATTTCTCCAGGTCGATCCTGACTCCGCAATCGGGAGGGAGATCGCTGCTGGCCTGAACAATCAACTCGCCGGTGTCGTTCAGTGCAATCACTGAACACCGGGAGGCGCGCAGGGCTGCGGACACTTTTTCCACGATGATGTTCAGAATTCTTTTCGGATTGCGGGTAACCGAGATGATCTCCGACAGCTCCAGCAGCATCAACAAGTCCTGTTTTTCCAGATCGGCATAATAGTCACGGCTGCGCAGATGGGCATCGATGCGGGCCAGAGTCTCACCGGCGCAGAGGGGCTTGGTCAGATAGTCGTCGGCCCCGGCATAGAGTCCATCGAGGACCTCTTCCTTGCGAGTGTGGCTTGATAGCAGAATCAGCGGAAAGGAAACGGTCGTTGGCGACTCCTTCAGGCGGGCACAGAGTCTCGCCCCGTCGGTTTCGGGCGAGTCCAGATCCAACAGGATCAAATCCGGTGTCTGCCGACAGGCCAGCGCCATCGCCTCGGCCCCGGTGGAGACCGCCAGAAGTTCGTACTCGTCACCGAGAATGTCCTGCAGCACCGCCCTGGAAAAGGGCTCGGGATCCACTATCAGAATTTTTTTCATGCGCTAAGTTCTCCACAGGCGGCCGGAACGATGTCTCTATTGTTGACGGCCCTCCTCTTTCGCATCAAACTCCCCTTCAGTCTCTTTTTCAGCGCTCTTTCAGACGGCCTTCAGCCTGGCACCAGGCCGGCGCTCTGGTCTTTTTGTTCCTTTGGGAAAACCAAGACGCTTTCAGCTGCATCCCGAAATTTGCTTGCCAAAAAAACTCCCGCACAAGGCCGTCACGGAGAAGAAAGAAATTACCATGATCAGAATCACGTCACCGGTTCACCGGATCAACTACGAAACATGCCCTTGGCAGCAAAACAATGATGGTCCGGAAGCACAGCCGGAAGAATGAAAACGACTGGGAAAAGTGCTGTGCTCTGTTTCAGAAACCGTGAAACACCCCCTGGATACCTGCACTGTGCGGCACGAGCCCGAAACTACGGAGGCCCTGGGTAGAAGAGCCTTATCCGTGAGGACCCTCCCTCTCGTGAAACGGTAAAAGACCATGACAAACCTACCCCGGTTGGGGACGGTCTTGGTTCTGTTTTGCCTCAGCCGGAAATGGAGAGTTGCCCCTGTTGAGTTAGTGAGTTGAAGATCACCCCAGATGCTGGCGCTTGGTGGTGGAGGGCGGGGCGTTGTTTCCCCTCCTGCCGCTTTTGCTTTCTGGCCTCTCGGGCCGCTTCCAATTTCTTGTCGCGCTCTGTGAAAATCTGCTTGTCCCGGCCTTCCAGTTTGTCCTTGGGAGCGACATAACCGAGAGAACTGTGCAGCCGCTCCTCGTTGTAGTAGCGGATGTAGTCGGCGATCTGGGCTCTGGCCTCTTCGAGAGACAGGGCCACCTTGGGACGAATGCACTCGCTTTTGATGGTTTTGTGGTAACGCTCCAGTTTGCCGTTGCTCTGCGGATAAAAAGGCGCGGTCCGGACGTGGGTCATACCGGCCATCCGGATGAACTCTTTGAAATCCTTGGCAATAAACTGCGGGCCGTTGTCGGAAATGATTCTGGGCCTGGCGTCAGGGAATTTCTCCCTGGCCCTCTGCAGAATGATTTCCACGTCTTTTTCGGTCATCGCCTGGCGTAGCTCCCAGTGGACGATGGAGCGGCTGCATCCGTCAAGAATGCTGCACAAGTAATAGAAGGTGCCGCACAGATTGACGTAGG
>PWVL01000183.1 GCA_003561875.1 Desulfuromonadales bacterium | reverse complement strand
TCGCCCTGCTCGAATCCCGGGTGGTGGGCGACGTGGAGCAGGAGATCGAAAAAGCTCTGAAGGATCTGGCCGAAAAACGTCAGGTGGTGATCGTCACCGGTGGCCTCGGCCCCACCGAAGACGATCTTACCGCCCGGGTGGCGGCTCGGGCTTTCGGTCGCCGCCTGGCCCTGAACGAAAAGGCTCTGGGCCAGATTAGGGATTTTTTCGCTTCCCGGGCCATGGAAATGCATGCCCGCAACGAGAAGCAGGCCCTGCTGCCGCAGCAGGCCACGGTTCTCGGCAACCGGCTTGGCACCGCGCCCGGCTTTTCCCTGCGCTACAAGGAATGCGATCTGTTTTTTCTGCCGGGAGTCCCCAAAGAGATGGTGGACATGCTTGAGCAACAGGTCCTGCCGCGTCTGCAGCTGCGCAGCGGCGGTGCCATGCCTCTGGAGGAACGCATCGTCAAGGTCTTCGGACTGTCCGAGCCCCGGGTTGAGGATCTGCTGGACGCACAAAAACTGCCCGAGGGGGTGAGTCTGGCGTTTGGCGTGGATTTTCCCTTTGTGCATGTCAAGCTTCGCGCCCGGGGAGAAAGAGCCGATCAGCTACTGGACCAGGCCGAACTGCAGGCGCGCAAGCTTCTGACTCCCTTCGTTTTCGGTCGCGATCGGGAAACCCTGGCCGGCAACGTTGCCCGCATGCTCACCGATGCCGGGCTGACCGTCGCTCTGGCCGAGTCCTGCACCGGCGGCCTGGTCTCGCAGATGCTCACGGACCTGCCCGGTTCGTCGGTTTATTTCGAACGAGGCGCGATCACCTATAGCAACGCTGCCAAACAGGACTGGCTGCAGGTCCCCGCAGGAGTTCTCGAAACCGCCGGCGCGGTGAGCGAAGCCTGCGCAAAAGCCATGGCTCGAGGCATCCGTAATGCCGCCGGCAGCGACCTGGGTCTGGCCATCACCGGCGTCGCCGGTCCCGACGGAGGAACCGAGGACAAACCGGCGGGCACCGTGTTCCTGGCCCTCTGCGACGGCCACACCGATCAGGTCAAGGGTTACCGCTTCAGCGGCGACCGGGAACGGGTGCGGCGCATGGCCGGCTGTATGGCTCTTGAGTGGATACGGCGCTATCTGGCCTCCCGCTTCGAGTCCCGACAGCCGTGACCGACCTTCGGGCCTTTGTCGCCCTGCCCCTGCCGGAGTCTGTCCGACCAGCTCTTTCCGGCCTGCAGCGGAAACTGGCCGAAGATCTGCCGGATATGCGATGGGTTCCACCGGAAGCTCTTCACCTGACCCTCGCCTTTCTCGGCCGTGTCGCCGAAGAATCCCTTGAACAGCTTGGTCATTCTATGCTATCGATAGGTGTCTTATTTCCCCCTGTTACAGCGACATTCACCCGACTTGGGGCCTTTCCGAATGCCGACAGGCCGCGAGTGCTGTGGCTGGGAGTGAACGGCGGCGACCGGCTGACAGCGCTGTACGAAGCAGTTGTACTGCAACTGAAAAAGCTGCAACTGCCTGTGGAGCAACGCTCCTTCGTGCCGCACCTCACCCTCGGTCGCTGCCGGCGGCCCGTCGCCGCGGCCGGTCGAATTCTCTCTGCCGGCAACGAACGCCTTCAGGGCTCCATCCGCTTTGAGCGGCTGGTCCTTTACGAAAGCCGGCTCGCTGCTCGAGGGGCGCATCATTTGCCACGCCAGGTCGTTCCGTTGCGGGGCCCCTGTTCCGAAACCGGCCTTTAACCAGCAAAGGATTTTGACTCCATGAGCGACAATAACCGCGACCGCGCCATCGGCCTGGCCATGAGCCAGATTGAAAAACAGTTCGGAAAAGGCAGTATCATGCGCCTGGGCGAAGATTCCGCACTGCCCGACATCGAGGTTATTCCCACCGGTGCCCTGAGTCTTGACCTGGCATTGGGTGTTGGCGGTATTCCCCGCGGTCGCATCGTTGAAATCTACGGTCCTGAGTCGTCGGGCAAAACCACCTTGGCCCTGCATATCGTCGCCGAAGCTCAGAAAAAGGGAGGAATTGCCGCCTTTATCGACGCCGAACACGCTCTCGACATCCATTACGCCCGCAAATTGGGGGTCAGGACCGACGACCTGCTGGTCTCTCAGCCCGACACCGGAGAACAGGCGCTGGAAATCGCCGAAGTGCTGGTTCGCAGCGGCGCCATCGACGTACTGGTAATCGACTCGGTGGCGGCCCTGGTACCACGAGCGGAAATCGAGGGAGAGATGGGCGATTCCCACATGGGCCTGCAGGCACGGCTCATGTCCCAGGCCCTGCGCAAACTCACCGGCACCCTCAGCAAGTCTCGTTGCAGTCTGATTTTTATCAACCAGATCCGCATGAAGATCGGGGTCATGTTCGGCAATCCGGAAACCACCACCGGCGGCAATGCCCTGAAATTCTATGCTTCAGTGCGCATGGATATCCGCCGCATCGCCGCCCTCAAACAGGGACAGGACAGCATCGGCAACCGCACTCGCGTGAAGGTGGTCAAAAACAAGGTCGCGCCGCCCTTCAAGGAAGCCGAGTTCGACATCATGTACGGCGAGGGGATTTCACGGGAAGGGGACCTGGTGGATCTCGGTGCGGCTCACGACATTATCGACAAAAGCGGTGCCTGGTATTCCTTTGCCGGTGAACGCATCGGCCAGGGCCGGGAAAACGCCAAACAGTTTCTGCGCGATCACCCCGACACGGGCCGGGCCATCGAAGAGAAACTTTATGAGCACTTCGGCCTGATCAAACCGGTCGTCGGTGCGGCGGGAGCCAATCATGGAACTGAATGAAATTCTGACCGTTGCCCTGAAGGCCAAGGCTTCCGACATTCACATCAAACCGGGGCTGCCGCCCATCTACCGCATTGACGGCAGCTTGCGCCCCTTGCCTAAGGCGGAACGATTGGGTGCCGATCTGACCCGACAGATGGCCTACGCCATCATGAACGACAAGCGCCGGCGGATTTTTGAGGAGCGTCACGAAGTCGACATGGCCTACGGCGTTCCCGGGTTGGGCCGCTTTCGTGCCAACATTTTCAGCCAACGGGGCAGCATTACCATGGTGTTCCGTGTCATTCCTTTTATCGTTCCCAATCTTTCCGAACTTCACATGCCTCCGGTGGTGGAGAAAATCGCCATGGAGCCTCGCGGTCTGGTGCTGGTGACCGGCGCTACCGGCTCGGGCAAGTCGACGACCCTGGCGGCCATGATCGACTTCATCAACAACCAGCGCACCGTGCATATCATCACCGTCGAAGATCCCATCGAGTTTCTGCACAAGGATCGCAAATCCATCATCAACCAGCGGGAAATCGGCAGCGACACGGAGAATTTTCCCACCGCCCTCAAGTACGCCCTGCGCCAGGACCCGGATGTTATCCTGGTCGGCGAAATGCGTGATCTGGAGACCATAGAAACCGCTCTGCATGCCGCCGAAACCGGTCACCTGGTGCTGGCCACTCTGCACACCGTCGACGCGGCGGAATCCATTAACCGTATCATTTCGGTTTTTCCGCCCCACCAGCACCGGCAGATTCGCGCCCAGTTGTCCAGTATCATCCGCGCAGTCATCTCCCAACGTCTGGTACCCCGGGCCGATGGCAAGGGCCGGGTACCGGCGGTGGAGGTCATGATCTCTACCGCCCGCACCCGGGACCTCATCGACGACCGGGAAAAAACCAAGCTGTTGCGGGACACTATTCAACAGGGTTACGTCTCCTACGGCATGCAGACCTTCGACCAGTCGTTGATGAACCTCTATCGGCAACAGCTCATTACTTTTGAAGAAGCATTGCGGCAGAGCACCAACCCCGACGATTTCAAGCTCAAGGCCAGCGGCATTTCCTCCACTTCGGATCTCAGTTGGGAAGCCTTTGAACATTCCCACGAAAAACCCTCGCAGGACGAAGCAGACCCGACCTACGACGACCATGGCCGGGAATGAAGTCTTTCAGGCCGCTCTTCACCTGCTGAAGGTGCGGGAGCGAACCGAGCGGGAACTGGAACAGCGGCTGCGGCGTAAGGGGTTTGCGCCCCGAAACATTCGCAGCACCATCGACCGTTGCCGGGAACTGGGCTATGTCAGCGATGAACGCTTCGCCCGCAGCCGGGCGCGGCAGCTGCTGACCGATGGCCGTGCCGTCGGTTTTCGGCTGCGCCGGGAGCTGCAGGCAGCGGGCATCGACGAGGCCCTGGCGGACACCGTCATTGAGGAACTGGAGACGGAATTTGACGGGGAAGCGCTGTTTGAAAAGATACTGCGGCAGCGCTTCCCCGCCTTTGACTACCGGCAGGCCCAGGACCGGGAAAAGCGCCGCGTGGTCCACTATTTCCTGCGCCGGGGATTCGCGCTGGAACTGGTTCTGAACCGGCTGCAAGGCCCGGACTGACCCCTGCCGCCAAAAGACACCGAACTTTCAAACTGGAGCCGGGCCGAACTTGCTGCGATCCTCGACTCCTAACGACCAGAAAGGTAACAGAAAACGCTCATGCTCACAGCCAACGACATCCGCAGCCGCTTTTTGCGCTATTTCGAGGAGCGCGGCCACACCCTGGTTGCCTCGTCGCCGCTCATTCCCCATAACGATCCGACCCTGCTGTTCATCAACGCCGGCATGAATCAGTTCAAAGACCTGTTTCTCGGTCGCGAAAAGCGTGATTACCAGCGGGCGGCCTCCGCCCAGAAATGCGTTCGGGCCGGCGGCAAACACAACGATCTGGAAAACGTCGGACGCACCGCCCGCCATCACACCTTTTTCGAGATGCTGGGCAACTTTTCCTTCGGCGATTACTTCAAAAGGGACGCCATTCTCTATGCCTGGGACTTTCTGACCGAAGAACTCGGGCTGCCGGCGGATAAGCTGTGGATTACCGTGTTTAGGGAGGACGACGAAGCTTTTGCCCTGTGGCGGGACGAGGTGGGCCTTGAGCGTATTATCCGCATGGGTGAAAAGGACAATTTCTGGTCCATGGGTGACACCGGCCCCTGTGGTCCCTGTTCGGAAATTCACATCGACCAGGGCCAGGACATGGCCTGCGGTCCCGACTGCGGCATCGGCCGCTGCGACTGCGACCGTTACCTGGAACTGTGGAACCTGGTATTCATGCAGTTCGATCGCGACACCGCAGGCACCCTTACCCCCCTGCCCAAGCCGTCCATCGACACCGGCATGGGCCTGGAGCGCATTGCCGCCGTGGTTCAGGGAGTCCGCAGCAACTACGACTGCGACCTGCTGCGGGGCATCCTCGCCTTTATCGAGAGCCTGTCCGGCAAGGCTTACGGCACCAACGGGGAGGCGGATGTCTCCATGAGGGTTATCGCCGACCACAGCCGGGCCACCGCTTTTCTGATTGCCGACGGGGTGCTGCCCAGCAACGAAGGGCGAGGCTACGTCCTGCGACGGATCATGCGCCGGGCCGCCCGCCACGCCAAAATGCTGGGTTTTGACCAGCCGATTCTGTATCGCACCGCGGCCTTCGTTCTGGAATCCATGGCCGACGCTTATCCGGAGATGGCCCAGCGCTGCGACTATGTCACCACAGTGGTCAAAAACGAGGAAGAGCGATTCATCCAGACCCTTGACAACGGCCTGCGCATTCTCACCGAGGAGGTACAACAGCTGCAGCAGCACAAACTGACCGTGCTCCCGGGAGAGGTCGCCTTTCGGCTCTACGACACCTACGGCTTCCCCCTTGATCTCACTGCCGACATCATTGCCGAAAAGGGCTTGGTCATTGACGAAGCCGGTTTCAACAAGGCCATGGAAGAACAGCGTCGCAAGGCCCGTGAACACTGGAAAGGCTCCGGCGAGGAAGCTGTAGCCTCCGTTTACCGGCAATTGGCGCAAGCCGGCGTCCGCAGCGAGTTCAGCGGCTATGACTGTCTCACCGGCCGCAGCGAAATTCTGGCGATTCTTGTCGATGGTCGGTCTCTGGCAGAAGCGGAGCAAGGCCAGGAAGTGGAAATCGTCACTGCCGCCACCCCCTTCTACGGTGAATCGGGAGGACAGAGCGGCGACCGGGGACTTCTCTCGACCGCCGATGGCTCCGTGGCGATCAGCGACACGCGCAAACCGCTGCCGGAGCTGACGGTCCATGTCGGCCGGGTAGTCAGGGGCCGAGTCCTTCGCGACACTGTGGCCGAACTGTCCGTAAACGGCGAAGCGCGCCTGGCCACAGCCCTCAACCATACCTGCACCCACATTCTGCACCAGGTGCTTCGCGAAACCCTCGGCAACCATGTCCAGCAGGCCGGTTCGCTGGTCACGGCGGAACGGCTGCGCTTCGACTTCATCCATTTTTCCGCCCTCAGCGACACCGAACTCGAAGACATCGAAACCGAGGTCAATCGGCGGATACGGAACAACCTGGAGGTGGTCACGAAACAGATGACTCCAGAGGAGGCGGTGGCCGCAGGCGCAACAGCCCTGTTCGGCGAAAAATACGGCGACTCGGTGCGGGTGGTGCGGGTCGGTAATTTCAGCATGGAACTCTGTGGCGGCACCCACGCGGACGCCTCGGGGGACATCGGCCTGTTCAAAATCCTTCAGGAGTCGGGTATCGCCGCCGGAGTGCGGCGCATCGAGGCGGTCACCGGGGCCGCGGCTCTGGAAAAGGTTCGTCAGCAGGAACGGACCCTTGACCAGTTGGCGGCAATGATCAAGACGGACCGGCCGCAACTTGCAGTCCGGCTGCGCAAGCTCCTCGAGCGGCAGAAGGAACTGGAACGGGAAGTCGAGTCCCTGCAGGGCAAACTCAACGCCGATCAGGCCGGCGACCTGCTTGCCCGGGCCACCAGCGTAGGCAGCATCACTCTGGTCTGCGGGCAGGTGGACAATCTGGACGGCAAAGCGCTGCGGGAGCTGGCCGACCAGGTTCGCGACCGCCTCTCATCCGGTGTACTGGTGCTTGGCAGCAGCCATGCCGGCAAGGCAGGTCTGCTGGTCGCCGTGAGCAAGGACCTTACCCCGCGGCTGCAGGCCGGAGCTCTGATCAAGCAACTGGCCCCCCTGGTCGGCGGTGGTGGCGGCGGCCGGCCGGACCTGGCCCAGGCGGGGGGCAGCCGGCCGGAACAACTTGGCGAAGCGCTGAAAACCGCACCGCGCCTGATTGAGGATCTGTTGCAGACGGCTTGAATACGCCTTCGTACCCACATTGCCGCCGCCACGAACAACTCTTTCACCCAGCGAGGTCATCATGCCGGGAACCATCCGCCGCAGCGTCGATAAGACACCTTACCTTCATCCAGCCCACGACCGCTTTCTGCTGCGGGATCTGGTGACGGCGGATCTGCATCCGGAGTTGTCGGTTCACCGGGGACAGATCGCCCCAGGGGGCGAAATTCGCCCTCATTGTCATGACCGGCAAAGGGAAACCTTCTACATTCTCAGCGGCAAGGCGATTTGCTGCATGAACGGTCTGGAGACGCCGCTACAGGCCGGCGACTGCGTTGTCGCCCCTGCCGGCGTCACTCACGGCCTGAGAAATGAAGGTGCCGATCCCGTTGAACTGCTGGCCCTGTTCACGCCACCGTTAAAATAGTCGACCGCCGGCTGTCTATCCGTCAACCCTTCCGGCCTCCTCCCCCTTCAGCCTCGGAACACCGTCGCAGCGCCTCTGCATCCGCAGTGAGCGGGCCTTGACAAAGCCCTTTGCCTCTGCCATTTTTCTTTTTTCGATTGCGGCGCTGTGTTAGAATGTGCGCTATTTTTCCAACTTTTCGCTCGGTGAAGAGGGATCATGGACTTTCGTGGAACAACCATCCTCTGCGTTCGCAAAAACGGCCGCGTGGCCATGGCCGGGGACGGCCAGGTCACTCTGGGCAACACGGTCATGAAGCACACGGCCCGCAAAATCCGGCGCATCTACAACGAGCAGATTCTGGCCGGTTTCGCTGGCAGCACCGCAGATGCCTTTACCCTGTTCGAAAAGTTTGAAAACAAGGTACAGGAGTTTCGCGGCAACCTGCCCAAGGCGGCGGTAGCACTGGCCAAAGACTGGCGTACGGACCAGATACTGCGCAAGCTGGAAGCCCTGCTGATCGTTGCCGACGCTTCCTGCACCCTGGTGCTGTCCGGCGCTGGAGATGTCATCGAACCGGATGACGGCATTGCCGCCATCGGTTCCGGCGGTTCCTTCGCCCAGGCCGCTGCCAAGGCTTTGTTGCTGTACTCGAATCTGGACGCTCTGGACATCGCCGAAGCCTCGTTGAAGATCGCCGCCGACATCTGCGTCCACACCAACGATTGTATCGCCACCGAGAGTCTGCCGTGACCAACTTCACTCCACGAGAAATCGTTTCGGAACTGGATCGCTATATCATCGGCCAGCAGAACGCCAAACGCGCCGTCGCCATAGCCCTGCGCAATCGCTGGCGGCGCCAGCAGGTAGCCGCCGATCTGCGGGACGAAATCGTTCCCAAAAACATCATCATGATCGGTGCTACCGGAGTCGGCAAAACCGAGATCGCCCGGCGTCTTGCCAAGCTGGCCCAGGCCCCCTTTATCAAGGTCGAAGCCAGCAAATTCACCGAGGTCGGCTACGTCGGCCGGGACGTGGAGAGCATGGTCCGCGACCTGGTGGATCTGTCGATCATCATGGTCCGGGACGAAGAAGCGCGGGCGGTTGGAATCAAGGCCGAGGACGCCGCCGAGGAACGGCTGCTCGACCTGTTGCTTCCCGGAACTGAAAAAAGCGTCGAGGAAGAGGACGGCGCCGCTGCCGGCGGGACCCGGGACAAACTGCGCAAGCTGCTGCGGCAAGGCAAACTCGATGACCGCACGGTGGAACTGGAAACCCGTACCGCACGAACGCCGACTATGGAGATTTTCACCCCGCAGGGAACCGAAGAGATGGGTTTCAACATCAAGGAGATGTTCGGCAACCTGTTTCCCAAACAGACCCGGAGGCGTCGACTTACCGTGACCGAGGCCCGGGAACTGCTCATCGAAGAAGAGGCGGAACGGTTGGTCGACATGGACAAGGTCACGGTTCTGGCCAAGGAACGGGTGGAACAGAGCGGCATTATCTTTGTGGACGAGATCGACAAAATCGCCACCCGCAGCGGCCGTCAGGGCCCCGATGTGTCCCGTGAAGGGGTACAGCGGGACATTCTGCCGATTGTCGAGGGCTGCACAGTCAATACCAAATACGGTCCGGTCAAGACCGACCACATTCTGTTCGTCGCTGCCGGCGCCTTCCACATCGCCAAACCCTCGGATCTGATTCCCGAGTTGCAGGGCCGATTTCCGATACGCGTGGAACTGGACAGCCTGGGCGAGAAGGAATTCGTGCGGATTCTCACCGAACCCCGCAACGCCTTGATCCGCCAATACCGGGCCCTGCTGGCGACGGAAGGCATCGAACTGGATTTTGCCGAGGACGCCGTCGGCGAAATCGCCCGGACCGCCGCATTGGTCAACGATCGCACCGAGAACATCGGCGCCCGGCGTCTGCACACTATCCTGGAAAAGTTGCTGGAGGATCTCTCCTTTGAGGCCCCGGAACGGTCGGAGCGACGGGTGCGCATCGACGCCGCCTACGTGCGGGATCACCTGGCGGCCATTGCCCGGGACGAGGATCTGTCGCGCTATATCCTCTGACAGCCGGAACCAGGGAAAGACCTGCAGCATTCCCCCTTTTCGGAGAGTTTTTTTCATTATCCCGAAGCCCGAATCTTCCCGGCGGGCACGGTTTGTTGTTCTCAACCCCGAACTCAGGAAAGCAACCGCTCCATGGAAGAACTGATCAAAAAAGCCGGCGTGCTGATGGAAGCCCTGCCCTACATCAAACGCTTCGCCAACAAGACCATCGTCATCAAGTACGGTGGCAACGCCATGGTGGAGGAACGCCTCAAGCAGGGCTTTGCCCGGGACGTGATTCTGCTCAAGGCCATCGGCCTCAACCCGGTGGTGGTTCACGGCGGTGGTCCACAGATCGGTCAGGTTCTGCAGGCGATGGGCAAACCGACCCGATTCGTGCAGGGTATGCGAGTGACGGACACCGAGACCATGGATGTGGTGGAGATGGTGCTGGGCGGCAAGGTCAACAAGGAAATTGTTTCCAACATCAACCACTTCGGTGGCAAGGCAGTGGGTTTGAGCGGCAAGGACGGCCGGCTGGTAATAGCCCGCAAGCTGGAGGTCACGGCGATTAACCCCGACACCCTGACCCCGGAAATCATCGACGTGGGGTTGGTCGGCGAAGTGGAGAGGATCCACCCGGAGGTGATCAATGTTCTGGAGGAAGGCGGCTTCATTCCGGTCATCGCCCCGGTGGGGGCCGGTCTCAACGGCGAAACCTACAATATCAACGCCGACCTGGTGGCCGGCCGCATCGCCGGGGCCCTGCGGGCCGAAAAACTGATTCTGCTCACCGACATTGAAGGAATCAAGGACAAAAGCGGTCGGCTGATCTCCACCATCGATGTTCAGCGGGCTCCCGACCTCATCAACGACGGCACCATCAGCGGCGGCATGATTCCCAAGATCAACTGCTGCTGCGATGCCATCGGCGAAGGCGTTCACAAAGCCCACATCATTGATGGGCGGGTTAATCACGCCTGTCTCCTGGAAATTTTCACCGATAAGGGGATCGGCACAGCCGTAGGGAGGTTTTCCTGATGACCGCTTCTGAACAATGGATCGCCCGCGGGGACCGGTCCCTGGTCAAGACCTATGCCCGCTATCCGCTGGTGGCTGCCCGCGGCCGGGGTTGCCGGTTGTGGGACGTGGACGGCAAGCCTTACCTGGACTTTCTGGCCGGCGTGGCGGTCAACAATCTCGGACACTGTCACCCCGCCGTGGTCGCCGCTCTGCAGCAGCAGGCCGCCGAACTGATCCACTGCTCCAACTATTTTCACATTCCGGCCCAGACCGAACTGGCCGAACTGCTGTGTCGATACTCTTTTGGCGACCGGGTGTTTTTCTGCAACAGCGGGGCCGAGGCCAACGAAGCGGCCATGAAACTGGTCCGCAAATACAGCGCCGAGAAATACGGCCGCGATCGCTTCGAAGTCATCACCGCCCTGGCATCCTTTCACGGCCGTACCATCGGCACCATCAGCGCCACCGGTCAGGACAAGGTCAAGGCCGGCTTCAATCCCATGCTGCCCGGGTTTCATTACGTCCCCTTTGGCGACGCCGAAGCCCTGCACCGGGCGATTACCCCTCGGATCTGCGCCGTGATGCTGGAACCGGTGCAGGGGGAAGGCGGTGTACGGGTGGCGCCTGCCGGCTATCTGCAGGCGGTACGCCGCATCTGCGACGAACACGACCTCATGCTGGTATTTGACGAGGTGCAGGTCGGCTGCGGCCGCACCGGCACCCTGTTCGCCTACGAGCAGGACGGGGTGGCTCCGGACGTCATGACCCTGGCCAAAGCCCTGGCCGGCGGTCCGCCCATCGGCGCCATGATCGCCTCGGAGGCCGCCGCTGCCTGCTTCGGCCCCGGGTCCCACGGTTCCACTTTCGGCGGCAATCCTCTCATGACCTACGCCGCCCTGGCCGCCATGCGGACCCTTATCGACGACGGCGTTCTGGACAACTGCGTGGCCATGGGCGCCTACCTGCGGGAACGGCTGGAACAGTTGCGGGACCGCTATCCCTTTGTCAGGGAGGTGCGTGGCCGGGGCCTGATCATCGGCATGGAGCTGACAATACCGGGAGCCGATATCGTGCTTGAAGCCCTGCACCGAGGCTTGCTCATCAACTGTACCGCCGACACGGTGCTGCGATTCCTGCCGCCGCTCATCGTCACCAGAGAAGAAATCGACGAGGCGGTTACCCTGCTGGACGACATACTGCGCAAGATTTGACGGCGGTCTTTTTTCATCCGTCGTCTTTCCCTTTACCTGAAATCAGGAGGAGTGATCGTGAAAAAGGACTTTCTCTGCCTTACCGACTGGACCGTCGCGGAGCTTGAGGCCATTTTTGACCTGACCCGGGATCTCAAGGCCAGGCAGAAGCGGCAAGAAAGCCATCACCTGCTCAAGGGCAAAACCCTGGGGATGCTGTTTGAGAAAAGCTCGACCCGCACCCGGGTTTCTTTTGAAGTCGGCATGTACCAGCTCGGTGGTCATGCCCTGTTCCTTTCCTCAAGCACCACCCAGATGGGTCGGGGCGAACCGATCAAGGACACCGCCCGGGTCATGTCCCGTTACGTGGACGGCATCATGATTCGCACCTTTTCCCATGCGGCCGTGGAAGAACTGGCCCGGCTTTCGGACATTCCGGTCATCAACGGCCTGACGGACAGCTTCCATCCCTGCCAGTTGATGGCCGATCTTTTTACCGTCATCGAACACAAACAGGACTATCGGAATCAGACCTACTGCTGGATCGGTGACGGCAACAACATGGCCAACAGTTGGATCAATGCCGCCGCGGTATTCGGGTTTGAACTGCGGATCGCCACCCCCGTCGGTTACGAGCCCGATCCCGGGGTCCGCTCCCGTGCCGAAAGGATGGGGGCCCGCATCACCTACACCAATGATCCGCTGCAGGCGGCCCGCGGCGCCCAGGTGCTGAATACGGATGTCTGGGCCAGCATGGGCCGGGAGCAGGAACAAAAAGCCCGCGAAAAGGCCTTCACCGGTTTTCAGATTAACCGCGAGGTGCTTGAGGTGGCCGACCCCGAGTGCATCGTGCTGCACTGCCTGCCGGCACATCGTGACGAGGAAATCACCGATGAGGTGATCGAGGGGCCTCATTCGGTGGTTTTCGATGAGGCGGAAAACCGCCTGCATGTTCAAAAAGCCATCATGGCCACCCTGATGAAATAATCAAATTCGTGTCCATCCGGAAACTCCGGATGGACACAGCGCAGTTTTCATATGGGAAACCAGCAATTTTTCGTTGTGGCAAGGAAATCAAAGGGTTGCGCGGAGGCGTACATCGGTACGCCGCACATTTTCACAGGATAGAGGAAATGGACAGCCCCTGGCTGCCCGAAGGGCGAGGGCCAGGGATGGTCCGAGTCACAAGCAAACCTGTAGATTGACGCCGCTACAGTGGAAAAGGGCCGTTTCCGGATGAAAACGAATTCGGGAGGATGACATGAACCTCTGCTGCCCCCATTGCGGCTTCAGCAAGGAAGTAGCCGAGACTGCCATACCGGCCAATACCCGCCAGGTCCGTTGTCCGAGCTGCGGCCAGTCCTTTCCTTTCGAAAAGCCGCAACCGGGGCCGGAAAAGACCGACGCGGCGGCCTCGAAGGCAGCAGGCTGCTATGCCGGATTCTGGCTACGGGTGGTCGCCTCCCTTATCGATTCCATTGTGGTTTTTTTTCTGCAGCTTTTCAGCGGCCTGATACTCGGCATCAGCGGCTCGTTTTTCGGCGGCATGAGCCGCTCGGAAGGGTCGGTAGTGATTCTGATCTGGATGTTCAGCAGCGTTCTGAGCGTTCTTTACTACGTTATCTTCACCGGTTCCTGTGGCCAGACCCTGGGCAAGATGGCCCTGCGCATCAAGGTCATTGCCGTCGACGGCAGCGAACTGGGCTACGGCAAGGCGGCCCTGCGGGAAATCATCGGCAAATTCCTCTCGGGAATCCTGCTCGGCATCGGTTACCTGATGGTCGCCTTTGATGAACGCAAGCAGGGCCTGCACGACAAGATTTCCGGCAGCTGCGTCATCAAGCTCTAATTCATCCTCTGCCTGGCCTTGCCAAGCCGTCGAGCGGGATATTTACGAAACAAGGAGATTCCATGTCTAAAAAAGGTTCCGTCAGCAAAGCCGTACTGGCCTATTCGGGAGGACTCGATACCTCGATTATCCTGCGCTGGCTCATTGAAGAATACGACTGTGAAGTCATCGCTTTTTCCGCCGATCTCGGTCAGGCCGAAGAGCTTGACGGCATTCCGGAGAAAGCTCGGCAGACCGGCGCCGCCAAGTGCTACATCGAAGACTTGCGGGAAGAGTTCGTGCGGGACTTCGTGTTTCCCATGTTTCGCGCCAACGCCATCTATGAAGGCCGCTACTTTCTCGGCACCTCCATCGCCCGCCCGCTGATCGCCAAAAAGCAGATGGAAATTGCCGCCGCTGAAGGTGCCGACGCGGTCTGCCACGGAGCGACCGGCAAGGGCAATGATCAGGTGCGCTTCGAGCTGGGCTATTACCATTTCAACCCGGAAATCAAGATTATCGCCCCCTGGCGGGAGTGGGATCTCAACAGCCGCGAGGCCCTTATCGCTTACGCCAAAAACCACGGTATCCCGGTACCGGTAAGCAAGAAACGGCCCTGGAGCAGTGACCGCAACCTGCTGCACATTTCTTTTGAAGGAGGGATCCTCGAAGATCCCTGGGCCGAAGCACCGGAGGAGATGTACGTCCTCTCCACCAACCCCGAGAAGGCTCCGGACAGTCCCCAGTATGTGGAAATCGAATTCCGCCACGGCGATCCGGTGGCCATCAACGGCGAGGCTCTTTCGCCGGCCCAACTGCTGGCCAGGCTCAATGAACTTGGGGGCAGGCACGGCATCGGCCGGGCCGACATCATGGAAAACCGCTTCATCGGCATGAAGAGCCGCGGAGTTTATGAAACACCGGGCGGCACCATTCTGGAAGAAGCCCACCGGGGTGTGGAGCAGATCACCATGGATCGGGAGGTGCTCAACCTGCGGGACTCGCTGATTCCCCGCTATGCCACCATGGTCTACAACGGCTACTGGTTCGCTCCGGAACGGGAAGTGCTGCAGACGCTCATCGACGAGGCTCAGCAGTGCGTCAACGGCGTGGCCCGGGTCATGCTCTACAAGGGACACTGCCGGGTGGTTGGGCGGAAGTCGGCCAGTGACAGCCTGTTCGATCCGGAAATTGCCACTTTCGAAGCTGATGAGGTTTACAATCAGGCCGATGCCGAAGGGTTTATCCGTCTCAACGCCCTGCGCCTGCGGATTCGCAGCGCCATGCGCAAGAAACGCCTCAGCTGAGCTCGAGGTGCAGCGTGTTTAAGGGCTTTTGCCGCAAAGCCCGGATTTTGTGACCGCATCGATTCAGGAGCACACCCGATATGAGCAAGAAACCCTGGGCCGGGCGCTTTACCCAGCCCACCGATCAATTTGTGGAAGCCTTTACGGCCTCCATCGACTTTGACCAGCGTCTTTACCGTTACGATATTCAGGGCTCCATCGCCCACGCCCGCATGCTGGCCCGCCAGGGCATCATTGCGGAAGGGGAAGCCCGGACCATTGTCGACGGTCTCGAAGCAATTCTCGCCGATATCGAACAGGGCGATTTCGAATTTTCCGTAGCTCTGGAAGATATCCACATGAATATCGAGGCGCGGCTCATCGAACGCATCGGCCCGGTGGGCGGCAAACTGCACACCGCCCGCTCCCGCAACGACCAGGTGGCGCTGGATATCCGCCTGTACCTGCGGGACGAGCTGAACCGCATTCAGGAGTACCTCGATCGTCTGCAGGAAGCGCTCCTGAATCAGGCCGAGGCCAACCTGGGGGTTATCATGCCCGGCTATACCCACCTGCAGACCGCCCAGCCGGTGCTCTTTTCCCACCATCTGCTGGCCTACTACGAAATGCTGCGGCGGGATGCCGGGCGCTTTTCCGATCTCTTCAAGCGCCTCAACGTACTGCCTCTGGGCGCCGGCGCTCTGGCCGGCACCACCTTTCCCATCGACCGGGAATTCGTTGCCGAGCAGCTCGGTTTCGCCGGCGTGACCCGCAACAGCCTGGATTCGGTTTCCGACCGGGATTTTGCCCTCGAATTCTGCGCGGCCGCGTCCATTCTGATGATGCACCTGTCCCGCTTCTCGGAAGAGCTGATCCTGTGGTCAAGCGCCGATTTTGATTTCATTACCCTCTCCGACGCGTTCTGTACCGGCAGTTCTATCATGCCGCAGAAAAAGAACCCCGACGTTCCGGAACTGGTGCGGGGCAAAACCGGCCGTGTCTACGGCAACCTGATGGGTCTGCTGACGGTCATGAAAGCCCTGCCCCTGGCCTATAACAAGGACATGCAGGAGGACAAGGAACCCCTGTTCGACACCCTCGACACGGTGATCGGCAGCCTGAAGATCTTTGCCGACATGATCGCTCAGCTCTCGGTGAAGGCCGACTCCATGCGCCAGGCGGCGGCCCGGGGCTTCTCTACCGCCACGGATGTTGCCGACTATGTGGTGCGCAAGGGGGTTCCGTTTCGCGACGCCCACGAAATCGTCGGCAAAACGGTGCGCTACTGCATCGAACAGAGCAAGGACATACCCGAACTGAGCCTGGCGGAATTCCGATCTTTTTCTGAACATATCGATGAGGACATCTACGACTATGTTACCCTCGACGCCTCGGTCAACGCCCGCCGTGCCACCGGCGGCACGGCCCGCGAAGCGGTTCAACGGGAGATCGCATCAGCTCGCCGGGAACGGGCCGAAAGGAATTGATGCCATGAGGTTTCGACTGCCAGGATTAGTGGCCCTGTTGGGCTGGCTGCTGCTGACCGGCTGCGGTGTCAAAGGTCCGGTACAACCTCTGGCTCCATCACGGCCTGCCGCAGCTACCGATCTGACCCTGCAGCAGCAGGGAGAAGGGCTGTTGGTCCGCTGGCGGCTTCCGCAAAGCAACCTGGACGGCAGTCCCCTCACCGACCTGGCCGGTTTCCGCGTCTATCGCACGGCCTTCGATCCGGATCGGGACTGCCCTGACTGTCGTCACGACTGGCCGCTCTGGCGTCGGGTGGAGCTGGACTATCTGCAGGCGGGCCAGCTTTACCGGGGAGAACTGCTGCTTCCCGACAGAGACCTGGATATCCGCCAGAGCTACGGTTATCGGGTTGTGCCCTTTAACCGCTGGGGCCAGGACGGTCCCGCCGTGGAGGCGAGCCAGAACCTGCTGCCTCCGCCCCCCGCGCCCTCTGGCATGCAGGTCCGGCGGGCCGAGGATCACCTGGTCCTGAGTTGGGAGGAACCGGATCTTGCCGAAGGAACAGAAAAGCTCGGTTACCGCATCTACCGCCGGCGCCCGGGCCAGGCCTTCGGCGCCGCGCCCCTGAACCCGGTCCTGCTCACCAAGCCGTTCTTTGAAGACCGGAACTTCGAACCGGGTGCACGCAGTTATGTTTACGGAGTGCGACTGCTGGTCCGTTGGCAGGACCGCATTCTGGAGAGTGACTTGTCCCCTCCCCTGGTAGTCTCCGCCCCGGCGGGTTTTTGACATCCTGGAAAGCCTGTGTTAAGGGTTAAGGCTGGCCTGTAAACAGAAAAATCTTCATTTTCACAACCTGAGCGTCGCGCTGCGAGCGCTTTTGCGGAGGATCTTCGATGAATCATTTTCAATATCAGGGCAACGATCTCTATTGTGAAGAGGTGGCGGTCAAGGACATCGCTGCCCAGGTCGGCACCCCCTTCTACCTCTACTCCCACGCCACCCTGAAGCGACACATGGAAGCCTTTACCAACGCCTTAGCCAGCGTCCCGCACCTGGTGTGCTATTCGATCAAGGCCAACAGCAACCTGGCCGTACTCCAGACCTTCGTCAATCTCGGCGCCGGGTTTGACATGGTTTCCGGGGGCGAACTGTTCCGCGCCCGACAAGTGGGCTGCGATCCGCAAAAAATCGTCTACTCGGGAGTCGGCAAAACTGAACCGGAGATTGAAGCGGCCCTGAAAGCCGGTATCCTGATGTTCAATGTCGAGTCGCCTCAGGAACTGGAGGTCATTGACCGGGTGGCCGGACGTCTCGGTCGCAAGGCGGGCATCGCCATTCGCGTCAATCCGGATGTCGACCCCCAAACCCACCCCTACATCTCCACCGGCATGAAAAAGGCCAAGTTCGGTATCAATATCGCCCAGGCTCTGGAAGACTACCGCCGGGCCGCCGCCCTGCCCAACCTGGAGGTCATCGGCGTGGACTGCCATATTGGTAGCCAGTTGACCAAACTCTCGCCCTTTGTGGATGCCATTCGAAAAATCCGTGAATTGGTGGAAACCCTGCAACAGGAAGGTTTCGCCATCAAATACCTCGACCTGGGCGGCGGTCTCGGTATCACCTACGATGATGAAAAGCCCCCTTCGCCGGTGGATTACGCCAACGCCGTCATCGAGGCCACCCGGGGACTGAACGTCACCCTGATATTCGAACCGGGCCGCATGATCGTCGGCAACGCCGGGATTCTGGTCTCCAAGGTGCTGTATGTCAAACAAGGCGAAGCCAAAAACTTTGTGATTGTGGACGCGGCCATGAACGACCTGGCCCGCCCCGCCCTTTACGGTTCTTACCAGGGCATTCTGCCGGTGGATCGCTCCAACGACCAACGCATGGTTGCCGATGTGGTCGGACCGATCTGCGAATCCGGGGACTTTCTGGCCCAGGATCGGGAAATCAGCGTTTTCAGGCAGAACGACCTGCTGGCCGTCTCTTCGGCCGGGGCCTACGGTTTCACCATGGCCTCTAACTACAACAGCCGTCCCAGAACACCCGAGGTGATGGTCAAAGGCGACCAGGTGCTGGTGGTGCGCCGACGGGAGACCTACGAAGATCTGATCAAGGGCGAGTCCATCCCCCCGGGGCTTTAACGGGTTGTAGAAAAACAGGCTGTGAAACCGTAAACCAGGCCAAATCCTGGGGAATGCAGCAACCTGAACGTTTTTAAAATACTGGAGGAAGCCATCATGCTCAAAGGATCCATCGTGGCAATCGTCACCCCCTTCGACCGGGAGGGAAATTTCGATGAAGACGCTTTCCGGAACCTGATAGAATTCCAGATCGAAAACGGCACCGATGGGATTGTCCCCTGCGGCAGTACCGGTGAAGCCGCCACCCTTGACCACAACGGACACACGGAAGTCATTCGCGCCTGCGTTGAGCAGGTCAAGGGTCGGGTTCCGATTATCGCCGGAACCGGTTCCAACTCCACCAGCGAAGCCATTGAGCTGACCAGGGCGGCCAAGCAGGCGGGAGCCGACAGCGCGCTACTGATCACCCCCTATTACAACAAACCTTCACCAGAAGGGCTTTACCAGCACTTCAAAACCGTGGCCGACGCGGTCGCCCTTCCCCAGGTGCTTTACAATGTGCCGGGACGTACCGGCATCAACCTGGACCCGCAAACCACCGTGCGTCTTGCCGAACACCCGCATATCGTCGGCCTGAAGGACGCCTCCGGCGGGGTCAGTCAGGCCGGCGAAATTCTCGCCTGCACCGGGGAGGATTTTGCGATCCTGTCCGGGGATGACAGCCTGACCCTGCCCTTCATGGCCATTGGCGGCAAGGGAGTCATTTCGGTTACCGCCAACATCATGCCGGCAGCCATAAAAAAACTGGTTACCGCTGTTGAAGAGAACCGTTGGGCCGATGCTCGCCACCAGCACCTGGCCTTGCTGGAACTGCACAACATCCTGTTTATCGAGTCCAATCCGGCTCCGGTGAAAGCGGCTCTGGAGAGGATGGGCAAGTGCAGCGCCCGGGTCCGCCTGCCCCTGGTCACCCTGCAACCGCAAAGCCTTGAAGCGCTGCAGGCGGTGATGCTTCGCTATGGTCTCATCTCTTGATTCGCTTTTATCGGACTTTTCGGGAAGGAAGGTTTCGCCATGACAAAAATTGCCGTTAACGGTGCCGCCGGACGCATGGGCGGCCGCATCATCACCGCCATAAAAGAGACGGAAGGCCTGCAGCTGAGCGGAGCGCTGGAGATGGCCGGACACCCGGCCCTGGGTCAGGACGCCGGCCTGCTGGCCGGCTGCGGGGCTCTGGGTGTGACCATTACCGACTGTCACGAACAGGCCCTGCAGGATGCCGAGGTTCTCGTTGATTTTACCTTTCCCGAGGTTTCGCTGAAAAACGTGGAGATCTGTGCCCGCATGGGCAAAACCATTGTTATCGGCTCGACGGGCTTCACTCCAGAGCAGAGGACGAGGGTGCAAGAGTACGCCTGCCAGGTGCCTGTGGTACTGGCTCCCAACATGAGCGTCGGCGTCAACGCCTGCTTCAAGATCCTCAGGGAGGCCGCACGCATTCTGGGTGAGGGATTCGACGTGGAAATTGTCGAGTTGCATCATAACCAGAAGAAAGATTCGCCAAGCGGCACCGCGGTACGGATGGGCGAGATTGTCGCCGAGGCTCTTGGCCGGGACTACCAGTCCAGCGCCGTGTACCATCGCGAAGGCATGTGCGGAGCCCGCACCAAAGAGGAAATCGGCATGCAGACCGTGCGCGGCGGCGACATCGTCGGAGAGCATACGGTCTATTTTATCGGCATGGGCGAACGCATCGAAATCACTCACCGGGCCATGAGCCGCGACATGTTCGCCCGCGGCGCGGTGCGGGCCGCAGGCTGGATCGTCGGTCAGCAACCGGGAGTATACGACATGCAGGACATTCTGGGACTCACCTAAGCAACCCCTTTTGAACCCATCATCATCGCAGGAGTATTTCGTGGCATTTTTAAACGACCATTACCTTAAATTGAAGGCCGGTTATCTGTTTCCCGAGATTGGCCGCCGGGTGCGGGAATTTACCGAAGCCAACCCTCAGGCCAAAGTCATTCGTCTTGGTATCGGCGACGTCACCCAGCCTCTGGCTCCCGCTGTCATCGACGCTTTTCACAAGGCGGTGGACGATCTGACCCGGCCCGACAGCTTTATGGGCTACGGGCCTGAACAAGGCTATGAGTTTCTCATCAACACCCTGATCGAAAAGGCCTACAAACCCCTCGGCGTCTCCCTAAAGTCTTCCGAGATCTTTATTTCCGACGGCAGCAAATGCGACTGCGCCAATATTCTGGATATCTTCGCCCTGAACAACAGGGTGGCGATCTGTGATCCCGTCTACCCGGTGTACAACGACACCAACGTCATGGTCGGACGCACCGGCGAGGCCGATGACAAAGGCTATTATAAGGGTCTGGTCTATCTGCCCTGTACCGAGGAAAATGGTTTTGCTCCGGCCATTCCGCAGGAAAAGGTCGACATCGTCTATCTCTGCTATCCCAACAATCCCACGGGCGCCGTGGCGAGCCGCGAGGTACTTCAGCAATGGGTCGATTACGCCCTGGCCAACGAAACGGTACTGTTCTTCGATGCCGCCTATGAAGCTTTTATTACCGAACCGGGCATTCCCCGTTCCATTTACGAACTTCCCGGAGCTGAACAATGCGCCATCGAATTCCGCAGCTTTTCCAAAACCGCCGGATTCACCGGGGTGCGCTGCGGCCTGACCGTGGTCCCGGAAGGTCTGCTGGCCCGCACCGGTGACGGTGAAACGGTTGCTCTGAACACGTTGTGGAACCGCCGCCAGTCTACCAAATTCAACGGCGTTTCCTATCCGGTACAAAAAGCCGCCGCTGCGGTCTATTCCGATGAGGGCTGGGCGCAGGTTCAGGAAACCATCGCCTATTACATGGAAAACGCCCGCCTGATCCGTGAAGGGCTGCAGGATGCCGGCCTGACGGTGTACGGTGGCATCAACGCCCCCTATATCTGGCTGAAGGCACCGGGCGGCATGACCAGTTGGGACTTTTTTGACAAACTGCTGTCCGAATGCCACGTGGTCGGCACTCCCGGCAGCGGATTCGGACCCAGCGGCGAAGGTTTTTACCGGCTGTCGGCCTTTGGTGACCGGGACAACGTCATCGAAGCGGTCAAACGCATTCGGAAAAACCTGGCCTGAGTATCGGTCCCGGCCGGGCACTTAAACCGCCCGGCCGGGGCGACCGACGGACCTAGCGCCTTCAATCACCCGTCGCCACCGTCCGCTGCTCGGGCCTGCTGGCGCGGGTGTGTTGCTTTGGGCCGGCGCGTACCGCCGCCATAGCTGTTGTCTGCCGCCATAGCTTTCGTCTTCCGTTGCACGGCAGCTGCGGACGTCGTTTCCCAATTTGGAGGTCTGCCATGCCCGTCCCTGTAAGCGACAACGTCCTTGGCCAGATCGGCAAAACCGCCCTGGTATCCCTCATTGGCATGGGAGAAAAGGGCTGCGCCCGCGTCTGGGGAAAGCTGGAATCGAGCAACCCCGGCGGCAGTGTCAAGGATCGTATCGCCCTGGCGATGATCGAACAGGCCGAGGCGGATAACCTGATTCGTCCCGGCGACACGCTGGTCGAACCGACCAGTGGCAACACTGGCATCGGCCTGTCCCTGGTCTGTGCCGTCAAGGGCTATCGGCTGATTCTGACCATGCCCGACACCATGAGCACAGAACGTCGGCGACTGCTCGGCGCTTACGGCGCGGAGCTGATCCTGACTCCCGGATCCCAGGGCATGCGCGGGGCCATCGCCCGGGCTGAGGAAATCCGCAACCAGAAGCAATGCTTCATGCCCATGCAGTTCAGCAACCCGGCCAATCCCCGAATTCACGAGCAGACCACCGGGCCGGAGATTCTGGCCGCTCTGGGCAACCAGGTTGACGCCTTCGTCGCCGGAGTAGGGACCGGCGGAACCCTGACCGGTGTCGGCCGCGCCCTGCGCGCGCAAAATCCCGAAGTATTGCTGGTCCCGGTGGAACCGGAGGCTTCGCCGGTTCTTTCCGGAGGAGCACCGGGACCACACCGGATTCAGGGCATGGGCGCCGGATTTGTTCCGGAGATTCTCGATACCGCCCTGTATCGGGAGGTGCTCACCATCACTGACCGGCAGGCCATGACCATGGCGGCCCGGCTGGCCCGGGAAATGGGTCTGTTTGTCGGCATCTCCGCCGGGGCCAATGTGACCGCTGCCCTGCAGATCGCCAATCGGCTCGGACCCGAACAGAACGTCGTCACAATCCTCTGCGATACGGGGGAGCGCTACCTGTCCACCGGAACCTTCGATGCCGGCAATTGAATCTTCGAATCTCGAGGGCAAAAAGGCCCTGCTGAAGCAACGCCTGGAAGGTTTCTCCTCGTTGGCCGTGGCCTTTTCCGGCGGCGTCGATTCGACCCTGCTGCTGCGAGTCGCGCGGGATCGGCTGGGCGCCGACCGGGTGCTGGCGGTGACCGCCGTAAGCCCGTTTTTCACTGCTGCGGAGGATCAATATTGCCGTGAACTGGCGGCGGAAATGGGGGTGCGCCAGGAACGGATAGAGATCGACCTGCTCGACGTGGCGGAGATTGTCGCCAACGGTCCCCGCCGCTGCTACCACTGCAAAAAAGTCATTCTCAGCCAGTTGCAGAAACGAGCTGCGGACCGGGGTTATGTGCAGCTCGCCGAAGGTTCCAACTGTGATGACCTGGACGATTACCGGCCCGGCCGTCAGGCCGTGGATGAGCTCTCTGTGGCTTCGCCCCTTCTGGAGGCGGGCCTGACGAAAGGTGACATTCGCCAATTGAGTCGCCAGTTGGGCCTGCAGACGGCAGAAAAACCGGCCTCCGCCTGTCTTGCCACCCGCATTCCCTACGGCGTTGCCCTGACCCGGGATACTCTTGCGGCGGTGGAGCACTGCGAAGCGTTTCTGCACCGCCACGGATTCCACAACTGCCGGGTTCGCCACCACGGCACCACGGCACGCATCGAAGTGGCGACGGCAGATCCCTCCGCCTTGCTTCGTGATCCGCTGCGAAGGGACTTGGTCGCCCACTACCGGCAAGCGGGCTTTCTCCATGTGGCCCTGGACCTTGAAGGGCTTCGCAGCGGCAGTCTCAACCAGGAACTGACTTAACCACCCATACGCAGGAGGCACCATGCACCGTACCGGAGCCATGCTGAGCGTCTGTTTCTGCGCCGGAATGCTCGGCGCACTGACAACCAGTCTGTTCGCCTGGCTGGGTGTCCGTGCCGGCCTGGAACAACTTACCCATATGCTGCTGCAGTCCAGGGATCATCTGCTTGCCGGCGGGCTCTGGGGCCTGGTCTATTTCATCACCGTGGCCGGCCCTCGAAGCCGCAACCACTGGATCCGTAAAGGCCTCTGGACCGCCCTGCCGCCCGTCGCCTGGCACCTCCTCTACTTCTTTCCCAATCGGACCGATCACGGCGTCCTGGGAATCGGCCTGGGAATCAGCGCACCGCTGCTGGTGATCGGCCTGTACCTGGTCTGGGGTTTCTTTACCGGTTTTTTTGCCCGACTTCTGTGGGGTCGTCCCTGATGGGCGCCCGCTGCCGTGCCCATATCCGTTGCGGGGTCATTCTCTGCTGTCTTGTGCTGCTCCCCGCCCTGGCGGGGGCCGAAACCCTGTCCGGTCGGGTGCGCTGGATTTACGACGGCGACACCATCGCCGTCAGCGGGGTTGGCACCGTGCGGCTGCTCGGCATTGACGCTCCGGAGCGGGAAGCTTCGTCCCGGGACCGTTTCTATGGGCGCTGGCAGATCACGCCCGCCACCCTGCGCCGGATTCACCATAGTGGCAAAGTTTTTCTGATAGAGACTCTCAAGGGAAAGACAGTGACTTTGCAAACCGAGGGGGCGCCGCGAGATCGCTACGACCGGCTGCTGGCCTACGTCTTCACCGCCGATGGAGAACTGGTCAACCAGCTCATGCTGGAAAAAGGCTACGCCGCCGTTTATCGTCGCTCGGACTTTTCCCGAAAAGAGTCGTTCCTGCAGACGGAGCAACAGGCCCGGACAAACCGGCTAGGCCTGTGGCAGTAGCCAGGAGGCTTGGCCCATGAGAAAACCGTCCTTGTCGACCCTGATTCCGCTGCTGTGGCTCTGCTCAGGCACGGCCTGCGCTTCCGGTATCCTGGATCGCCACTTTATCTTTTTTCCCGAACCAAACCTGATCGGCACTCCGGCGGACGCGGGGCTGCATTATGAAGAGGTTTTTTTCTCCACGGAAGACGGCCTGCTGCTGCATGGCTGGCTGGTGCCGGGGCAACCGGGCAAACCGCTGCTGGTCTTCGCCCACGGCAACGCGGGCAACATCTCCCACCGCATCGGCAATCTGGCCCAACTCCACCGACTGGGGCTGACCCTGTTTATTTTTGACTACCGTGGTTATGGTCGCAGCGAAGGCACGACCACGGAGCAGGGAACCTACGCCGACATGCGCGGCGCATTGGACTGGTTGAAGAATCGGGGCTGGAACCCTGCGCAGATGATCTACTTCGGGCGCTCTCTAGGAGCGGCCGTAGCCCTGCAACTGGCTCTCGAAGAACCTCCCGCCGGACTGGTAATGGAGTCGGCCTTTACCTCCATCCCCCGTATGGGCCGGCGACATTACCCGATTCTTTACGCCCTGCTGGGCTGGTGGGCGCTTAACACCCGCTACGACAACCTTTCCAAGATCCACGGACTCTCCTGCCCGCTGCTGCTGTTTCAGGGTGAAAGGGACCGTATCGTGCCACCCAGAATGGCCCGGCAACTGCTCGAACGGGCTCCGGAACCCAAGCACCTTCACCTGATTGCCGAAGCCGGCCACAACAACACTCACCTTGTCGGCGGTGACCCCTACTGGCAGGCCTGGAAGACCTTCATTGACCAGGTCACCGCCACGTCAGTGCCCGACAAGGACCGGCGAAGTTCCGCACCTCCCCTCCCCAAAGCAAACGAAGCCTGACAGGCAATCCCGTCAGGCTTCGTAAATCATTCCATGTGCCGCCCCGCCGGGGCGCACAGACCCTCCCGAATCAGGCCAGGGCTCCCTCAAAAACCATTTCCACCACGCCGCCCAGAGTATCGCCATTGTAAAAAGGAACATTGACAATGGTCAGGGTCCCTTCGGGACCGTCCATGGTGAGATGGTTGATCTTGATCTTGTGGTCGGCGAAATCCTGATAGATGGTTTTGAGCTTTTCCATGGTTTCCGGCTTATGACAGCCGGCCATGTTTTTGCCCACCTCCAGACCGGCAATCTTAAGCTCGGCAAAAAGCTCGTAGGCCCTTTGATTGGCATAGGTGACATTGAATTCGGGATCGGACACGATCAGGGCGGTATTGAGGTTTTCCCATACCTGGCAGGTTTCGGTCATAACAATGAGCTCCTTGTCGAAGAAAAATGAGGCAGGTGGTTCCCCCCCACAACGGGGGTGGAACAGTCGGGACGGAAAATCCTGTTCGGCCATACTTCACGGTTCGGCGGGCCGCAACTTCCCGGCCGCAAACAGCTTTCAGAAAAATCAAGCCAAAACACCGTTTTAATATCTTCTCTCAGCCCGACAAAGTCAAGTCGTTTAGCGGCTCCCCCACAGAGGATCGTCGGCAAACTGGTGGCGCAGTCGGGCCTCCGGCTGCTGCTCGTAAAACTCCTCCTCGGCAAAACTGTAACGGTAGTTCCGCAGGTAGGATTGCAGCACGGCATAGGCCTCGTTAATCTGCCGCATTCGATCCTGGTCCCGGGCCCCCGCATCAGGATGATGCCGACGGGCCAGTTCCCGGTAACGTTGCCGAAGTTCCTTCCGGCTTGCCCGTTCGTCCAGTCCCATGACCTGTAATGCACTTTTTAACGCTGCGTATTCCATAGGCCTCCCTCAGCACTGATCCTAACCCTCGGCGCGTATCCGGTCAAACCGTACGCCTGTCGGAAAATCTTAAAAATTTTCCCAAAACCATTATTAAATATTTTTTTAATCCTGTTCTTCTTTGGTTTTGTCTCCGAACCAGCCATTTTGGCCATCACCCTATGGTCTTTTGCTTTACCTTCGGCGAAATGGTGGTCGGGACTGTAGCGTTACCCGAGCCGGGCACCCAGTTGTTGCTGGGTGGCGGCCTGCTGGGTCTGGACTATCTGCACCGGCGGCGCAAAACCAACTGACCCCGCTTGGCTTACCGCTAAAAAAGCGACGTCTTCACGTCGCTTTTTTCGTTTTCCCAGGACATAGGCAGCCTTCGCTCTGTTCACAATCCTTCCGCCAAGGGGCCATCCAGGGTCAGACAGGCGCCCAGGAAGCCGCTCTGCCGGGGATCCGCGGGCCACAGGTTGCTGACCCGGGACAGGGTCAACAGGGCCAGGGAGTTGCGCATGCGCCCTTGGGCAATCTCCTCCCGGGCCTCCTCCAGGCTCGCCAGGCTCACCGCAATGTCCTCCCCGTCGTCGAGCCGCCGGGGTGCGCAAAGGCGCACATTCCGCGCCAGCCACTGGTGCAGGCGATTGTCCTGGTAGGCGGGATTGGGCTGCACCCAGCCAAGATAGGTCCAGTCGCCGCCGGCATAGCCGGTCTCTTCTCGCAATTCCCGGCGGGCCGCCTGTTCGTGTTCTTCGCCGGAATTGACCAGTCCGGCGGGCAGCTCGGTGGTGAATTCGGCGGCGCCGAACCGGTACTGGCGCACCAGAACCAGCTGCTGGTCTTCGGTCACCGCGGCTATGGTCACCCAATCCGGCACTTCGAGAACCACCGCCTTGAGACAGGCGCCGTTGCGCGGGTTCTCCATCCAGTCGTAACGCACATCGAAGATCGGCAGTTCCGCAGCCGCTTCCGAGCGCAGCAATTTCCAGGGTTTCTGTCTCTCCTGATCCGCCACACAACCCTCCTTGTACATTCGGTTTCCTGGTTATCTGCGGGAACTGAAACACCCGCCGACAACCCCTGCGGTTGAATCTTGCCCCTTCTCAATACCACGCACTGTACACAATTATGGCCTTCTTCCAAATACCTCGCCTTCTCGTATTGTTCCGACGACGGCCTCGCCCGCGGTTTCGGCGGGCAGCATCCGCAATCTCTGTGAGGTATTCCTGTTCCAGGGCGACGACGTGGGTAAGCCCGTTTCTATCCTCTCAGGGCGTGAAAAAAACCGCCTGATGGTGGACATCAGCGGTCGTTTTATCGCCTTTACCATGATCCCCGCGCCGGCGGGAAGCCGCAATGGCTTCAGAACTTGGCCCATCCTTCGCCGAGCTCATTTCCCGGCCGGCACTGCTGGAGAGCCTTCGACTGCGGGACTAGGTGAGCGAAGACGTCGCTCTGCCCCCTCTGGGGCCGTTTTTACCGAACTGCGGGAAGGCATGGTGCTCAATGGAGGGGTCGCCAATGTCGCCGCCTTCGGCGCCTTTGTGGACGTGGCGCGCTTCAGGACGGGCTGGTACATGTGAGGGAGCCCGCCGACCACTTTATTAAAGACCCCAACCAGGTTCTGGTCAGGTACCGGTACTGGACGAGGACCATTAGCGGCAGCGCATCAGTCTCAGCATCCGCTGCCGAATAGGATCAGCCGCACTCAAGCAAGCCCGGTTTTCAGAAAAAACGACGGCAATAATGATTTTGGGCAGGGGCTCCATGACCTCGGTTGCCGCAACGAACCGGTCCGTCAAACAGTCAAAGTGAGATTGCCGGCACACCCACAGCGGGATCCAATTCCTCCTAAACTACCGTGTGGGTTTCTTGCTGCCAGAGGCGACGATGCCTTTTCCACAGAATCCGCAATCCGTTGTGGATAACCCACCCCGATCCTTCCAGTTATCCCCAACGGTCCGTCCCCACTTCCCATGGCACCATTTTGTCGTGACCGAATCACTTTAAGAGCAGCTTCCAGGTACAGGCTGGCAAAAAAAACGGCGAATACAGCTTTTTCGCCGACCTGCTCCCTGGGGTCCCGCTGCACCTTGCAGAAACGTTAGGGCACTGTTTGGGAACTGTTTGGCGGGACCTGGCTAAAGTGCCTTTTTTTTAGGCAAAACGGTGATTCTCTAGGAAAATCACGGAATAGGAGCTCGCAGTTTCCGGCAATGCCGGGGGTTTTACACAGTTGCCGTGGATAGTCCAGAGGACCGTTGCTAACAGAAGGATAACCCGGCAGCAGTAGTATACGCCTGCTGTCGCCCTTTCAGAGCTTTTTCGAAAGCCAGGCCTTCAAGGATTATTTACCGCCCCGTTTTTCATCGTAATAGCGCACCACCCATCGCCGCAAAAGCAAAAACTGTTTGTCCCGGCGACTGCAGTAACAGGCCATAAACAGCTTGCGATCCGGCCGGTCCAGTTTGTAACAGATCCGCATCAGGCCAAGGACCCGCCGGTGACCGCCAAGGCCTTGATTCCGACCCGGGCCCAGACGATCTCGATGAAACAGGGTGTGATATCCCCCCTGTCGATCCTCTCTCAGCATCAGATTGCCGGCGGACAGATCCCGATGCAGAATTCCGGTCCTGTGCATTTGGCAGGTGGCGCCGGTGAGAGGACACCCTTCCCGGGGCGGCAGCAGCACCAGGGCCACGGGGAAGCCTTCATTCAGCAGGCGTTCTACAAATCGGGCGGACGGGCCTTGCAGGCTGTCGTAACTGCATCCAACCCGGATATGACGAATCTGCGTATCCCGCAACCGCTCCGCCACACAATCGCCACAGCGAACATCCTCGGGGGAAGCAACGTAAGTGGCAAAATAATCCCAAGCGGCGGCAAAGGGATCCAGGAGTCGTTCACTCGGTCTTTGACGATCAAACAGTTCGGGCAGGACAGCCAGATTATCGGCCTCGGCGCGGGGGTAAAAATAACGACCTTGCAGCGCTCGGTTCAAATCGGCAGAGTCCTGTCACAAAATCCGGAGTTCGCCTCGGGCGACGAAGCAACCAGCAAAATTCCAGCAGGTCGCAAACAAAAGCTTTGAAAAAAGCATAGTTCTTGATATTCCTCCGATTTGTCAATCTTTTACCGTTCCGCCTTTTCCCTTCCGCACCGTCTTCAGTGCCGCGGCATGTTAACGCCGCTCCGCCTCCAATCGCTCTTCCAGTTCCAGGACGCGCAGGGTGGTGGACAGTACCGTGTCGGCCGTCAGTGACAGACTGTCGATTCCGCAACGCACCAGAAATTCGGCGAATTCGGGATAATCGCTGGGAGCCTGGCCGCAAATGCCGATTTTACGACCGGCCTTTTTCACCCGGGCGATAACGTCGGCGAGGGCCCGGGTTACTGCCTCGTTACGCTCGTCGTAGAGATGAGCGACTATCTCCGAATCCCGGTCCAGGCCCAGAATCAGCTGGGTCAGGTCGTTGGAACCGATGGAAAAGCCGTCAAACAGTTCGGCGAACTCTTCGGCCAGGATCACATTGGACGGTATTTCGCACATAACGTACAGTTCAAGGCCGTCGTCGCCCTGCCGCAGGCCCTCTCCGGCCATAACATCGATTACCTGCCGCCCCTCTTCGAGGGTACGACAGAATGGAATCATCAGTTTGATGTTTTTCAGCCCCATGGTTTGGCGGGCCCGCTGCATGGCCCGGCACTCCAGCAGGAAGCCCTCCCGGTAGCGGTCGTCGTAATAGCGGCTGGCCCCGCGAAAACCGAGCATGGGGTTGGCTTCGTCGGGTTCAAAGCCGCTGCCGCCCAGCAGGTTGGCGTACTCGTTGCTCTTGAAGTCGCTCAGACGAACAATCACATCCCCGGGGTAAAAGGCCGCGGCAATGGTGGCCACCCCCTGGGCCAGTTTGTCGACAAAATACTCTCCACCGTCTCGGTAGCCGCGAATCAGCTCGGCAATCTGCCGGCGCTGCCCGGAATCGGATACCCGCTCCGGGTGAAGCAGGGCGATGGGATGAGCCTTGATGGCGTTGTTGATGATAAATTCCAGACGTGCCAGTCCGACCCCGTCGTTGGGAATGCGGGACAGGCCAAAGGCCTGGCTGGGATCACCCAGGTTGAGCATGATGCGGGTGCGGGGACGGCGCAGTTCCTTCAGGTCGGTGCGCCGAACTTCGAAAGCCAGCTCTCCCCCGTAGACCAAGCCGGTTTCCCCTTCGCAACAGGCCACGGTCACGGTCCGGCCATCGTCCACAACGCGGGTGGCGTTGCCGGTACCGATCACGCAGGGGATCCCCAGTTCGCGGCTGACAATAGCCGCGTGACAGGTGCGTCCTCCCCGGTTGGTGACGATGGCCGCGGCCTGTTTCATGATCGGCTCCCAGTCGGGGTCGGTCATCTCCGTCACCAACACGTTCCCCGCATCGAAACGGGCAATTTCTCCGGCACTGCCGATCACTGCGGCCGGACCGCAGCCGACCTTGTCGCCCACGGCCCGACCCCGAGCCAGAATCTCCCCGGTTTCCTGCAGGTGATAGGTTTCCATGACATGGCCTTCGACGGCCGACTGGACCGTTTCCGGTCGCGCCTGCAGGATGAACAATTCGCCGCTCTCGCCGTCCTTGCCCCACTCGATGTCCATGGGTCGATCGTAATGCTCCTCGATGACGCAGGCCATGCGGGCCAACTCCAGCACCTCGTCGTCGCACAGGCAAAAACGCCGGCGGTCCTCCTCGGCAACCGGAATTTCCCGGGTCCCCTGGGCACCGTCAGCGGCGTAGACGATCTTCTTGTCCTTGCCCCCCAGACGGCGGGAAAGTATCGGGCGCAAACCGTCTTTGAGGGTCGGCTTGAAGACCAGAAATTCATCCGGGTTGATCGCGCCCCGCACCACGTTTTCTCCCAGGCCCCAAGCGCCGTTGATGAGCACCACATGGGGAAAACCCGATTCGGTATCTATGGTGAACAGCACTCCGGCGCAGGCCAGGTCGGCGCGGATCATCTTCTGCACGCCAATGGACAGGGCCACCTGAAGGTGCTCAAATCCCTTGTCCTCGCGGTAATTCATGGCCCGGTCGGTAAACAGCGAAGCGAAGCAGTTGCGGCAGGCATCCAAAAGTCCGGCGGCCCCCCGGACATGGAGAAAGGTATCCTGTTGGCCGGCAAAGGAAGCGTCGGGAAGGTCCTCGGCCGTGGCGCTGGAGCGCACCGCCACCGCGCAACCGGCACCGTAGTCCGCCTCCATGCGGGCATAGGCGGCGTCAATCTGCTCCACCAGCACGGCAGGCAGTTCGGCTTCGCGAATGCTGCGACGAATCCGCCCGCCTACGTCGGCCAGGCTCTCCAGGGAGCCCCGCTGCCACTCTTCGAGCAGGGCGGTAATGCGCCGGTCAAGACCGGTTTCTCTCAAAAACAGGCGATAACCGGCGGCGGTAACGGCAAATCCGCCCGGCACCCGAACCCCCGCGCTGCCCAAAGCGGCGATCATTTCTCCCAAAGAAGCGTTCTTGCCCCCTACCAGGGGCAGATCCTGCAGGCGGATGTCCTCAAACCAGCGGATATAGTTGGCTTGCGTCATTGTCGCACCTCCGTTAGATTGGAACGGTCCGCAAACTCCGGACCTTTCCTTCAAATCTAACAGAGAACCGGGGGATGACCATTACCGGGAATGAGAAAGGAAACGAGCCTGTTGAGCGGGGACGGGAATCATAGGGAAGAAATCGCGTGGCCTTCCGGCACCGTGCAGACCGTCATTGCGCATTCGCCGGCGAGAGCCGCCAGCAGGCTCTCGGCGTCATCCCGACGGGACTCGGGAAAAGCAATCTCCACCAGAGCCTGGTGAGAATCGAGAGTCCGGACGAAGGCCAGGCCATCGTAACTTTCCAGAATGAAACGCAAATAACCGATCTGTCGGCGCGGCAGCCGATAGTACCTTTTCAACAATGGAAGACTCCCGTGTGCGATGCTACCGAAAACACGTCTTCACCACCGACAAAACCTTCGGCGGAAAAACCGGACCCAGTAGTCTGGAGGCCTCTTGATCCGACTCGGCTGACATCCTGCCCGAACCCGGACCTGAGTCCCGGCCGGTTCCGTATCTGGGCTCTGGTACTTGAATCCCGGGGCATTGCCTACCGCCTCGAAGGGCGACAGGACCGTTGGCGGATTCTGGTGCCGGAAACGGAAATCAATGCCGCCAGCGACGAGCTGCGCCACTATGAAAAGGAAAACTGCCACTGGCCACCGCCGGCGCTAACGCCGGTTGCCCTGCACAGCAACAGCCTGGGCACTTGGTGCCTGCTGCTGCTTTTGGGCATCTTTCACAACCTGACCGAACTCGACGCCGCCGGTTTTTTTCATCACTCCGTGGACTGGCTGGCACGGGGCAGTGCCGACGCCGCGGCCATTCGGGCCGGCGAGTGGTGGCGGGCGGCCACCGCCTTGACCCTGCACACGGGGGGCATCCACCTGTTCGGCAACCTGCTCATCGGCGGTTTTTTTATCGACCGGTTGAATCGGGAAGTCGGCATCGGACCAGGCTGGCTGCTGGTACTGGCGAGCGGCCTGCTGGGCAACCTGGCCAACGCCCTGCTGCAGCCGGACGGACACCGGGCGGTAGGACTGTCCACCGCCGTATTTGGCGCTGTAGCGGTGCTGGCCGTGCGCAGCGCCCGACATTATCAGGTCAGCCTCAGGCGCCGCTGGCCCCTGCCGCTCATCGCCGCCCTGGCGCTGCTCGGACTGCTCGGCAGCGGCGGCGAACAAACAGATCTCGGCGGTCATCTGTGGGGATTTGCCGCCGGACTTCCCATGGGCTGGCTGAGCGGCAGATGGTGGCCCGGAACGGCAGGGCAGACCCGCCGCCGGAACCTGGTCGCCGGGTCGGGAGCCGCGGCCCTGATTCTGGGAGCCTGGTTGCTGGCCCTGATCGGACACTGAAAAAAAACCGCCCCGGAGATGTTTCCGAAGCGGCCTGCACGGTTCAGAGCGTCGGCCTCAGGGCTTTGCTGCCCTGCGTTCGCTGCGCCAGATGCCGAAGAGTAACAGACCGACCCCGACACAGATGGCCATGTCGGCAACGTTGAAAGCCGGCCAGTGGTAGCCCCGCCAGTGCAGGTCGAGAAAATCAATCACCGCACCGAGACGCAGCCGATCCGTAAGGTTGCCCACCGCCCCACCGAGAACCAGGCTGAGCCCGACCTGCTGATCTTTCTGCTGCTCTTCCAACTGCTTTAGATACCAGAAAATTCCCAGCACCGCCAGCAGCGCCACGGTGACCAGAAAGGGCACCCGAAAAGCCTTGTCGGCAAACAGCCCGAAAGCCGCCCCCTCATTGCGAACATAGGTCAGGTGAAAAAAGTTCTCTATCACCGGCCGCGATTCGTGGAGCTGAAAGGTCCGGTCGATATGAATCTTGCTGAGCTGGTCGAAAAGCACCACCAGCCCGGCAAGGGGCAGCACCCGGCGCAAACGTCGGCCCATCATGAAGCAGCCATGGCTTCCCGGCAGCGCTGGCAGGCACCGGGGTGAGTCGAATCTTCGCCGACGGTGGGCGAATAGTTCCAGCACCGTTCGCACTTGTCGCCAAGGGCCTTTTCTATGCGAATCCTGAGACTTGGCACAGCCTCACCCTTCAGACCATCTTCCAGGGCACCGGTGATTTCCGCCTGGGAAACGATAAACAGCGTTGCCAGCTGTCCCGCATAGGCCGTAAGCAATTCGGCCACCGGCCCCGGGGGGGCCTGCAGAAGCACCCGGGCATCCAGGGAGTGACCGATGAGCTTGTCGTTGCGGGCCAGTTCCAGAGCCTTGCTGACATCGGAGCGAACCGCCAGCAGCAATCGGTAGCGTTCGTTCAGGGCACTGTCCTCAAAGCTTCGTTCAAAGCGGGGAAAGCCGGCCAAATGAACGCTCTCTTCGCGTTTTCCGGGCAGGCACTGCCAGATCTCTTCGGCGGTAAAGGACAGCACCGGTGCAATCAGACGGGTCAGGCCATCCAGAATCCGGTACATGGCGGTCTGGGCGCTGCGCCGCTCCGGGCTGCGGGGAGCCGAAGCATAGAGCCGGTCTTTGAGCACGTCGAGATAGAAAGCGCTCATCTCCATGCTGCAGAAGTTGTGCACCGCGTGGTAGATGCCATGAAACTCGTAATCGCCGTAGGCCTGTTCGACCCGCCGACTGAGCATTTCCAACTGACCCAGGGCCCAGAAATCTATCTCCAGCAGTCCGTCATCCGCCACACAGTCCCGAACCGGGTCGAAATCGAAGAGGTTGCCGAGAATGTAGCGGGCGGTATTGCGTATGCGCCGATAAGCGTCGGAAAGCCGCTGCAGGATCGTCTCGCTGATGCGAATGTCGTCCCGATAGTCCTGAGCCGCCACCCACAGGCGCAGTATTTCGGCGCCGTATTTTTTGATCACCTCTTCGGGCGCTATCACGTTGCCCATGGACTTGGACATCTTCTTGCCCTGTCCATCCACCACAAAACCGTGGGTCAGCACCGCCCGGTAGGGCGCCACACCGCGGGTGCCGACGGAAGCGAGCAGACTGGAATGAAACCAGCCGCGATGCTGATCGCTGCCCTCCAGGTAGAGCTCCGCCGGAGTGTTCAGATAGGGCCGGTGCTCCAGAACCGCGGCATGGGATACGCCCGAATCGAACCAGACATCCAGAATATCGGTCTCCTTGACCAGTTCGACACCACCGCAGGCGGGGCACCGGGTGCCCTCCGGCACCAGTTCGGAGGCCTCTTTTTCAAACCAGATGTCGCTGCCGGCGGCGTCGAAGAGATCCGCCACATGGTGCATGATGCGGCCGTCCATAAGCGCCTCGCGGCAGGCGGCGCAATAAAAGATGGTGATGGGCACCCCCCAGCTGCGCTGCCGGCTGATGCACCAGTCGGGGCGATTCTCGATCATGCCGTAAATGCGTTCCCGTCCCCATCGGGGGATCCACTGGACGTCGTTGATGTGTTCCAGGGCCCGGTCCCGCAGATCGTTAGCGGCCATGGACACGAACCATTGTTCGGTGGCTCGAAAAATCACCGGCTTTTTGCAGCGCCAGCAGTGGGGGTAGCTGTGCGACAAAGTGCTCATCTGGAGCAGGGCGCCGACCTCCGCCAGCTTGGCGTTGATCGCTTCGTTGGCCTCCTCCAGCTTCATGCCGCCGAAAAATTCCAGATCGGCCACGTAGCGGCCGTAGTCGTCCACCGGATTGAAAATCTCCAGTCCGTAGGCCAGTCCGGCCTGATAGTCTTCCTGACCGTGACCCGGCGCGGTATGCACGCAGCCGGTTCCGGCTTCAAGGGTGACATGTTCGCCGAGAATCAGCAGCGAATCCTGCGCATAAAAGGGATGGCGGCAGACCTTGCCCTCAAAAAGCCGTGGGTCAAAGGTGGTAACGACCCGGAAAGAAGTTGCCTCCAGTTGCGCCATGACGCTCTCCACCAGCCCTTCGGCAAGCACCAGCAATTCGCCTCCGACGTCAACCACCGCGTAGGAAAGTGTCGGGTTGAGGCAGATGGCCAGATTGGCCGGAATGGTCCAGGGGGTGGTGGTCCAGATGACAAAAGAAAGAGGACGGCCGGCCAGCTCCGCCAGTTCCGGAGGCAGAGTGTCGGCAAAAGGAAACTTGACGAAAATTGACGGCGAGGCATGGTCGGCGTACTCCACCTCCGCCTCGGCCAGGGCGGTGACGCAGGACGCACACCAATGAATCGGCTTCTTGCCTTTGTAAAGGCCGCCGCGTTCGGCGAAACGGGCCAGTTCCCGGGCGATGGTCGCCTCGTAATGCTCGGTCATGGTGAGGTAGGGCCGATCCCATTCGCCCAGCACGCCGAGACGTTCAAACTCCCGACGCTGAATGCCGATCCATTCATTGGCATATTCGCGGCAGGCCTTGCGAATGGCCACCTTGTCCATCTCCCGCTTTTTCTTGCCGAGCTTTTTATCCACCATCAACTCGATGGGCAGCCCGTGACAGTCCCATCCGGGCACATAGGGGGCGTAGAAGCCCTGCATGCGGCGACTCTTCAGAACCACGTCCTTGAGAATCTTGTTCAGGGCGTGCCCGATATGGATATGACCGTTGGCGTAGGGAGGACCGTCGTGAAGGGTAAAGTTGGGCCGTGAGCGCCCCACATCTTCCAGTTTTCCGTAAAGATCCTGCTTGCGCCACTGATCGAGCATCTGCGGTTCCCGTTGCGGCAGGTTGCCTCGCATGGGAAAATCGGTCACCGGCAGATTGAGGGTTGTCTTGTAGTCCATGTCGCTGCTCCCGGATTGCCTGCATGGGTGAAAATCAAGTCAGACAGGTTAGCAAAACAGCCCTGCAAGCACAAGAAAAAAGGCCTCCCGAAGGGAGGCCGGCAAAGCGGAAAGCAAGGCGGAACCGGTCGCATCGGACCGGATTCCGCAGATCAGTTGCGGGCCTTGGTCAGGCAGTGCAGACTGCGACGCAGAAGACTGGAGATGTTGGTTCCCGACTGTTCGGCGACTCGTTTCAGTAATTCCATTTCCTGATCGTCAATACGGCAGGATACGATAAATTTTTTCGGCTTTCCAACGGACCTCCCCATGATGAAAACCCTCCGGAAACCTGTTACGACAAAAACTTCGGCTATATCGGAATGCGTAACGAATCTGTCAGGGATTTGAAGGCGCCTGTTCAACAAATTCCGGCGCCGGGCTTCCCGAACCCGTTCGGCTCCAACCCTGATAATGCAAAGGCTTTGCCATAAACATTCTTTTTGCCCCGTCCGGCACAAAACACTTCCATTTTCACCCGGTTATTCAGTCACATCTGGTGCCAGTACAAGATTCTCTCAAGCTCCGCCAACGGGACAATCGGACACAATCCGCGCCGGAGCGTCACAATTGGTCCCATTTCCGATGATGTGTCCTTGCCGAAACGCAAAAGCGGCGGCCAGAATGAAAGGGATGCTTCAGGCGTTGACGGGAGGCGGCGACGCTGTTTTCAACAGGCCGCCAAGCGCTTCTCGGCGGCCAGCACGGTGTTGCGCAGCAACATGGCGACGGTGGTCGGGCCGACACCGCCGAGACGGGGAGTAATCCAGCCGGCCACCTCGGCCACCTCTTCGGCGACGTCGGGAAGCAGCCTGCGTCCCTCCCAACTGATACCGCCACTGACCACCACCGCTCCGGGCCGGACCATATCCGGCTGAACGATGCCCGGACAACCGGCGGCGGCAATCACAATGTCGGCCCGCCGAGTATAACGGCCAAGATCGGAGATGCCGGAATGAACCACGGTTACCGCCGCATTGGCAAAAGGTTGCTTGAGAGTCATGAGCAGCGACAGGGGCCGGCCGAGGGTCGGGCCGCGACCGACAATCACCACTTCTCTACCTTCCACGGCAATCCCGTAATGTTTGAGCATCTCCCGAATGCCGGCCGGAGTACAGGGCACTGGTCCGGGCTCCTGCAGCACCAGGCGGCCGAGGTTAACCGGGTGCAGTCCGTCGGCGTCCTTGTCCGGATCCATCAGCAGCAGGGCCGCGTTAAAATCAAACCCCCTCGGCAGCGGGTACTGGACGATATAGGCATCCACTTCCGGACTTTCGTTAAAGTCCCGAATCGCCGCCAGCAGATCAGCCTGGCTTGCGCTGGCAGGAATCTCCAGGTGAAAGGAGGCGATGCCCACTGAGCGACAGGTCTCCCGCTTTTTGTTGACATAACTGACACTGGGTCCGTCCTCCCCGACCAGAATGGTGCCGAGCCCCGGGGTAATGCCCTTGCTCTTCAATGCCGCGACGCGGCCGGCCACATCCGCCAGCACCGCTTCGGCCACCATCTTTCCTTCCAGCAATTTTGCCGCCATGACAACTCCTTATACAATGATAACAACGGGTTCCGGCAGTCCTTTACTTCGGGATCCGCGGGATCGCGCAAAAACAGACCTCGGAAGGTCAAGTCCCGATCAGGCCCCTTTCATCGCCATGGCGATTCCGTGACGGCAGGCCTCCTCGTAACCGGCCCGTTCTTCCACATCACAGCCTTCCGGTCTCTTAGCCCTGACCGGCGGCAGCACCAGATCCGCCGGCTGCCAGCCATGCTGCACCAGATAGTGATGAGCACGGCGCAGGGCCCCGTCAGGATCCCGGGCCACCACCCAGAATCGAGCTATCTTATCCTCCCTGGGACAATCCACCTGGTCAACGGATGTTGCCGAAGCAAAAAATTCGAGGGTGTAAACGTTCATGGCTCGTTTATGATGGCAACACACTAAATGCTTGCCGGCGCAGGCTCTTAACAGAACGTGTACCAAAATCGACAACCCGCCCGGTATCGAAAATGAGCCGGTTTTTGATCAGGAGTATGGACCAGATCACCCCGCCATGTCCAGCGGGGGCTCGCCGCGTGATCACCGAAACTCGACGGGTAACACCGATCCGTTCCCTCTTCCGCTGCCGTTTCGCAAGCCTTACCGTCCTTGTTGCGCCTGTGCTGGAGCGTCGGCGTCCCGGCCGAGGAGCAGCAGGCCGAGCCACAGGGCGCCTCCCGCGGCCAGAAACAGCACCGGCAGCCCCAGCCATTGCCCGATCAGTCCAAGAAGCAGCGAGCCGCCGAAATTTCCGGCGTCCAGAGCGCCGGTATAGATGGCTGTCACCTTGCCCCGAATCACCGGCGGTTCGTCACGGACCGCCCAGGAGTTCAGTGCCGGGTAGAGTATCCCGTGCCCGCAACCACCCACAAAACCGATCAGGGCCAGGTCCCATTGACCCCGCACCAGAGGCAGCAACAACAGCCCGGCACCGGTAAGGAGCAGGGCATAGGGCAGCACGCGGCGTTCGCCAAAGCGATCGGTCAACCGTCCGCCCAGCACGCGAATCAAAATCGCGGCGCTGGAGTAGCAGAAAAAATACAGGGAGGCCAGGGCGATCAGACGTTCGGCGGCAAAGGGCGCGACAAAATTCCCCGAGCCCGCCAAACCAAACCCGAAAAGCATGGAAAGCATTCCGATCCGGATCATCTTGGGCTGTTTCAACACCGCCAGAAAAGACATTCGGAAACCTTTGTCGGTTCGAACCAGGGTCTCCCGCAGGGGCAGGTGGCAAACCAGGCCGATGGCCGCCAGGGCGCTGGCAGAGAGAAAAAAGGCCGCTTCGGACCAGCCATGCAGGGCCAGTTCACCCACCAGGGGTCCTACCGCCAGACCGATCAGCCCGGAAATTCCAAACATGCCGATGCCCTCGTTGAGGCGCTGAGCCGGGACGATATCCGCCACGTAGGTAAAACAGGCGGTAAAGCAGAAAGCCAGGCCGACACCGTGCACGACGCGCAGAAGCAGCAGGAACGGGTAGACCGTGGCAAGATCCCGGGGCGGCAGGAGGTAGACCCAGGGAAGCAGAGTCAGCAGCAGGGACCCCAGGGTGTAGCTGTGCTTTCGGCCGAGGCGGTCGATGACTTGCGCCACCCAGGGGCGACAGAAGGTCGCCGCCAAGGCAAAGATGCCCATGATCAGGCCGATATCAAACTTCGATCCGCCGTATTTTTCGATCAGCAGGGGAAACAGAAAAAACACTCCGAAACTGGCCGCGGCGGAAAAATTGGCCGCCGCCATGGCGAGAAATGCGGCGCTGTACAGGCGGGGGGAAGGGACGGAGTTCATGAAATCCTTTCGCATCAGCCCGAAATCCATTGCAGATCACTTCATCAGGCATTGCATTAAAGGGGGTCTTTATTGTTTAATTTCCATGGCAGGGTTTTTGTGAGCCGGGCGCTGCATGCCATCCGCAGGACCTTTGTCCCTGCACACTCTTTTTCTTTCCAGGAGGACACGATGAATATGTCGACAATCAACGCATGGTTAACGCTGTACGGTCTGCGCCTGCTCGGTGCCATACTCATTCTGGTCATCGGGATCTGGGTCAGCAAACTGCTGACCGGATTGCTGCGCAAGTTACTCAACTCCCGTCAGGTCGACCCAACCCTGGTCGGCTTCTGCGCCAACCTGGCATACGGCGCGCTGGTAGTTTTCGTGGTAATCGCCGCCCTCAACCAGATCGGCTTTCAGACCACATCGATGATCGCGGTCATCGGCGCCGCCGGCCTGGCTGTCGGTTTCGCCCTGCAGGGCTCTCTGGCCAACTTCGCCGCCGGGGTGCTGATGGTTCTGTTCAAACCCTTCAAAACCGGAGACTTCATCGAAGGCGCCAGCATTGCCGGAACCGTCGAGGAAATAAAGATTTTCAGCACCCAGCTGAAAACTCCCGACAACAAAACCGTCATCGTCCCCAACAACGCCCTGCTTGGCGGCAACATCATCAATTACAGCACCAAGGGAACCCGGCGCATGGACCTGGTGATCAGTGTCAGCTACGGTGACGACATTCGCAAGGTGAAACAGGTTCTGCTCGACATCATCGCCGCCGAGGAGCGTTTTCTCAAAGATCCCGCTCCGGTCGTGGCGCTGTTGGAAATGGCCGACAGCAGCCTGAATTTCGCTTTCCGCCCCTGGGTCAATGGCAGCGATTACTGGCCGACCTATTTTGATACCCTGGAAACGATCAAGACCCGCTTCGACAAGGAAGGCATCTCCATTCCGTTCCCGCAACAGGACGTACACCTCATTCAGGCCGCGGACAAGCCCGCCGCCTGACCGGCGCGAACCAGTTAACCCTAGTTAGTGTCCATCCGGAAACTCCGGATGGACACAGCGCAGTTTTCATATGGGAAACGAGCAATTTTTCGTTGTGGCAAGGAAATCAAAGGGTTGCGCGGAGGCGTACATCGGTACGCCGCAC
>PWVL01000144.1 GCA_003561875.1 Desulfuromonadales bacterium | reverse complement strand
GGTGCAAAATCCTTCCTGAAAACAGCCACGGGAAAGAGTTATCCCTTGTTCTCACCAAAAAATGATGCTTTCGCAGAAATTCATAAGAAAGCTAGACAAAATTTCGTCCTGCAAGACCCGGTGTTTTTTCAGGGGCAAAGGCCTACACAGGGTGTGTCGAGGGCCTGATAAACGCCGTAACGCCGTAAGGCGGACTTTTGGCGCCGCGTATATAATGCCGGGCAGGAAACAGAAAGACCGACTCAACAGAACGGTTTTCACGAGTCGAGGGTTACCGGCGTCTTGAATCCTGGAGGTTTAATGGCGAGAACCGAACAGTCCAGTTGGTTGAGAATGGTTTCCGCGGTGTTGCCGATAATCAGGCCGGGAATACCTGATCGAGCCACCGTTCCCATAACGACAAGATCCGCCTGTAATTCCGCGGCAAAGGGTGGGATTACTTTTTTTGCAGACCCCTTAAGCAGATGAAAATTTGGCGAAAGCTGCTTGTAGGCGGCGGTGCCGATACGATCACACAACCTTTCCCCAAGCCAGTAGAGGGCTTTTTGGTGGCGCAAAGCCTGATTTTGAACATGAGCGGTGACACTCTCACTCAAGACGTCGCCATGAACCAGCATGGCTCTTTCGGCATAGGCTTCCCAGGCATGAACAAGATGCAAGACTGCTCCATCCGTTAATGCGAGGGCAGAAGCCCGATCAAGAATTTCGTTGTTGAAATCCTTTTCTACCGCAACCGACTGTGATGGATCGAAGTCAACAGCCGCCAGCACACATTCGTATTTCGGCTTTTCGGGAGACTTCATCATCCATACCGGGCAAGGGCACTTGCGCAACAGATGCATATCCACGCTTCCGAATAATTGGCTTATGAAATCAAGGTTTTCCACCGGCTTGATCACCAGGTCATACGCGTTGCGCAGTACGGAACGAATCACTTCAAGAAAAACCGTTCCTGTCATTATACCAACCTGAATGTTCAGGCCATCCCGGTACGGCCTGACCAAAATTTCCAATTTTTGCTTGTAATATTTTTCCCTGTCAGAAAAATAATCAGCAGGATCCGAAGAAATCACTTCAGCGACAGTCAGTCTTGCCTGACTCTTCTCCGCCAGTAGCGCGGCGCGCGCAATCGCCGAAGCCTGATCCGCCGTCTCTTCAGCCACATAAAGTATGTTCTTGAATGGCTTCATTTATTCTCTCCAGCCCCCCTGTTTCGATCCTGACTCTGCCTGCCCGCGTAGAAAGTGCGCACGACGCTGCAGGGCTCTTCGCTTCCCCTGATTCAGTACCTGCCGCCCCACGAGTTCAAGGGGCGGAACTCCCTCAAAGCAGGGGTTCTCACAGCAGCACCCTGGCCAGGCTGAAATTGATGAGAACCGTCGAAATGTCCGTCAGCGCCAGGGTAAGTAAAAAGGCCATTATCAAACTCTTGCTCAAAATCAGTACGTACAGGCCGGCGAGCAGCGCGCAAACCGTTCCACTGGCAATTGTGGCAAAAAGCCATGGAAACCGGAATCGAAAAGCGTGGAGCGGCGAGGCATTCACCCGTACCTGCATGAGGCGAAAACCGATCATCTCGAACGCTCTGTCCAAACTCTCCTGGTCGCTTGCGTCAAAGGAATCATCGGCAAACATGGTAATATCGACCACGCCCAGCAGGCGCCGCTGTTCATCCACCACCGGAAAAGCCAAAAGCTTGTGCTGCAAAAAATACCCATAGGTTTCAAGCAGCGTTGCCTGTTGTGGGACCGCTATAACACGGGAGATCATCAATTCGGAAATCTGTTGTTCTGTCGGCGCGGTAAGCAATCGACGGGTCGGCAACACGCCAATCAGACAATCGTCCTTATCCACGACATAAAAATAAATAATTCTTTCACCGAGTCCCTTTTCCCTGATATAGTCCAAAGCTTCCTTGACACTAATATTGTTCGGCAACTTTGCCACATCCTTGCGAACAATATTTATGACAGGTTTTTTTATATGTGATGCGTATTTAGTCATTATTCGCCATTCAATGTAAATTCTTTTTTAAATATATCTAGCTCTACCTGATGAGGTGAAATGAAAACATGAAATCAACGAAATTCTGAATTTTATTTATCCTCGGGAAGAATAAAGTTTCAAAAACAGAATCAGCAGAAAAGGCTTCAAATACGATGTGTTCTGAGAACCTTACTAAAGAAACTCGAACACTTCAAGCGGATCACCTCCTGGTGTGGCTTTTTGTTTTCTGACCGGACAAACTTCCTGAGTGCGCCGGTCCTTCAACAAAGCGCAGGTCAACCCGGCCCTCTCGAAACTAAAAACCCCCACTCGATCCTTGGATGGAGGGGGGGTTCTTATGGCTCAGGAAAACTATTTAAATCCTGATGCGCGGGCATTCCGCAACTGTCGGCTTACATGATTGGAGGCCCCGACCAGATTCGAACTGGTGATGGAGGTTTTGCAGACCTCTGCCTTACCACTTGGCGACGGGGCCCTTGAGTTTTTTGTGACGCCTCAAAAGCCCGGTATTGATACCAAATCGCTTTTCGGCTGTCAAGGACAAAACTCGCAACGTTCCCTTATCAGCGGAAGTAAGATCTGCCCAGAAGACGGCTGTACTGGTGCCCGCTGAAGGGCTTGCCGTAGTAGAGATTGCGCAGCACTTTGTGCATGGGACTGCTCAAAGAAGCGTAGAGTTCGTTGCGCAACCTGTCGTATTCGTAGGTCGATACTTCCCTGAGAATCCCCTGCAGTCGGGCAAATTCCGTCTCCGGCAACTCCTGGCCTATGCGCGGATCCAGGGCGATCACTCCCTGACTGAAATCGGCCTGGCCCAGGCCCGTTAGAATCCCGGCGATGAGTTCGTTCGAAGCCTTGTCCTCAAGCACCAGCAGGATACGGTTCATGGCCAGGACCTTGCGATACATGCCCTCCTCGGTACTGTCCGTATGCTGAATGGAGTTGAGCAGGGCGTAAGCGTTCCTCAACACCTGGGGAATGTCCCGGAACAGATGGCCGACAAACACGCCATGGGCTCCCTGGCGGGACTCGGAACCGAGGCTGGCGACGGCAAGGCCCTCCAGGGCGCGACCGATATTGCCGGTGTAGTGGAAATAATCTTCCACCCGGCCGTCCTGGCTGGCCTGATGAGCCAGCTGCAGAATTCCAACGATATCAATGGGAAAAATTTCGATAGCCTGCAGCTGATAAGCAAAAGCAAGGTCGCCAACCAGGGCGGTAGCCGAGTAGTTGCCCAGGCGGCGGTACAGATCCGCCAGCTCGCCGGCGGCAAAGGCCGCCAGAAAAAACGCGTTGTCCGGAACGATCTCAACGTCTTTTCGAGCATGGGTTTCAAACAGGGTCAAATATTTGACCAGAGGGCTTTCGGCCGGGAAAGCCTGGCCGTGAACGGTTGTTCCCCGCGACCCTTTGTAATATCCGGAAAGCATGATACCCAGCTTGGCGGTGGAATCCCAGAGTCGGTGCATGGCGCCCAGGTAATTGGCATGCTCATAAAATCCGGCCTGAACGTATCCGCCGGTGCGGACGCGCGGGTCGGAGAGTTCGGTGTACAGAGCGATGGCCTGATCCATCTGACGGTCCGCCAGGGCCGGCAGGGAAGCAAAAAAGGCGATCTGGCGCAGGGGATCTTCCGGGTTGCTGAGGCGCCGGGTAATATAGGTTGAAAAACCCATGTGCTGACTCAGCACAGCCGCCCGGCCCTTGCTGGTATTGGCCCAATCCCAGGCAAGGCGATAGAAGGACTCGGCCCGCTGGTATCGGTCGACCAGCAACTCCGGAACCTGTTCCCCCTCAAAAGCATTGCGGCTGGCGATGGCTTCCAGAAAAGCCACCGCAAAATTAAGATTGTAGTTGTCGGAATTGAGTCCTCGCATCCGTTCCACCGTCGCCTCGACCACCGTGCGGTAGCCGTTCTCGACGCTCAGGCGGTCTCTTATGGAAAGAACGATTACCCCCAGGGGAGACAGGCCCTCGATCTGCTCCTCGACAATGGCCCGGCGAATAATCAGATGCGCAAGGTTTTCGT
>PWVL01000111.1 GCA_003561875.1 Desulfuromonadales bacterium | reverse complement strand
GAGGCTTGGAGGAAGGAATGGAAGTAGCGGAAGACCTGCTTTACACGGAAGACCACCTCTGGCTGCAGGTGGAGGGAGACTCGGCCACGGTCGGTGTGACGGAATATCTCCAGGAGGACCTGGAAGAAATCACCGTAATCGAACTTCCCGAGGAGGGTGACATGCTGGAACTGGGCGACACCATGGCGACAGCCCGGTCACTGAGGATGTTGCTCGAGATCTACGCACCCTTGTCCGGAGAAGTCCTAGAGGTCAATGATGCTTTGCAGGACTCGCCCGACTGGCTCTGTCAGTCTCCCTACGAAGACGGCTGGCTGCTGCGTCTGAAGATAACCGTCCCTGCGGAGTTGGAAGATCTCATGAGTCACGAAGACTACCAGGACTTTATCGAAGGTTTTTGAACTGACAGCGCCCTATCGGGCCGGTTGGAAAAAGGCCTACCGAGCCTCAAAGATGTCCCCGCCGCGCAAGCCGCTGAGAGACAAGCGGTATTGAAAATACGCCGTGATCACCAGATTTTCTTCGGTATAGGCCGCTGGCAGCGCGCCGTAAGAAGCTCCCCGATAGACCGCTGCCACCGCTTCCCGATCCAGTGTCGGGAAGCCGGAACTTCTCAGAATCTCTACCCCGTCGACGCTGCCGTCGCGATTGATCACGATTTTCAGCATAGCGACTCCCTGCTCGCGGGCCGTGATCGCCTGGGGCGGATAGTTCCAGACATTGTAGATGTTGCGCCGAAAACGGTCGAAAAAGGAAATCAGAAAATCCCTTTCCGTATCGAGCCAGACCTGGTCACCGGGGGCAACGTCGTCCCGCTGCCGGCGTCTTGTCTCGTCCTGCAGGCGGGCCAGGGTATCCTGCGGCAGTCCGAGGTCAATGGCTTCGGGGGCAGGCGACGGTTCGGGAACCGGCGTTGCGGCCGGCGGTGCTGGAACAGGAGGCGGTGCCGGAGCCACCGGCTGACGGTCTTCGGGGGCCTCCCCCGGCGGCGCCACCTCCTTCGGAACCAACTGGTCACTGGGACCTAGTCGTTCTGCCGGCGTCTCCCGCGGGGCCGGCGGCTCGGGAAGAACCGGCAGATCGAGTTCCCGGTCCCGAGTCTGCGAAGAGCGGACTTCGACCACAATCGGCTCCTGCCGCGGGCCGTCAGTCACGCTTCGACCAGACAAAAAGGACAGCAGCAGTAAATGAAACAGCAGCGAGCAGAGGATAAACCCTGCGAGAACGGCATCGTGCCGGCATTGACTCTTCATCGGGGGGGAAAACTCCAGTAGTCAGCCTTTATCACCACCGCATTATACTGGCTTTGCGCCGGAGGTTCCAGCAATCATTGCCTGTGTTTTTTTGCCCCGGGGGCCATTCCGTTCCGAAAAACGCAACAATTTTCCACCGACCACATGAGCAGGTTGCGGCAACAGCTTCTTCAAGGCTTTGACAGGCAGAATTCAAAACCCGACTCTCTTGCTGACCCGTTGTCAAACGCCACTGGATTGTTATTAAGCAGCCTGATTAGAGAAGTCAAAATAGGTTGACCCCCGGTACCCCTTGACGTATAAAAAGTACCGCCTGCACAATACTCATTCCCTGCTGCCACCAAGGAGGAAGCAATGCATTTGGTAGATCAGATCAAGGAAAAAGCTCGCCAGAATCCGCAAGTCGTCGTACTGCCGGAAGGCTACGACGACCGTATGATTCAGGCCGCCGGCCCCATCGCCAAGGAGAACCTCGCCCGGGTTGTGCTGCTGGGCGACCCCCAGGCTCTGCAAGCCAGGGCTGCGGAACTCGACGTCTCTCTCGACGGCGTCACCCTGCTAGACCCAAAGAACGCCCCCCAGCTCGACAGCTATGTGGACGAACTGGTGGAGATCCGCAAGAAAAAAGGTCTTTCCCGGGAAGACGCGCTGAAGTTGCTGACCGCCGACGACAATCTGTTTTTCGGTGCCATGATGGTTCGCAAGGGCGATGCGGGTGGCTGCGTGGCCGGAGCCTACAACACCACCGGCAACGTTCTGCGTGCCGCGTTTCAGGTCATTGGCCCGGCGCCGGGCATGAAAACCGTCTCGTCCTGCTTTATCATGGTGACCAACACGCCGGAATACGGCGAAAACGGCTCCATGCTGTTTGCCGACTGCGCCGTCAATCCCAACCCCGACGCCCGCGCGCTGGCAGAAATCGCGGTGGCAACGGCCCGCAGCTGCAAGAGCTTTCTCGGCGTTGAGGCGCGGGTGGCCATGCTTTCTTTTTCCACCAAGGGGAGCGCCAAGCACGAGGATGCCGACAAGGTTCTTGAAGCTCTGGCCTTCGCCAGGGAAATGGCCCCCGAACTGCAGATCGACGGTGAACTGCAGGCCGATGCCGCCCTGGTTCCCAAAGTCGGTGCCAGCAAAGCCCCCGACTCCAAAGTTGCCGGCAAAGCCAACACCCTGGTCTTCCCCGACCTGGATGCCGGCAACATCGGTTACAAGCTGGTGCAGCGTCTGGCGGGAGCGGAAGCGGTGGGTCCCATCATTCAGGGTCTTGGCAAGCCGGTCAACGATCTCTCCCGAGGCTGCTCGGTAGAGGACATTATCAGCGTCACGGCCATCACCGCGGTTCAGGCCCAAGGCTGAGCGACCAAGCTACCAGAATAAATAACTCGAAAGGCCGGTGGATTCTCCACCGGCCTTTTATTTTTGCAGGACTTTTCGCCAGTCGTGATTACTTGCGAACGTAGTCCTTCGACTTGAAACTGTAGTCGAAAGCCATATGATCACGGTAGGTTTTTTCCAGAATTCCAACCACATCCTCGGTAAAAACCAGTTCCTCATCGGTGGGGATTACAAAAACCTTGACCGGTGAGTCGGGAGTGGAAATTTCCACCTCGGCTATCTTGGTGCGGGTCTTGAGGTTTTTTTCCTTGTCGACCTTAACCCCCAGGGCCTCAAGCCCCTCCAGGGCGGCTTGACGAATTTCCGAACCCATTTCGCCGACACCGGCGGTAAATACAATAGCATCCACCCTGCCGAGGACCGCCATGTAGGAGCCAATGTATTTCTTGATGCGATACGCTTCGATATCAAATGCCAGTTTGCAGCGCTTGTCTCCGGCATCGAGGCCCTCGCCTATATCGCGACGATCGGTGTACTTGCCGGTAATGCCCAGCAAACCTGACTTCTTGTTCAGGATGGCGTCCATCTCCTTGGCGCTGTAACCCTCACGCTCCATGATGAAGGTGGGAATAGCCGGGTCGATGTCGCCACAGCGAGTCCCCATTACAGCCCCTTCGAGGGGTGTGAGGCCCATGCTGGTATCGACAGACACGCCGCCCTTGATGGCACAATGGGACGCGCCGTTGCCGATGTGCAGGGTGATGATGTTGCAGTCCTTGGAATCCTTGCCGAGAAGTACTGCGGCCCGTTTGGAGACATACAAATGTGAGGTGCCGTGAAAACCGTAGCGACGCACGCTGTGCTTTTCGTACCACTCGTAGGGTAGCGGATAGATGAACGCCGCCTCGGGCATGGTCTGATGAAAAGCGGTATCGAAAATCGCCACATGGGGAACTTCGGGCAACACCTTCTGAGCCGCTTCGATACCCATAATGTTGGGCGGGTTGTGCAGAGGTGCCAGATGCTGCACTTCCTTGATGGCATCCAGCACCGCATCGTCGATGAGAACCGAGCTGGCAAATTTTTCACCGCCGTGAACCACCCGATGACCGACAGCGGAAATTTGATTCATGGTCTTGACCACACCGACTTCAGGGTCGAGAAGGGTCTTGATGATCAGACCGATGGCGACAATATGGTCGGGGCAATCGTGGGCGTTTTTGTAGACCTGGCGATTCGGTACTTCGTGAGCGATAAACGACTCGCCAATGCCGACCCTTTCCACCACGCCCTTGGCGATGACTTCTTTTTTGTCCCAATTATAGAGCTGGTACTTAACCGACGAACTGCCACAATTTAACGCAAGAATATCCATGGATCCTCTCCCTCACTTTTTTGTTGGGCAAACCTGTGCCAAACGGCATAACCTTTGAAAAATAAAACACTTT
>PWVL01000067.1 GCA_003561875.1 Desulfuromonadales bacterium | reverse complement strand
TTCCGCCAGGCTTTTTCGGTAACATGGTCAGGTTGCTGCTGCCGGCAGCGATAATCAGCCTGGCCATTTTTTATATTTTTGGCCTTTACCGCAGGGTCTGGCGCTACACCAGTATCGATGACCTGTTCCTGATTGCAATAGCCACATCTGTAAGTACAGGCGGAATCTACCTCTACAGCCTTTATTCCGGAATGCTGCCCCGCAGCTCATACATAATCACCTGGTTTCTCATGCTTTTTTTAATCGGCGGCTCAAGGCTGGCGATCAGGCTGCTCATGGGTTGGTTAAGCAAACCGGTAGGGAAGGGGAAAAAACGAAAAGTGCTGCTTATCGGGGCCGGTGAGGCCGGTACGCTTGTGGCCAGGGAGCTGAAAAAACACGGTTCCTCGCTGGCTATGCAGCTGGTGGGTTTCATAGACGATAATCCGGAGAAGAAAAAACAAATAATTCAGGGCTTGCCTGTGCTGGGAACGAGGGAAGAGCTACCTGATATTGTTAAAGAACGGGATATCAATGACGTGATTATCGCCATGCCTTCAGCCCCGTATAGTTCCCTGCAGGAAATTGTCAGTTTGTGCGAAGGGCTGGAGGTGCAGATAAAGACCGTGCCCGGGATTTATGAAATCCTGGAGGGGCAGGTAAATTTCAGCACCCTGAAAGAGGTTGATATTGAAGATTTACTGCGCCGCCCACCGGTTAAACTGGATATGCTGGGCATTGCTGCATACCTGACCGGGTTATCGGTGATGGTTACCGGGGCCGGGGGCTCAATCGGTTCTGAGCTTTGCCGGCAGATAGCCAGTTTGAACCCGGAAAAACTGGTGCTGCTTGACCACGATGAAAACGGAATCTTTTACACGCATATGGAGCTGTTGGAAAGTTTTCCGAGGATTGATATCTGTCCGGTGATTTGCGATATCAAGGAGCGGGATGCGCTGGAAAAGGTATTTCAGCAGCACCGGCCGCAAGTGGTTTTTCATGCGGCGGCCCATAAGCATGTGCCGCTGATGGAAGTAAACCGGGAAGAGGCGGTCCGCAATAATATTGAGGGTAGTAAGAACCTGATTGATCTTGCTTCCCTGAACGGGGTGAAAAGGTTTGTCGGCATATCGACCGATAAGGCAGTTAACCCCACCAGCGTGATGGGCGCTACCAAGCGGATGGTGGAAATCTACCTGCAGGAGAAAGCCAGGAACTGCAACAGCTGCGTTTACTGTTCGGTGCGTTTCGGCAATGTGCTGGGCAGCCAGGGCAGCGTGGTGCTGCTGTTCCGGGAACAGATTGCCAGGGGCGGGCCGGTAACGGTTACCCACCCGGAGATGAAGCGTTACTTTATGACTATCCCGGAAGCGGTGCAGCTGGTGATCCAGGCCGGGGCGCTGGGCAGGGGCGGAGAAATATTTGTGCTTGATATGGGAGAACCGGTAAAGATCGTGGACCTGGCCCGGGATATGATTATTTTATCCGGTTTAAAGCCGGATGAAGATATTAAGATTAAGATAACCGGCTTAAGACCGGGCGAAAAACTATATGAAGAGTTGTTTAGCGACCGGGAAAACTTTGCCGTTACCAGGCACGAGCGGATATTTATTGCCCCGGATACCGGTTTTGACAGGGCTGCGATAGCAGCTGAAGTAGAAGCGCTTTGCAGGAAGCTTGGCTCTGAATACGGAGCAGAACTACCGGGTTTTAAAGAGATATGCAACCCCAGGAGTAAAGATACCGAATAATAGATAGTCCATACTTTGTTCCATTGGATGCGATAGTCAAGAAAAATGTGATCCACGCATGCTGAAGATGAAGGCAAATTAGAGCATCCATTCCTGTATGACAGGCAGCCCGGGGGAAAATTTCCGGCAGGTATGTTATACTACTAAGGTATTGCATATGATTGCAAAAATGATTAAATATGGTGGTTATCGTTTAACTATCCATAAAGCACGGTATATATAATAAGGTTACCCTGAAGAAATCAACGCAATATCTGGTATATGTTGATGATAAAGCTTGTAAAGGTGCTAAAGGCAGAAAGTGGGTGACGATGACAGTACGCTGCAGAAATTACGGCCTGAATTCCTCATAAATAATGCCGCAAAAAGGAATTTATGGTTTAACTTAGAATTATGGTTACATCACCACCTACTCTAAAAGGAGGAAATATGAAAAAAACATTGATTTTAGCAATGTTTTTTCTGATTGCGGTCGCTCTTATTTTCAGCGGTTGCGCGGAGGAAGCTGAAGACAAAATGGTTATCAGGGTGGCGGAGCAGGTTCCGAACCTGATCACCCCCGGACTATGGGACGGGCAGGCTTTCAGCCTTAACGCCTCAATTTATGACTACCTCATTGAAATGGACGCAAATACCGGTGAACTGGTACCGGCACTGGCTACCGAATGGGACAGCCCCGACGGAAAGGTTTGGACCCTCAAACTGCGCCAGGGCGTTACTTTCCACGATGGGTCCGATTTTACCGCCGAAGATGTTAAATTTACGCTTGAACGGACCCAGGATCCCGGAATCGGGCATCTGAAAGCACAGGATTTCATGATTATCGAGAATATAGAGACCCCCGATGACCATACGGTGGTTATCACCCTGGAAGAGGCTTTCCCCACTTTTATCTACCAATTCACCGACTATAATATCGCAATTCTCTCTTCCGGTTACGATTACGAAATGCTGGGTGAATCTGCCCCTATGGGTACCGGAGCTTTCAAACTTGAAGAAATGGTGCCCAAGGAGTCAGCCCTGCTGGTTAAAAACGAAAATTACTGGGATCCGGAACTGCCTAAAGCAGATGAACTGATGATCTATTTTGTTCCCGATATCGACTCCAGCATATCCCTGCTGGAAGCGGGACAGGTAGACATTGTTCTCCAGATATCTCCAATCATAGGGAATAGGCTTCAAGGTATGGACGGGTTTAACATTTTGTCTCCTTACCAGGAATCAAGGTTTATCGCCTTGGCTGCCGATCGGGAGCCCTTTAACGATAATAATGTGCGGCTTGCTTTCAAATACGCTATGGATCCTGAGTTCCTTGCGCAAGCGTGTCAGGGTGTTCTGGGAGAGGGGATCTTCTACAACGAGACTCCTATTGTGAATGCCCTTCTTCAATACAAGGAAATCCCCTTCCGCGGCCAAGACATTGAACGTTCAAAAGAGCTGCTTGCTGAAGCGGGTTATCCTGACGGGCTTACCGTGGAGTTATACTTTGCCTCTGACCACCCCTACGGGACCGAAATTGCCCAGGCTTTGAAGGAGCTTGCTGCCCCTGCCGGGTTCGACCTTGATCTCCAGGGCTACCCCAGGGACATTTACCTCGCGCAGCACTGGATGAATGCACCGATGTCCATTACAGGCTGGGGAGTGCGAGTTGACCCCTCGATGCTGCTGATGCTGGCTTACCACTCTGAAGGCCCCTGGAATGAATCGCATATGTCGGATCCTGAAGTGGACGATTTGATCGAAAAGATCCGGGGTGAACTGGATCCAGATGTTCGCCAGGGCTATTACGATCAACTCCAGGAAGTATTTGTTGAACGCGGTACGGTTATCAATCTCCAGGTGCCTTACCTGGTTGCAACCAGCACCAGTGTGCAGGATTACCGGCAGCCGGCAACCATGCTTGTTCAGCTTAAATACGCCACAATCGAGTAATAGCAAAAGACCATATTAGGAGTAATTGATAATGGATTTCCTGAAACGTTTTTTAAAGCGTCTTGGTTTTATGGTTCTTACCATGGTTGCCATGTCTGTCCTGATCTTCTTTCTTGTGGAGATCATGCCGGGCGATGTGGCTCAAACGGTTCTGGGACAAGCTGCCACCGAAGAATCGGTGGCAGCCCTCAGGGAATCAATGGGCTTAGATGATCCGATTCATGTGCGCTACCTGCGCTGGGCAGGGGGATTTATCCAGGGTGATCTCGGGCAGTCTCTCTACATGCGGGGAGTGGAGATCAGCTCCATTTTCTGGCGGAGGGTTGGCCATTCCATGCTGCTCGCTTTAACCGCTTTCCTGTTTTACGTTCCCCT
>PWVL01000064.1 GCA_003561875.1 Desulfuromonadales bacterium | reverse complement strand
GGCCGCCTCCGGTCGGAGCAATGATCGTTTTCCCCTGGCCCTGCGCTTCGGAGCAGTAATTTTGCTGCTGGTTTTCATCGCCCAGCTTGGTGGCTTCGTCACCCTGTCGTCACGACTGCTGGACGCCTCCACCAAAACCGTCTTTCTCGGACTCTTTGCGGTGATGGCCGTTCGCCTGGGGCGCGGCGGAATGGATTACTTTTTTGGCCAGCCTTTTTTTCGCCGGGAATCCTTCTTCGTCCAGTTCGGTGCGGAACTCACCTCTCAGTTGAAGTTGTTTTTCCAGATCCTTGTTTGGAGTTATGCCTTTCTGCATCTGCTTTTTATCTGGGCCTGGGGCGTTTTTGACTCTCCGGCGGAAGTCTGGTCGGCACTGAACCGGCTCGGTATTACCCTGGGCGATACCCGCCTGACCCTGGGTATGATCCTGCTGTCCCTGGCGGCGTTTTACCTGTCGATCAGGTTTTCATGGTTGATCAGGGCCCTGCTGGACAGTGAGTTTTTTCCGCGAAGTGCCGTCGATCGCGGGATTCGGGATTCCATCAAAAAGCTGCTCCATTACTGCTTGATTCTCACCGGCTTCATCCTGGCTCTGGGTTTTCTGGGAGTCACTCTGCAGAATTTTGTCATTCTGGCCGGAGCCTTCGGTATCGGTATCGGTTTCGGTTTGCAGAACATCGTCAATAATTTTGTCAGCGGCCTGATTCTGCTTTTTGAACGTCCCATCAAGGTGGGCGATGTCATCGTGCTTGGTGAGAATTGGGCCGTGGTGCGCAATATCGGTTTGCGTTCCACCCTCGTGGAAACCTTTGATCTATCGGAAATCATTGTCCCCAATTCGGATCTGGTGTCGCAAAAGGTAACCAACTGGAGCCTCTCCAACGAACGAAATCGAGTTGTTGTACCTGTCGGTGTCGCCTACGGCAGCGATGTCGAGAAGGTGCGGTCCATTCTTCTGGGCTGTGCCGAAAAACATCCCAACGTCCTTGAAAACCCGCCGCCCTCGGTAATTTTTCAGGCCTTCGGCAACAGCTCTCTCGACTTTGAGCTGCGCGCCTGGGTGCCCAGCCTTTCCCATCGTCTGGCAACCCGCAGTGACCTGCTGACGTCCATCGTTCAGGAATTCGCCCGGGCCGGCGTGGAGATCCCCTTTCCCCAGCGGGATCTGCATCTGCGCTCCATGGACGCCAGGCTACAGCAGAGCTTTGGTTTCATGAAAAAGAATTCCGATTCTGTTCCGTCTTCCGAAACAGACTGCACGGAACCATAAAAAACCCACAGAACCCTTGAGGCTTGGGCCCAATGATGGTATTTTGATGCGTTTTTTAACGCCTTTGTCAGGAGAGTCGGATGACTAAAACGGGCCAGAACATGATCCTCGGAACCGGGCATGCCGTCCCGGATAAGATTCTTACCAACGCCGATCTGGAAAAAATGGTCGATACGTCCGACCAGTGGATTGTCGAGCGCTCGGGCATTCGCCGGCGGCATATCGCCGAAAAGGGCGCCGCCCTTTCGGAACTGGCCACGGAAGCAGCGCGCCGGGCCATCGACGACGCCGGTCTGAAGGCTGAAGATCTCGACCTCATCGTTCTGGCCACGGTGACCGGCGACATGAAGTTTCCCGCCACCGCCTGCTTTATTCAGGAGAACCTGGGAGCCAGGAACGCCGCCGCCTTCGACGTCTCCGCGGCCTGTTCCGGATTCATCTATGCCCTGCAGATCGCCGACGGCCTGCTGCGCAGTCAATCCTACCGTCACGCCCTGGTGATCGGCGGCGAAATTCTCACTTCCATGGTGGATTGGCAGGATCGCAACACCTGCGTACTGTTCGGGGACGGCGCCGGGGCCGTGGTCCTCGGCCCGGCACGGGACGGAAGAGGGATTCTTTCCACCCACATCGGCAGCGACGGCGCCTACAGCAACCTGCTGTACAACGCCGGTTGCGGCTGCATCAACATGCCGACAGCCGAAAACGTTCAGGAGAAGATTCACACCCTGCGCATGGAGGGCAAAGAGGTTTTTCGCCACGCCGTGGTCGCCATGAGTCGCGCCATGAAGAAAGCCCTCAAGGAAGCCGACCTGTCCAGTGAGGACCTCGACCTGGTGATTTCCCATCAAGCCAACCTGCGCATCATCGAGGCACTGGCCAAGCGCCTGAAGCTGACTGAAAAACAGACTTACGTCAATGTCGACCGTTTTGGCAACACTTCGGCGGCCTCGATTCCCATCGCCCTGGACGAAGCCCGCGAAAACGGTATCATCGGGGAAGGCTCCCTGGTCGGCCTGGTGGCCTTTGGCGCCGGGTTCACCTGGGCCGCAAGCATTATTCGCTTGTAAAGCCGAAGGCGTTGCCGGCCCGACAGCTGCAATGACACCACGATTGAATAAAAAAAGGGAGTCGACGCCAATGCCGACTCCCTTTTGTGTGCGGAATGATCCGCCGAATCCGTAAGCCTTTTAGAAAGGCATGCCCCAGAGCAGGCCGGCAAAAGAAGGATCTGCAAAAGCAGGGATCATCAGGCCGATAAAGGCCCAGATGATCAGCGACCAAGCGAGCACCTTGGCGCCGAGCTTGCCGTAGGTAACCATGGTCACTTCCGCGGTCAAAACCACATAACCCGCTGCGCACAGGGCAAAGTAGTTGGCACCGGCTCTGCTGAACCAGATGATGAAGAAAAAGGAAATGATGCAGGCTACCAGACTGACGTTGCCAACGCCTTTAAGGTCTTCGAGGCCGGCCATAAAAGCATAGCCCACCACGGCGTAAAGCAGACCGTGGGAAAAAAGCAACGCGCCAACCGCACCGGCACCGAACAGGCCGTGCAGAAATGCGCTGACGATAACACAACCACCTACGAAAGCCGTTACTGCGCCGGTTTGCTTGGCGTCACCGTGTCCAAGGAACATTATGGCCACGGGCACCCACATCGACATGATCAGGATAAGGGTTGGTGCTGTTAACTGAAAAGCCATCTGTCTTTCCTCCCATACTGTTGTTGATTGAATACAGCGCTCCTAGTACACCACATTGACAGACCCATCGGAAAAGACCGTGTCCGCTTTGCCCATTCCGCCGTGCCGCAACCGATTCAGCGCCCTCCCCACGCGATTGATAACCGTTGCCGCAGGCGGTTTGTGCAATGAAACCGACCGGCCGGAAAAACACTCTCACCCCCCCTCGACGACTCCCGTGACATAAGGCGCTTTATACGCCGGAGTTACGGCAGGCGGACACCCCCTACCCGGTTGGAACTGCCGCGCCTCGCCCGTCAATGGGCATGGCCTGTGCTTTCCTCCTGTTGGCCTGCTTGGAACATTTCGGAAGGTCAGAACCTGATAAATCCCCACCGGATCGCACCCCACGTGGCACGCCCCCGGCCATTCACCCCAAAAACCCTGTACGAGCGCGTGTGTTCCACCGGCAGACAATTCCGGCCCGCTCCTTCCGAAAATAAACCGACGTTCTAGCCGTTCGCAATATCGTTGCCACAACCGCCGGCAAAAAGCAAGTGCTTAATTTGCCCGCAGAATCGGTGGCGCACAAATTTAACCACATTTATGAGGAATTGCAAGCGCCCCCTTCAGTGTCATACAGATACACTACGGATCTATTTGCAACCCTTCCCATGGCAGCGGAATTGGACTTCCCTGACAGAAAGACCTTCGAATCCCTGAGGATTTCCGTGCCCGCAGGCAAGAGCGCGGGGCTACTCACATGTTCCGGCGAAGGGACCGTGTTCTTGTCTCGCAGGTCACAACAGCCACTTCGCACCCCGGGGCACCATTTCGAAAAAAAGTAACACATCGTTTCATTTTTCTGCAATTGTTCTTTCCGGCCAAACGATTATCCGCCGCAGACAAACCCTTGCAGAAGCGGTTTTTCATGGAACCGTCAGCCCTTGTTTGCCTGTCAGGAAGAGCATGCTATAGTTAGTTTTCATCCGGAAACGGCCCTTTTCCGCTGTAGCGGCGTCAATCTGCAGGCTTGCTTGTGACTCGGACCATCCCTGGCCCTCGCCCTTCGGGCAGCCAGGGGCTGTCCATTTCCTCTATC
>PWVL01000048.1 GCA_003561875.1 Desulfuromonadales bacterium | reverse complement strand
CGAAGCGCTGGCGGAAAAAGTCGCTGAAATTTCGCGTCTGGCGGGAGAATGCGGCCATCGGCGTATCGTCTCCCATGGAGCCGGTGGGTTCTCTGCCGCTTTCAAGCATGGATCGGACGAAGACCTCCAGCGTCTCGTGGGTGACGTTAAAATAGCGTTGGCAGGTTTCCAGTTCGGCGCACTTGTACCCTGTAAGATCGTCGAACTGCTGTTCGATGAATTCCTGCAGGTAGGAGGTGTGGGCCGTCAGCCAGTCGCTGTAGGGCTGGGACTTCATCAAGTAACGGTCGATATCCTGGGTGGTGAAGAACTGGCCTTTCTCCAGGTCGGCCGCGATCATCTCGCCGCTTTGCAGGCGGCCCCGCTCCCGGACCTGCTCGGGCGGGATATCGAGCACTCCGTATTCGCTGGTCACCAGCAGTCGATCATCGGTGGTGATCAGGTATTTGGCCGGCCGCAGTCCGTTGCGGTCGAGGATGCAGCCGACGTAACGGCCATCGGTAAGGCTGATGGCAGCCGGTCCGTCCCAGGGCTCGTAGGCGGTGGAGATGTATTCGTAGAATGAGCGCAGGTGGGGATCCATATGGGCGACGTTGTGGCGCGGGGGCGGGATCAGGGCGCGCACCGCCTTGAAAAAATCCACACCGTTGGCGAGTAGAAATTCGAACATGTTGTCGAGGCTGGCACTGTCGCTGACGTTTTCTTCCAGAAGCGGCAGCAGTCGCGCCAGTTCCACGTCGGAAAACACCGGGCTTTTGGCGGCGTTGAACTTGTGCTGGGCGTGGAAGCGGTTGGCTTGCAGGGAGTTGATCTCGCCATTGTGAGCCAGGGTGCGGAATGGTTGGGCCAGGCGCCACCGGGGCAGGGTGTTGGTGGAAAAGCGCTGGTGGAACAGCAAAAAGGAACAGGCGAAATCCGCCTGCGCCAGATCCGGGTAGAGGACCCGCAGGTGAGTTGGCAGAACCAGCCCCTTGTAGGCCACGACCTTGCGGGAGAAGGAAGGGATGTAAAAGTCCTCCACGGCCGCCAGGCGGTGCTCCACCTGTTTGCGGGTCAGATAGAGCAACGCGTCAAAGCGGCGGGTGGCTACCAGAGAGGCGGGCACCACGAAGGCCTGGCGGATGATCGGCAGCAGCGTCAGGGCCCGCTCTCCGAGAGCCCCGGTATCCAGGGGCACGGCGCGCACGTGCAAAACCTGCAGATCGTTCTTTTCGCACTCCTCCCGCAACACGGACAGCTGCGGCTCCTCGTTCGTGAGAAACAGCATCGCCACGGCGAACTGCTCCGGCAGGGAGACGCCGCTTTCCGCCGCCACCCGCCGCATAAAGTCCTGCGGCATGGAACAAAGCAGGCCACTGCCGTCGCCGGTCTTGCCGTCGGCGGCGATGGCGCCGCGGTGCATCAGTCGCGCCAAGGCCCGCACTGCATCTTCCACCAAACTGTGGCTCGGACGATTATGGATTTGCGCCAGAAGACCGAAACCGCAACCATCGTGATACCGCTCACCAAAATTCATTGACATCCTGCTTTCCTGATGGGTGAGACGTTCCGCCCATGGCGATGACCCAGAGCCGGCGGGATCGAAAGCACGACCTTGGCAGAACGCCCAGATGCGCACACCGTGGGGTTTTCACCGGCACGATATGGCACTTTATAGGAAAAGATAATAGATCGACAGAAGTTTTCAACCGGGGCGCTGCAGCCAGCGGGGGAGGGAGCGCCGTCTCAGGCGGGGCATCGAAGAGGCCACACCAACGATGCGGTCCGAAAATCTTACTTCGACAAGCTGGGGTTGGTTTCCCTCGCAAGCCACCTCAGGCGTTTCCAGAGTGTTTTGTGAACCGCTGTGTGCGGAACCGTACCCACGGTGGTATGGCGGGAGGCGTGGGTGACCCCGCCTCCCGCCCGATTACGAAAGATGTCCCGTCGTCGGTCAGGCGGGCAGGGCAGGCAGTTCAATCCCGGCGATCTTCTGCAGCAGCCGAACCACCTGACAGGTATAGCCGAACTCGTTGTCGTACCAGACATAAAGAACGCAGCGGTTACCGTTGACGATGGTCGCCAGAGAGTCCACCACGCTCGCATGGCGGGAGCCGATGAAGTCACTGGAGACCATTTCCGGCGAATTGACAAAAGCGATCTGGTTCTGCAGGGGTGAATGGAGCGCCAGGTCCCGCAGGTAGCTGTTGATTTCCTCGACGCTGGTCTCCCGGTTCAGGCTCAGGTTGAGAACGGCGAGGGAGACGTTGGCCACCGGCACCCGAATGGCATTGCCGGTCAGCTTGCCCGTCAATTCGGGAAGGGCCTTGGCCGAAGCCTTGGCGGCGCCGGTCTCGGTGATCACCATGTTGAGAGCGGCGGCGCGGCCCCGCCGTTCTTTTTTGTGATAGTTGTCGATAAGGTTCTGGTCGTTGGTATAGGAGTGGCATGTTTCAAGGTGGCCGCTTTCAATGCCGAATCGGTCGTTGACGGCTTTGAGCACCGGAACTACGGCGTTGGTAGTACAGCTGGCAGCGGAAAAAATGGTCTCGTCACTCTTGTACTTGTCGTCGTTGATGCCGAACACGATATTGGGAATATCGCCCTTGCCCGGGGCGGTGAGAATGACTTTGGATACTCCCTTGGCTTTGAGGTGTCTGCCGAGGCCCTCACGATCCCGCCACAGGCCGGTATTGTCGAGAACAATAGCGTCCTGGATACCGTAGGCGGTGTAGTCGATGTCTTCCGGCGCGTTGGCGTAAATCAGGCGAATCATGTTGCCATTGGCGATAATCGCGTTTTCTTCTTTGTCGATGGTAAGTACGCCATTGAAAGGTCCGTGAACCGAATCACGCTGCAGAAGGCTGGTCCGTTTCATCAGGTCGTCGTCGGTCCCTTTGCGTACCACGATCGCCCGCAGCCGCAGTTTGTCGCCGCCGCCGGTCTTCTCGACCAGAACCCGGGCGAGCAGGCGGCCGATGCGGCCGAACCCGTAAAGCACCACATCGCGCGGCTCGCTGAGCAGGGAGCCACGGCCGCTGTTTACAGCAGCCAGTTCCCGGTTAACAAAGGACTCGATGGTTTCAGAGTCCCGGCTCTGGCGGTATTTAACGGTCAACTTGCCGATGTCCAGACGGCAAGGAGACAGGTCCAGGCGGCTGATGGCCTGCAGCATCGGCAGGGTGTCGATAATCGACAGAGGGCTACCCAGAACCTGCTGGGCAAAGCCGTGAGCATTAAGGATGTCGAATACGGTCTTGTTGACCAGCGACTGTCCGTAAACGTTGGTGCTGATGCCGCGACGTCGGTAGAGGTGGCCGATCAAAGGCAGCATCGTCTCTGCGGCTTCATCCTGGGAGAACCAGTCATTGAGGTACGTTTCCTGTTTGTCTGTGTTCATGGCAGTCCCTTTCGGTAGCAGTTTTCGTCGACCGTTATCGGTCGAGGGAACCGACCGAACTGCTCCGTATAATATACAAGCAAGTTCCCATTTTCAAGGCATTTCAGTTTGTTTGCAGGCGAGTTTTGGCTGGACTTAATCGATTGATCTGATATTAATAACTGCAGGTCGGGCCGGTCTGCGGCTGCGACTTTTTTGTGCACCAGGAGGGACTGGGCATTGCGGCGTTTCTGACGGGACGGTCCGCAGAATTGACAGAAGGGGGAGGTTTTCATGGGCAGGCAGGGGTACTATCGGGAGTTGGGGCTGGTCAATACGCGGGACATGTTTCAGAAAGCGGTCCGCGGTGGCTATGCCATTCCCGCTTACAATTTTAACAACCTCGAGCAACTGCAGGCGATCATAAGCGCCTGCGTGGAGACCGCTTCGCCGGTTATCGTGCAGGTCAGCAAGGGCGCCCGCAGCTACGCCAATGAAACCATGCTCCGCTACATGGCCATGGGGGCGGTACGCATGGCCCGCGAAGCCGGGTCGCAGATTCCCATTGCCCTGCATCTCGATCACGGCGACTCCTTCGAACTCTGTCAGGCCTGCATCGAATCCGGTTTTTCTTCGGTGATGATCGATGGTTCGCATCTGGCCTATGAGGACAACATCGCGTTGACCCGTAAAGTGGTGGGGTT
>PWVL01000041.1 GCA_003561875.1 Desulfuromonadales bacterium | reverse complement strand
GAATTGGAACCGCCAGTCTGGCGTTGACACCAGGTCCCGCCTTCGCCTTCACCGACATTCGCATCGGCAGCGACGACGAGCCGCTTCTGAAAGCTGATGGACTGGCACTTCAGGCCCGTCTGTGGCCACTGTTTTTTGGCCGGATCCGTCTTGACAAAGTGGTTCTGCTGCAGCCACAGGCACATTTCACTCTGGCGGCCGCGGCCACCCCGGACGCTCGGGACCTGCGGGCCGTCGAGTTGATAAGCCGCATTCTTTCGACAGTTCAGGTACATTCCCTGCGGTTACGCGGGGGGACTCTGCGCCTGATCGACCTGCGCTGTCAGGAGCAACCCCTTGTACTGGATCTGACCCATATCGAGCTGGCGATACAGGATATCTATACCCCGGACAAAGGGCGCCTTAAACTGCAATTTCAACTGGCCGACAATCCGGATGCCCGAGTCCTGGCCGAAGGCCGGTTGCGGTTCCCTGACGATCCGGCCCAGTGGCGCCGGCTGTGGCTGGATCTGAAGGTGCGCCTTGAGCAGATAGAAGCCGAACCACTTTGCGCTCACTACCAGAGCGCTCGTTGCCAGGGCACTCAGGGGCTCTTCAGCGCCGACCTGTCGCTGACCGGTTCCCCCGTTGAGGGGCTCACCTTTCGTGCCGACCTGATCGGCGACCCGCTGCAGCTCGAATTGGCAGGCCTGGCCTCACCGCCGGCCCTGGAACGGTTGAAGCTTGCCGGAATCTGGACCGCCGAGGATCGTCTGGACCGTTTTGACAAACTCGCCCTGCATTGGAACGCGCTGCAGCTTGCAGGGCACTTTTCCCTGCAACGAGATACGGACGACCCCTGGTTTGAAGGGGGGCTATCCTCGTCGGATCTGCCCCTGACGGAGCTTTTCCGACTGCTGCCGGCAGGATTACTTGCGGAAACTCCTCTATCGACCCTGATTCCGTCCGCAGGCACGGTACGTATTGAATACAGCCGTTTTGCCGGGCCATTCGCCGCATTCGGGCGTAAGACCCTGGACCAGACCCTGCAGGATGCCCGCCTGCAACTGCGTAACGCCGAACTGACGCTGGGCGACCACCTCGCGCTGCAGGCCCTTCGGGTCACTGCCAGCTGGCAGGAGCAGCAGCTGTTCCTCAGTGACGGCAACGCCCTTATTCTGGAGACTCCGTTGCAATTTTCCGGCAGTCTCACCGATCCCTTCGACGAAAATGCCCAGTCCCTTTTTAACGCAACCGGGCAGTTTGCCGCCGGTAAACTGCCCGCGCTTTTACCAGAGTCTGTCGCGAATCGGCTTACCGCCTCGGGACCCATTCCGGTGCAGCTGAGTGTCAAGGGTCCATTAAAGCAGCCGGACTGGAGCCTGCAGGCCGATCTTCAGTCCGGCGAACTGCACTACCGGCACTGGCTGGCCAAACCAGACGGCATGGAAGCGGCCATCAGACTGCAGGGAAGCCTCGATAAAGACACCCTGCTGTTGACCGACGGCTCGCTGACTGCCGGACCGCTGAAAATTGTCGCCCGGGGTCATTATTCCCACACAAAACCGGGCGATTACCTCCTGGACCTGGAATTAAATCAAACCCTGCTGGAAAAACTGCCTTTGCTGTTGCCGACCCTGCAACGCTTTGAACCTCACGGAACAGCCCGGGGCAGCTACCAGCTGCGCAGTCGTCCCGACGGGATGACCACAGGCCGGGGTGCCCTGCAGTTGAAGGAAGCCGGCGCCGTCTTTGCCGAAATACTCGGTGCGCCCCTGCAGGGGTTTTCCGGTACCATCGATCTGTTGCAGGATCACGCCACCTGGCAGAACCTGCGCGGTCAACTCGGCGACGCGCCCGTGCATTTGGCAGGTCGGCTGGATAAGGGCTTTCCGCCGCGCCTTTCCCTCGAATTCAGTGCCGACAGAGTGGCGGCCGACGCGGTCGTATTCACGGCCCCCGACGCGTATCTGCACCAGCTCGAAGGCCGCTTGATCTTCAGCGAAAGACAGGTAGATTTTGATGCTCTGCGAGGGACTCTTGATGATGGCAACCGCTATGCCGTCGACGGCCGCCTGACCCTGGGCGATAAACCCCGCCTGCATCTGGCGGCGACTGCAGAGCATGCCGTTATCGACACGGTGCTGGCCCTCTGGCAGGGACCGCGACGCTCCGACCGACCGCCCGCAGAACAGCGACTGCGCATCGTCGTCGATAGCCGGGCCGAGCAGGGCAGCTACCGGCAATGGCCTTTTGAACAGGGAACAGCCACCGTCACCCTGGAGAAGGGGCAGCTGCGCGTCAGTCCCATCCGTTTCACCACCGGCGGAGGATCCGGCCGGGGGCAGGTCACCCTGCAACGCAAGGAAGAGCTACCGCCTCTGCTGGACATTGAAGGCCAGTTATCAGCGGTGGATTTGAGCATGATCGAATCCGTCTGGCTGTTGCGCAACCAGGAACTTCTCAGCGGTTCGCTGGACGTCTCCTTTCACCTGGCCGGACCTCTTGGGGACGATTTTGTGCCCAGGGCCACAGGAGAATGCCGGTTGCTGATTCGGGACGGGGCGCTGCGCAAGTTCCCGTTTCTGGCCAAAGTCTTTTCGCTGCTCAACGTTTCTCAGCTTTTTGCTCTGGAGCTGCCGGATATGGCGTCCCAAGGCATGCCCTTTTCCAGTCTGGAAGGAGATTTTGAACTGGCCGAAGGGAAGCTGACCACGGAAAACCTGCTGGTCACCAGTAATGCCATGAACCTGTCTCTGGTGGGTGATGTCGATCTGGTAAAAGAACAGTTGGATTTGATGCTCGGCGTCAAGCCCTTTGGTACGGTAGACAAAGTAATCACCCGCATTCCCGTCGCCGGCTGGCTGCTGACCGGCGAGGACAAAGCGCTGATCACGGCGCACTTCGAAATCACCGGCGCGCTGCTCGCACCTCGTGTGGTTCCGGTTCCGGTCACGTCGGTTTCCAACAAGGTGCTGGGTATTTTCCGCAGGGTTTTCAGCCTGCCGGGCAAGATGGTGACCGACCCGCGAGAGGTTTTCACCGGAACCTCCCGGGAAGCTGCTCCCTGAGCGGAATCTTTTGTTCCCGGGGTTCAGTCAAGGTCTCCGCCGGGGACTCGGGCACGATAGAGTGTCACGATACCGGCGCTCAGATCACGATGTTCCGGTTCGGAAAATCCGGCTTCGGTGAGCATCTGTTCGAATGCATCGCGACCTGGAAATGTATGCACCGAATCGGGAAGGTAGCGATAGGCGTCGGCGTCCGACAGGAGACCGCCGAAAAAAGGCAGGATGCGTCGAAAATAGAAGAAATAACAGGCACGAAACAGCGGTCGGAGAGGTTCGGAAAACTCCAGCACCACCAGCGGTGCTCCACGTTGGAGGACCCGGCAAAACTCCCGCAGGGCGGCACGGCGGTCACTGACGTTGCGGATGCCAAACGCGATGACCGCTCCGGCACAGACACCGCTTTTCAGTGGCAACGCCTCGCAGTCGCCCAGCAGCAGGCAGATACGGCCGCCGTGACGCGAGTCCCGCAATTTGCGCCGGGCCCGCTGCAACATCCCCGGAGACAGATCACAAGCGACCAACTGCAGTTCAGAACTCCCCCGACGGGCGATTTCCAGGGCCACGTCTCCGGTGCCGCTTGCGGCATCAAGCACCACCCCCTGCCCGGGCAGATCCAGCCAGCGCACCGCGCAGCGCCGCCAGTAGCGGTCGATGCCCAGGGACAGCAGACAATTGAGCAGGTCGTAGCGGGGCGCCACCGCATCAAACATGCTGCCGATCTTTCTGCGGTTTTTTTCCTTGTCGCCCATCCTTCTCCCCACTCTCTGGCCACAATGTCCCCCCCACTGACCGGGGATTCTCTGTAGCATAAATTGCAGCGGCCTGTCGCAAGCGAAGCGCCTATTCCAGCCGTCTATTTCCGAAACTCATAAGGCGTTTTTCTATTTGTTGCCGGAAGCGGAGAATTCTTGCTCCTGTGCATCCAACGGCAGGGTAAAGACCACCCGAGTGCCGACCCCCGGGGTGCTCTTGAGCCAGATCGAACCGCCATGCTGCTCGACGATTCTCTTGGCGATACTGGTTCCTATCCCCAGTCCCTTGACGGCGGTGTTGGAAGCATCGGCCCGGTAAAAATTATCAAAAACCCGCTCGCTCTGGTCACTGGTCATCCCAATGCCCCGGTCGACCAGAGCCACCTGACACCAGGCCCCCGCACGCTTGCCGTGCAGACTGATAAGGCTGCCCGCAGGAGAGAATTTCACCGCGTTGTCGAGAAGATTTTCCAGCACCTGCTCCAGCTTGCTGCGGTCCGCCGTCACTGCTACAGGAAAATCCTCGGTCAGCGTGATCTCGAAGCGATGCTGCGGCGCCCGCAGACGAAAACGCTCCAGTTGCCTGATCAGCAGATGTGCCAGGGAAACGGTTTCCTTGTCGAGGGACAGGGGTCGACCCGTTTCCAGACGACTGATGTCAAGTAATTCATTGACCCGTCGGGCCAGTTCCTCGGCCTTCTGGTAGATTTCGCCGATAAACTCCTTCTGTTGTTCGGCGCTGAAACCGCCGAATTCCTGCGGGTTCATGCACAACTCCGCATAGCCAAGAATCGCCGTCAGCGGAGTGCGTAACTCATGGGCGGCCATGGACATGAACTCAGCCTTCATGCGATCAAGTTCCCGTTCCCCGGTGACATCCCTGAGCGTGGTGATAGCACCGCTTACCCGACCCTGTTTATTGCGCATCAGCGACGTTCGGGCCTGCAGGATACGCCGACGCTCGCCCCCCGTCCAAGTCCCTTGCAGAGGAAAATCGGTCTGTAAAAACGCCGGCTTCTGGGCACTGTAAACCGCCTGAACCTGTTGCTGTACGGCACTGCCCGGCAGCAGCTCGGCAAGTAAAAGGCCAATGGGGTTCGATCCATCGGTCGCGAGCCATTCCCGGGCCGCATCGTTCATCACCAGAATCCGGTGCCGCACCGGGCCGGTGACGATCAATCCATCTGCGGTGGAATTGATGATGTTGTCGACCTGATACCTGGCCCGCTCCGCTCTGGCCAGCGCCCGCTGCATGTCGGCTTCGGCCTGCTTGCGGGCAGTGATATCCTCGGTTATGCCCCGAAAGCCCTGGCAAGCACCCTCCCGGTCAAGAATCGGCAAGCCGCTGATGCGTAGCCAACGCCGCCGGCCCCGGGCGTCCAACACCCAGGTCTGCAGATTGCGAAACCCCTTGCGAAAACGGGCCGCCCCGGCGAAAAGCCGTTCCAGGCGCTGTCCCTCCGTTTCCGGAAACAGCTCGAAACAGCAGCGTCCCACGATGTCCGCGACCGCAAAACCCAGCATCTTTTCAATCTTGTTCGAACAATAGGTAAAGCTTCCCTGCCGGTCGATCTCCCAGATAAAACCCGCGATGCTCAGGGCAACATCCCGAAAGCGGGCCTCTCTGTAGCGCAAGCGTTGCTCGACAACTTTCTGTTTGGTGATATCGACAGCCACTCCCAATAAGCCCTCGAACTTGGAACGCTCATCCACCAGGCGGGTCTTGACCACCCGATAGATGTGAGGGCGGCCGTCCGGTGATCGAATGGTCTCTTCCGCCTCCACCGGTCCGTCGGCGGCAAAAGCTCTGGCATCGGAAAGCATGCAGTCAATGGCATCCCCGGGTTCCATCACCCTGGAGTAATGAGGGGCCCGCAAAAACTGCCCTTCATCGATGCCGGTGGCGCGACAAAAATTCTGATTGGTAAAAACCATCCGATGTTCCTTGTCAAGCACCCACAAACCTATGGGAGCATCGGCCATGATCGCATCCAGTATTTGTTGCCGGCAATGCGGTCGACGGCTCTGTTTCTCGTGGCGCGTACCGTTACTCTCCCTCGCAGCCTGGTCACCTTCCCATCCGGCCGCCCCGTCAAAGGCATAGGGATTGGGGAGGTTCCAATCCTCGTGGCATATATAGGGATACAGGGGCAACAGGGACAACAGAAGGCGGCTTGATACCTGCGTACGATCGAAGCCGCAGAGAATACCAAGGCTTCCGGCGGAAAAAGCGGCGGAACCTTTGCCAAGACATGCCCGGAACCAGAGAAGATCCTTCTCCAGAATGGCCCCGGCCATCTCCCAGTAAACCGACAGACCTGCAAATCCCCGGGCCGATGCGCTGCGGACCAGCGCCGCGAGACAATCAGCGGCAGCATCGACAGGTTCGGTGGTCAGCAAACCGAGTCCTTCGGGGGTGGCGAAGCGCAATTCTCCGCGCAACTCCAAGGCTTCGAGATCGGTTCCCGGCGCTGCCAGTCCGTCCCGCACCCCCCTCTGCACAGGGCCGGGCGCGATGAGCACAAACTGCCGCTTATGCTGCAGAGCCTCTTGCAGACAACGTCGCAATTGTCGATTTCGCTCCAAATGCTGCCGATAGAAAAAACAAGCGAGTAGAGGAACAGGCGCGACAGCGGCGGAAAACAGATCTGACGAAGCCGGAGTGGGCTTATGAGGCATTGTAAATCCTCCGCGGACAGGGACGTTAAAGACCGCCTCTTCTGCAGGGCGGCCAAGTGAAATTAATTTCCTTTATAATAGCACAGAAATGCGTCTCAAAGCAGGGCTTTTTGTCGTCCGGAAAGTCAATCATCTACTGCTGGCATCGAGAGTGTTTTCGTGGTAAACAGGCGGCATGAATGATCCCTTGCATATCATCGGCACCGTCCACTCCTGCTACAAGGAGAAATTCGGTATCCCCCGGCAGTCGGGCCAGGCGCCGACGGCAACCGGAACCCTGGAGATGCATCCCCCCTACAACCGGCCCGAAGCCTTTACCGGGCTCGAGGGTTTTTCCCACCTCTGGCTGCTGTTCCTGTTTCATGGCAACCGGCGTGGGACATGGACAGCGACGGTGCGGCCGCCGCGCTTAGGTGGCAACAAGCGCCTTGGCGTCTTCGCCACCCGTTCCCCTTTTCGGCCAAACCCCATCGGCCTTTCGGCGGTGGCCTTACGGGGCATCGAGCGGATCGGCGACCGGATGCTGCTGCATCTCGGCGGCCTGGATCTCCTCGACGGCACGCCGGTCATCGACATCAAACCCTACCTGCCCTATGCCGACACTCTGCCTGCGGCCCGCGGCGGCTTCGCCGTCGAATCGCCCGCCGGCCGGATTCCCGTGCGTTTTCACCCCGCCGCCGAACATCTCTGCCAGCAACTGGAACAGCGCCATCCAGGTCTACGCCAGTTGATCATCGATACTCTGAGCAGCGACCCCCGCCCCGCCTTCTATCACAAAAACCCACCCAAAAACACCTTCGGTATGCAATTGCTGGACTTCGACCTGCTCTGGGAGCAGGGCGCAACAGGCATTTGCGTCACCGCGCTACGCCACTGTCCGGAAACGGACTGAACCCAGTTCTGTTGCGCACAAACAAGAGCGGGTGACGGAAGAATCTCTTCCGTCACCCGCCCTATCTCTTCTTAACAGCCGTTTCCGGCCGGGCCGAAGCCCCGATCAGTATTTACCAAACTCCTTGTCGTCCAAAGCGATCACCTGGCTCGGATGCGCAACGCCGGCCGTCCCGGCATCATTTGAGCGGCGCTGCGCCGGCGGCTCCTGGTAAGACAAAGCCGGGGCCGAGGGCCGCGCCGGGGCAGGCAGCTTGGCTGCGGAGGCCCGTACCGGGGCCGCGCCCCCCTTGAGCTTGAACTGGGCCAGCATGGACTGCAGGTGCGACGCCTGACTGGCCAGCTCTTCCGCCGCCGCTGCACTCTCTTCGGCGTTGGCGGTGTTCTGTTGCGTCACCTGGTCGATCTGACCCAGGCCGGTGGTGACCTGACCGATGCCTTCGGACTGTTCATTGCTGGCCGCGGCAATTTCCGCCACCAGGTCGGAAACCTTGGTGGTGCCGGCCACAATCCCCTTGAGCGCCGTTTCGGTCTTCTCCACGATCTCGTTGCCGTGGCGGGTCTTGTCCGTTGAATTCTCGATCAGCTCCGCCGTCTCCTTGGCCGCCTTGGCGCTGCGTCCGGCCAGGTTCCGCACCTCTTCGGCCACCACCGCAAAGCCTTTGCCGTGCTGCCCGGCCCGGGCCGCTTCCACCGCCGCGTTGAGAGCCAGAAGATTGGTCTGAAAGGCAATCTCGTCGATGACCCTGATAATCTTGGAGATGTCCTCGCCGGAGCGGTTGATGTCCGCCATCGCCTCCACCAGGTCGGTCATCATTCTGCTGCCGTGGGCCGCCGCGTTCTGGGCCTCCTTGGAGAGGGAATCTGCCTGCCCGGCGTTGTCGGCGTTGAGCCGGGTCTGGGACGCCATCTGGGTCATGGAAGCTGTGATCTCTTCCAGCGAAGCCGCTGACTCCGTGGCTCCCTGGGAGAGGGTCTGGGCCGAATCGGCGATCTGGGTCGAACCGCTGCCGATCTGCTCGCTGGCCGACCGCACCTGACCCAGCAGATCGTTAAGACGCTCCACCATCGTGCGCAGGGCGCGCCCCAGCACATCCTTGTCGGAAGTCAGATCTACAGAAACAGTCAGATCGCCGTTGGCAACCTTCTCCGCCAACTGGACTTTTTTGTCCAGGCCATCGGCCATGGCGTTCATATCGATACACAATTGGCCAATCTCATCTTTACAGAAGACTTCGAGCCGTTGTGACAGATCGCCGGCGGCCATCTCATGGCAGACATCGCGCATGCGCCGCAGGGAAATACCGATCCCGCGCATAACAAAAAGCCCTAGAATAATTGAAGTGATCAAAGCCAGGCTGAGCAAAACCATGGTCGTCATCATGGCACGGTTACTGGCTTGAACAAAACCACCGACACGGCTGGAAATCGCCTCCTGCTCCAGAGCGATAACCCGGCCGATTTCGTCTACGTAGCGCGTCACCAGGTCGAAAGTTTGACGACCCGTCAGGGCAGACTCCCGAGTCCCGCCGATCAAAGCCTCGGTCATGGCCCTGATTTCCTGCCAATTGGCGTTGTGACGGGTCTCTTCAAGGACCGTAGCGGCCTGACCGCCCAACGCCAGAGCGGGACTTCCCAAGTTGGCCTCTACACCGGTGAGCAATTGCGCCAGAAGCAGCAGCCCTTCCTGGTCGAGGGAATCCGGTTCGGAAATGCTTCGGCTGAGGTTAGCTCTGAGCAGACCGGAATTTTCCCGACCTTCTTCCAAGAGAAGCAGACTGCTCATGCGTTTGCCCAGGCCCCGCGATGTTCGAGCGTCCGCTGCCTCCCCGGCCAAACGCAGAGAGTCGCGGATAATTCCCGTATAGGCGGAAATCACTGCCGCAGGTTCCCCGCCGGCATCAAAACCGTTTCGAGCATGACTCACACTGCCGATCAAGCTACTGACAACCTGTTCGGCGTTGGAGGTGATACGAGCCGAGATGGCCTGGCGCCTGAGGCTTTCACCGGCCCTGTCGGTCTGAGCACGCTGGGCCAGCACTGTTTCCCGCTCTGCACCTCCGGACAAAGCCAGACCTGAAAGCCCGCGTTCAATCTGAATTTCCCGGACAAAGCCCGACACCGAATTCAAAAAAACAATATTCGCCTGCATTTCCTGCAGAATATCCCGCTCCCGAAAATTACCGGACACCGACTGCCAGGATTGAACGGCAAAAAGGAGAACCGGGACAAGAATTGCCAGAGCGAGTTTGATTCTGTAATCAATGGCCAAAGTCATAGTGTTTGCTCCCGCTACGATTAAAGTAACGCCCAACGTCCCTCTGTCGCCAAAAAGAGAGGTCTGGGCCCGGCAGAAAAAATTATCGGGAAACCACAAAAATCCGTGGCTTTCTCAAAGTTCTATTTTTCAATGGCTGGCAGAACCGACTCCAATCCAAGCTGCTAATCTCAGAGAGCCAGCAGGCACCGCACGTCGAGGAGAATCTTCACCCGGTCGCCCATTTTGCCGAGACCCATGATAAAATTCGTCGTTCTATCCTTGTGACTGCCGGGAGCCGGTTCGACCTTGTCCGCCGGAATATCCGCCACCTCGCTGACCCGGTCCACGATCAGGCCGGTGGACTGATCATCCACGTTGACGACGATGATGCAGGTCCGCTCGTCGTAGGTCTGGCCGGGCAACCGGAAACGCTCCCGCACATCCATGACCGGAATCACTTTGCCCCGCAGATTGATCACCCCCTTGATAAAGGCGGGCATGTCGGGAACGGCGGTAATTTTCTGAATGCCGATGATTTCGATCACATGCCGAATCGCGATACCGTACTCTTCATTGGCCAGAAAAAAGGTCAGAAATTTATCCCGCTGAGTGTCTTCACTTCCGTAATCGGCTTCGTCCCGGTCCAGAAAATCCCGCTCCATTGCCTCCGCCATGTTGCCTCCTGTTGTCGCTATGCCGCCGTCATGTTCGGCTTTTCATGTAGATCACGCACTGTTCATAGTCGCCACTGCAGTACCGCAGCACCTTGTCGATATTGCGGCTGGTCATGTCGAGGCAGTAACACTCGGTCAGGGGCCGATGAACCAGGGGGCAGATTTTAAAATTTTCCAGGTTGCCGTTGGCTTCCTTCGCATCCTTGCCCATCTTTCCACACCCTCCTCAAAATCAGCCGCACAAAAGCGCTCCTGCCGCCTGTCAAGCTGAAACAACGGCAAAAGTCGTACCAATCTTCCTGATCCTCCAGGCCGCAACCCCATCAAAACTTCTCCCGGCACAATTTGATCTGCAATTACATGATCTTATATTTATTGACGGGTTTTTGCCGCACAACAAAGGAAACCGCCGGGAGTTTCCCATCTCTCCAGGGAACAGTCCTCTGGTGACAAAAAAAGTGGGGCGCGCCACAACAGGAACGTCCACACTTATGGGGCACGCCACACATGCCTCCGCTGCCCCCATACTGCTCTCATCGCACCGATGCCGCCGCATCCGGCAGGCGCTCCAAAAAGAACGGGTGGCGGAAAAAACTCTTCCGCCACACGCCTTGTCTTTTCTCAACAACTGTCGCCAGCCGGGCCGAAACCCCGGTCAGCATGTAGCCCATTCCCTGTCGTCCAAAACCATACTCTGGTTCGAACAGTGAACAACCACGCCTTCGGCGCAACAAGGGCGCCAGCGAACAGACCGGTCTCAGTCTTCGATCCGGTATTTGGCCAGTTTGCGGTACAGGGTTTTTCGGTCGATTCCCAGCAGACGCGCCGCCTTGGCCTTGTTCCAGGCGGTCTTTTCCAGCGCCCTGGAGAGGCTGCGGGCTTCATCTTCCTCAGCGGAGTGAATGGCACCCTGTTCCGCCGGACTCCCGCCGGCCGGCAGGTCGCGGGGCAAGTGGTCAAGGACGATTACCGGTTCGCGGCAGCGCACGAAGGCGTATTCCATGACGTGCTCCAGTTCACGGATGTTGCCGGGCCAGTGATAGGCAGTAAAAAAGTCCGCAACCTCCGTCGACACACCGACGATCTCTTTGCCCATTTTGTCATTGAGCTTTTCGATCATATGCTCGGTGAGCAGCGGCAGATCCTCCTTGCGCTCCCGCAGGGGGGGCAGCTCGATGGTAATGACCTTGAGCCGGTAGTAAAGATCTTCCCGAAACGTGCCCTGCCGAACCATCTCGGCCAGATTGCGGTTGGTGGCGGCGATAATCCGTATGTCGACCTTCAACGGCATGGATTCGCCGATGCGCTCGATCTCCCGCTCCTGCAACACCCGCAACAGGCGCAGCTGCACCTTGTGGGAGATATCTCCGATTTCGTCAAGAAAAATGGTGCCGCCGTCGGCCTTCTGGAAGCGGCCGATCCGGTCCTTGACCGCGCCGGTAAAGGAGCCCCGCACGTGGCCGAAGAGTTCACTCTCCAGCAGAGTGTCGGAGAGGGCCGCGCAGTTGACCTTGACCAGCGGCTGGTTGCGCCGGGCGCCGGATTTATGCAGGGCTTCCGCCACCAGTTCCTTGCCGGTGCCGCTTTCGCCGGTAATCAGCACCGTGGACGGCACCTCCGCGAGATCGTCCAGCAGGCAGTACAGATCCTGCATTTTTTTGCTGGCGCCGATCATCTTGTGGTAACGGTGGCGCTTGCTGAGGGACCGCTCCAGGGCGTGCAGGCGGGTTTCATCCCTGGCCACCAGCACCGCACCGATCGCCTTGCCGGCGGCGTCGACCAGCGGCGTGCTGCGCAGGGAAAGGATTTGCCGGACCGCCTCCGGAGCTTCGCAAACCACTTGATCCCGCTGCTGCGGGCGGCCTTCCTGCAGAGCCTCGCGAAGCAGTTCGACGCACCGTTCCGAGCGGCTCCTGAGCAGGGGGTCGTAAGGGCGGCCCAGGACTCCGACATCAAGCCGCAGCAGCCTTTCCGCCGCCTCGTTGATGCGCTGAATCAAACCCTGCCGGTCGACGATGACCAGGGCATCCCCCACGCAGCGAAACACCGCCTCCAGATTGATCCGGTTGCGTTCATTCTCTTCGGCCATGCGCCGGTACTTTAGAGCCGTGCGCACCGCCTGCAGCAGATCCTTCTTCACCACAGGCTTGGAAATATAATCGAAAGCACCGAGCCGCAGGGCCTCGGAGGCGGTGTCAATGTTGGGGTATCCGGTTACCATGATGACCGGGCACTGAGCGTCCCGTTCTTTGATGGAACGCAGTACGTCAATGCCGGTTTTTTCGCCAATCAAAATGTCACTGACGACCAGATCGTAGGATTGCCCTTCGAGGCATTGGCAGGCTTCGTCAAAATCAGCGGCCGTATCCACCTCGTACCCTTCATCGGCCAGAAACCGACTGAAAGTAAAACGCAGGCTTTTTTCATCGTCGATAACCAGAATTGTGGATTTCATAAGGCCTCTTTTGTGACGGAAGGATGAAACTCTTCCGGATTCCGCAAGGACTGCAGCAGACGGTTCAAAACTCGCCGGGCCCAGTCTTGACATGGGGCGTCATCCGTCCCGCCTCTTCAAGTCGCTCGGACCTTCATCCGCCACCGGCAATTCAATCACTACTCGAGTGTGGTGTCCCTGCTTGCTAAACAGGCGGATCTCTCCACCGTGATCCTTGATGATTCCGTGACTGATGCTCAAACCAAGACCGGTGCCGGAACCGCTCGGTTTGGTCGAATAGAAGGGGTCCATCACTTTGCTCAGGATTTCCGGGTGAATGCCGACGCCCCGGTCGGTAAAGGAGAGACGGACAAACCGCCGGTCGCCCAACACACAAAGTTCCGATGCGATATGAAAGCTCTTTTGCGGATCAGACCCTGAATATTTCTGGTTCAGAGCGTAGCGGGCATTGCTTATGATGTTGAGCACCACCTGCTGTATTTGCTGCAGATGGGCCAGCACCGGCGGCAGATCAGCCCTTATGTCCACCAGTAACCGAATACCGTCCCGACTCAACTGGGATTTGGTCAGGGTCAGGGAGGCGGCCAGAATATCCTCCACCGCCACGGGCATCTTGACCTCTGGACGGGCCTTGGCGAAGTCGAGAAGGTTTTTGACGATGTTGGCGACCCGCTCTCCCTCGTCAATGATTTCCCTGACCATCTCCCGGCAATCACCATCTTCGAATTGATCGGCCAGAATCTGGGCATAATTAATGATGCCGTTGATGGGATTGTTGATCTCGTGGGCCACTCCGGCGGCCAGTTCGCCCAGGGAGGCCAGTTGTCCGGCCCGGCTGGCCTCCTCCCGCATCTGAATCTGCAGGGTGATGTCGCTGGCCATTTTGATGACGCTGACCACCCGGCCCTGACCGTCGGAAACCGGAAAGGCGCGCACTCCCCAGCTGCGGTCGCTGTCGGTTCGAATCACTGCCTTTTCCACCTGAAAGCTGGCAAAACATTTGCGAACCGGGCAATTCTTGTCCCGAGCGCTGCAATCGGGCCACAGGCTGCTGCAATGGAGCCCCGACAGGTCGCTCAGGCCGCGATGCAGCAGCCGGGAAGTCCCCAGGTTGGACCACACCACCTGCAGATCCTCGTCCAGCAGGGTCAGGGAATCGGGAATATTGTCCAGCAGCGCCCGGAACTGCTGGGACAGTTCGCGATTCTGCCGCTCGCTGGCCTGCAGCGTCTCCTGTGCCTCGCGGCGTTGACGACGCAGGACGGCCTCCCGCATCTCCCGTTCGACGGCCGGCACCAGGCGGTCCAGGTTGTCCCATAGGACATAATCATGGGCGCCGGCCTTCATCAACGAAACCACGGTTGCTTCGCCAATGGGGTTGGCAACAAGAATGAAAGGCAGATCCATCCCCCTTCTCTGCAACAGGTACAGAGCGTCGATGGCGGTGAAGGAGGACAGGCGGTAGCTGGAAAGAACCAGGTCCCAGGTTTCCTCGTCCAGGGCCTGTTGCAGAACGGACACCGAATTGACCCGGCGGCTGCGGCTCGGGTAGCCGCCCCGGGTCAGGCAGTGTTGCAGCGACAGTTCCTCCTCCTCACTCTCCCCCAGAATCAGGACATTCAGCATGCCGCTCATTTTTCCGTCAATCCTTCCAACTGCTCCGCAATAAAGCGCATCAGGCCGCTGGTGGAGCCGTCGTGCCCGGTCACCGGTCCGGGGGATTCCAGCTCCTGCAGGATTTTCCCGGCCAGCTGCTTGCCCAACTCCACGCCCCACTGGTCATAAGAGTTGACGTCCCAAACAACCCCCTGGACAAAGATCTTGTGCTCGTACAGGGCGATGAGAGAACCGAGAGTGCGCGGAGTCAGCCGGCGGTACAGCAGGGTATTGCTGGGTCTGTTACCGGGGAACAGGCGGTGCGGCAGAAGCCTCTCGGTCTCGGCGTCGGACAGGCCGGCCTTGTGCATCTCGCGACGCGCTTCGTCCTCCCCGCGGCCCTTCATCAAGGCTTCCGACTGGGCCAGCACGTTGGCCAGCAGCATCCGGTGATGTTCCTGCGGAAGATGGTGGTTTTCCACCGCGGCCAGGAAATCAGCGGGCACGAGGTGTGT
>PWVL01000222.1 GCA_003561875.1 Desulfuromonadales bacterium | reverse complement strand
AAATGAAGTTCCGGCGCGATACGCCGCAGATCCTGCACCACCTCCGAGAGATTGACGTTGGCGCGCTGCAGCGCCTCGTTGTAGAAGGTCCGGTGACGCTGCTGATAATCTGTGATCGCACGACGCCGTCGCGCACTGTCCTGAATCTCGGCAATCTGCTGCAGCTCCTGTTGCATCTGCAGTTTGCGATGCTCTTGTCCTCTCAAACCGGCTTTGATCCGGCGGTCAACCTCCTCGAGTCGCTGCTGGATCCGTATCCTCTGCTGCTCGCTGAAATCTTCTTGCAGGCGGGTCTCCTGTTGCACCGGTCGCAAATCTCTCGCTCTATCGACGACGGCTTCCGGTTCACGGGGCACAGGCACGCCGAAACGAGGTTCTTTGGTTTCCGGCAGGGGGTCTGTCACGCCGGGAGGTTGTTGCTGGTGCCAAGGGCGAGAGTCCGCTGATGGAGTGGCATCCTGCCGTTCCAAAATTGTTTCCGACTGCTCATACCAGGTCCGCGGGGTGGGTAGGCTGGAGTCTTCATGCCGCACCTCTGCTTGCGTGCCTGCTGCCGGCGTACGGGACGGCTCAATCAGCCGTGGTTGTTGCCGGTGCGGTTCCAAGGTTGTTTCGGGTGATGTCAGCTGCCCGGGCACCATACGAGGCCGCGTCTCTGGCTGGGCCGGGATCTGAGGCCTCTCTGTCGGAAGAGGCCTTGCGGGAAGCGTCGCGGGCGCTGTCGCTTCTTCCTTGACAACCCCGTGCTCCGTGCGTGCCGGGAGAGATCCCCTTATGTCAGACTGGGTTTCCTGTTTATCGGTGGTTTCGGAATCGGGTGTCAGCGCAAATCCCGGGCTGCGTGGAGCGGCGATTGCGGATTGTGGCTCATTGCGGGTGAACTGGGCAGTTGAAGAGTCGCTTTGAGGAGGCCCCACAACGGTTTCTGCACATGCCTGCCCGACCTTGTCGGCCATGATCAGTACCGTTGTCACGAAAAACATTCCTGTTAAAAACAGATATTTCTTCATGGCAGTCCCCTTTTCGTCAGACTGAGTGATGCTACGCCCCCCCGTCTATCGGCGGTGCCGGTACGACCGCCTCTCCGGCCGTCTCCGTCAGAGGGCTTGCCGGCTGCGGCTTGCTCTGCCAGGACAACGCCTTTTCGCTCAGCTCCCGGAACTTGCCGGTGAGGTTTTCAAGCTTGGCCTCCCACTCCGGATTGGCCTCCTGCCCTTCAGTGACCTTGAAGAAGACCTGCATCAGAGCGGTCATGCCGATCGGTTCAATCACAGCCTGTTTTACCCCCCAGGCCACCACCAGGGAAATGATCAGGGTCAGGGGACCGGCGGTGCCGGGAAACAGCGCCACCAAACCGGCTACCGGCGCCAGTACGATCAGAAAAGTCAGGAAAGTCAGGGCCCAGATGAAGAAGGTGAGAAACAGGGCGTTCCTGAGGAAGGCCTTGTAATTCTGGGCATAGAGGATCAGGGCGGTCCGGCTCGAAGCCCAGGGATTATCCGTTCGAGTACGGATGTTGTAGGCCAGGATCACCTCATCGAGATAGGTCAGCGAGAGATTGATGACCGAATTGATGAACTTTACCACCCCCCTGGCACCGGGAACCGGCAGGAAGGAGGCAATATTGAAAAATACGCGGTTGAAGGCCCGCAGCACCCCCTTGATCAGTTGATCAACTCCGAATAGCACCGACGACTCGGCAAAACGCTCCCGCACCACCTGCTGGGCATGGTCGATCTGCCCGCGGCCGCCGGGCAACTTCTTGCCCTCCATCAATTCGACCAGCACCGCGATGTGGCCGGCCTTGACCAGGTAGAGCAGGTATATACGCAAAAGGTAGACCCCGGCGGCAACCGCCCCGAAACCGATTATCCCGCCCCACATGCCGAAGCCGGCCGGATTGTTTCCGATCATGCCCAGGCCGTAACCGATGGCGGCGCCCACTCCGGCGCCGATGATGTAGGCCAGGGTAATGCCGATGTAAATCATGAATCTAAAAAGGAGAAATGGTGCCGTCTTGCCCAGCAGCCCGAGAACCTGCCCCATCTGGAAATCCTTCATGCCCGTCGCCTCCCTTCCATTTTGCTGTCAAGACCTTCCAATGGCATATTTAATCCGCCGGCAGGGCAGTCAGATTGTTCCAAGCCATATTCACGAAGTGCCGTCTCCATGTCCGTCATGACCCGATGACCAGCGGCGAAATCCTGCCCCCGGTGCCGGCGCATCAGAGCCCCCGGCGCCTACGGATTGGAGGCCGGCTGTGTCAATGCGGCAACAACGGTCATTACCGTTCGCTACCCAACCGGACGAAAAGCGGAACGCCTGCTACTCCAACCGCACCAGTTCGACGCGCCGGTTTTTGGCCTTGTTTTCAGCCGTGTCATTGGGTGCTACCGGCATGGTCTCGCCATAGCCTTTGGACTCAAGGCGGGCGGGGTTGATGCCGAACAGCGTCAGATACTTGAGCACTGACTCGGCGCGGCGATCGGAGAGTTCAAGATTATGGGCGGCACTGCCGTCGCTGTCGGTATGTCCCTGGACTTCGATCCTGAGATCGGGATGCTCGAGGAGCAGGGTGAGCACATCCTGAAGCTGCTTGTCCGAAGCCTGCTGCAGGGTGGCCTTGTTGATATCAAACAGAATGCCGTACAGTGCCACCCTGCCATCGGCATCAAGGGCGGCTTTCATTTCACTGGGCCCGAATTCCAGGGAGGTTTCCAGGGGTTTTTCGTCAACGATGGTCAGCGTGGTGCGGCCGGCACCGGCTGCTGTTTGCACGCGAGCCCAGGTGACACCACCATCATCCCGGGGAAGGGTGAAATACAAGCCGTGAACGCGGTGTTCAAATGTGATCTCGCCGCTGCTCGCCAACGCCGCCGCTTTGAAGTTTTCCATGTACTCAAGCTGGGACACATTGGTGTTTGGTCGTCCATCTTCGGTTAACAGAAAGTAGTAGAGTCGGCGATATTCGCCACGAATGGTCACCGTTTTATAATCCCTCGGCGCTGTCCCGACCATAAAATCGTATTCGCCAAAGCTTCGATACTCCGAGCGACGGCTGTCGAAGGTCGAACCGGGATAAGGGCGGATAAGGGGATGCTCCGTCACCTCCTGAGCCAGCACGGGCAAAGTGCCGGAAAAAACCAATGCGACCGCCAGCAATAGCAACATTCCCGTTCTTCTCATCAACGCCCTCCTCTTTTTTTAAAAACGATATCCACTACCGGCGCGGTTAGCTCAGTGCCGGGCAAATCAACAGAGTAACGGGGCTAATCCCCGACTATCGTCGGCACTTCGCGGCCGGCCACAACAGCACCCATTCCGGCGCCGACCTCGATAGTTTCAGCGCGTTTTCGGCCCCTGTGCCGGTTGTAAACCCTCAGCATTCCAGCATCCACTTCGATGCGGGTGAACTCATCCGGCTGGTCGTAGATCTGAATTTTTTCGGGATCAAGCAGCCCCATGGTAAGGGCCATGCCGGCAAGTGCGGGGGCGAATCTGTTGCGTTCGGCCTGATCGAGTTCGGCATAACGCCGACCTCCGGTCATGCTCGCAAGGGTGGACTGCATTGTTGGATGGTCAAAGACCCCGGTTTGTTCCAGGTCAACAAGCCCCAGTGAGACCGCGGCATTGGTTGCGTGGACCAGCAGCGCCTGACGCTCTGTACTGCTTAAGCTGTCCAAACTACGGTCCCGCAGCTGCAGCGGAAAATGTTGCTGCACCTGGTGATGTTCCAGAAGTGGTACAAGCTTCCGGCTTTCCAGGCCGGTGACCTGGATTCGGGCCGCCATGCGATGTTGCGAGGCGCGCCGCATTTCAGCAACGCCGTTAGGCGTTGTTATTTCGAGAGCAAAGGAATGAGATACCTGCCGGGCAATTTCAAGTTCGACTTCACCCGCAACCAGTTCCAGGGTGATTCTCCCGGCTGTCCATCTGGATTCATCAAACTTGGGGCGCATATCGGTGCAGCGCAGGCCGCCTGTGATGCTCAGCCTCGATGCGGCCCCCAAACCGGCCCGGCTGTCACGCGCGCTGGTCCCATCCTCAAGGGCCAGAACCGCCGCCCCATGGGCGTCCGTTT
>PWVL01000055.1 GCA_003561875.1 Desulfuromonadales bacterium | reverse complement strand
CCCGTTACTGTTTCATCGAGATGGGCAGCGGCGGGCGCAAGGAGCAGTTCACCCGCACCGACCAGGACAACGGGATCGTCTATGAAGACGTCAAAGAAGAGCGCCGGGAGGACGTAAAAACCTACTTCCTGACCCTGGGGGAAAAGATCGTCGCCGGTCTGGAAGAGTTCGGCTTTAAACGCTGCGACGGCTACGTGATGGCCAACAACGAGAAATGGTGCCGCAGCTTCAAGGAGTGGCGCGATACCATTAACGGCTGGAAGGTGAGCTGGGACCCCGAGAACATCCTCATGATGAACATTTTCCTGGATTTTCGCTACGTCTACGGCAGCCAGAGCCTCTACTTCCTGCTGCGCAATGTCGTCACGAAGAATTTCCGCAACGCGGACCAGATGATCGGCTCCCTGATTGAAGCGAACGTGAACAAAAAAGTGCCCCTCAGCTTCTTCCGCAAGATCGTGACAGAGCGCTCCGGGGAACACGCCGGGAAGATTAACTTAAAATCCCAGGCCTGTGTGATCATCGTGGACTGCATGCGGGCCTTCTCCCTGCGCGAAGGGCTTTTTGCCACCAATACCTTCGAGCGGATCGAAGAGCTGGGCAAGCGCAACCATTTTGCCCCGAAAGACGTGGAGTTCATCACCATCGCCTATGAGACGTTAATGCTCTTTCGCATCAAGGATGCCGCGGCCAAGCGGAAAAAAGGCCAGCAGCCCGATAATTACATCGATCCCGACAAACTTTCCAACCACGAATATGCCCTCCTGCGGGATGCCCTGGTGATGGTGGGACGGCTGCAGAATCTCACCCGGGGGATCTTCCCGGGCATCAGGACTTAGGGCCCGGGCATTAGCAGTGTGGTACCGAAACTGGGCTGAAGCAGTAACTGCAGCAGTACGATGGGGCCAAGATAGGGCCGGTTCAGCCGGCCGGCGCAGGGACAGGAACGGTTGCGGCCGGGGTGATATGACCGTCTGCCACATATACGTAAAGCTCCGTTTATTCAATCCCTAATGAGCGTGAATGATTCAGCGGGGCAGATGCTTCAAGGTCTTGATTTATCGGTATTTTAGGCTTATAATAATGTCACATGTGCCCGTAGCTCAGTGGATAGAGCAACGGACTTCTAATCCTCTTCCCGCCAAATTTGCTGGTTTACAAGAAGCTCGATATTTCAAGGCCGCCCTTGACGAACATCGATAAAATGGGCGGTTTTTAAATTTCCCCCGGGCAAGAGAACTGTCCATCCAGGCTCATATTATGTCAACCTGTTCGCCCTATATCACATTTTTGGGCGTCAAAATGGCGTCAAGTTGGCGTCAACGCTAAGCCCCATGTTTTCTTAATTGAAGCGGCCTATCCTCGAACACGATGGGCCAAGAAATGACGTTAATGAAACATGAAGTTGACCTCAGCTTTTCGCGGGCATTTTTGGATTATTTAAACACAACTGATCAACAATCATGCATGTTGTATCATAAATGTCGTAACCGTCGTAACCAGTGTAACCAACGGAGTTCTTGTTTTAGTAGTGGTAGGACGCTTAGATTATGCACCTAATGATTTCTCTGTATAATTGGCTCTTGCAATATGAGCATCGAAAATTTAAGCCTATTTTTCTAAAGATTGACAAATAATCAGAAACTTGCTAATATACAATCTAATCACTTGCCAAAGCTCTACAAACCTAGCCATGATCAAGAATGGTGTAGCCTAACCAAACCTGTTGCAGCGAAGAGTTACAAAGCCTGGCGCGGCAAGGCGAGGTGTGGCAAGGGATAGGGACCCGTTTTAAAACGGGTCCCTATCATTTTAGAAAGCGATTAAGAAGATGCATTAGCATCGATATTGAATTACCAGAATATAGCCCAAAGCAATCAGAAGTATTAAGTTTGCAGTAGCCGTTATATTTTATTTTGGGAGCAGTGTCTAAGCGAAAAGGGTGAACACCTTCTAATCAAGGAAAACATATGAGCATAGATCTAACTAACACTGGAGATGTTTTGGGGAGGCCAGCCAATACCGCGTAGAAAGGGTGTGTGTTGAAAGCGGCGAGGTAGAATCGATTATGTTTTCCCTACGGTGTCCCCCAAACAGGGCTCACTTGGCCGAGACCGTTTTTTTGAGCGCCACTGTTAATCCCGATCTTTACTTAGATGAAGCAGACAGGGTGTTGGACCAGCTGGGGGTATCGACAGAGGAACTGGCAGAAGGGGTGAGAGGTTCCGTATCCGTGTGGGAAACAAACTACATCGTGACCCTAATGCTAACCGTAGGGAGTACCAGCTCAGGGCCAAGGGTATAGACTCCCCGTTAGGAAGCCACAACTATAGAAAACGTAAAACAGAGTTCATTATTTTATATGAAGACTTCCGCCGGAAAGAAAAAAGGGTGGTGTGTGACTGCTCAGCCCAAAAAAATATCACAAACAGCGCCAAATTGATAATAATTGCCTAGACTTTTCCATGCTGGTATGGTACTCATTAAAGCATGGAAACACAAAGATTAAAAAGGTTTTCAGAATATCGCAAAGCCATATTCAGATGCGGTCTCCAGGAAGATTACTGCGCTTGCGATTACAAGCCACTGAGTGACAGGAAAAAAAGACAACCCTCCAGAGAAGGTTGTTCACCAAGGGGCTGCCTGGAAATCTTTGTTTGCTGCATGGTGAGGCACGGGTTTTGCACTGGTCAGATGGAGCAGGGGAGACCAATCCCATCACGCAATCTCCCCTGCTTACTGTTGACTTACAGGAGTTTGCCCAGTGAAATATGCACCAGGTGGGCTCCCCTTTAAGCCCTCATCCTGAAACCGCCATCCTACTGTTCTAGCAAATCGTTTGCAAGCAGGAACTCCTCCGCCACTTCTAAAGGCTCCCTGCCTTCAACGTCTACTTCGGCGTTGAGGCTTCTCATGGTTTCTTCGTCCAGTAAAGGCGATAACTGGTTCAGTATTTGTTCAATGTCGGGATGTTCTTCCAGGGTATCCTGGCGAACAGTCGGGGCAGCGTTGTAAACGGGGTGGAAGCTCTGGTCATCGACCAGGTTTACCAGGTCGTAGGCGGCGATACGGCCGTCGGTGGCAAAACCCATGGACAGCGGGAACTCGCCGTCCCTCAGGGCAGCATAGGTAGTCCCGGTGACGACCTCCACACCGTCAAATTCAAAACCATAGAGTTCTTGCAGTCCCTCTACACCGTCGGGACGCTCCGCATACTCTTTGTCTGTTGCGAATACCCAATCACCAATGGGTCTTTCACCGGCGTTGATCATCTCTGCCAGGTCGCTGATGGTTTCAATTCCCAGCTCCTCAGCGTCCTCCTGGCGCATCATTACGGTATAGGTGCTGTTAAACGGCGTATAATCCAGCCACACAATTTCATTTTCTAGATCTTCTACTCTTACTACCTCGTAGCATTCCTGGGGATCAGTGATTGGCGCCTCGTACCCAAGAAAAACTAAAAGGGCTGTTCCAGTGTACTCCCAGTATATGTCAATCTCTCCGGTTGCAAGCGCTTCCCGAACTGCGAACGTACCGCCGAAGTCGGTTTTGTCTTCCACTTCATAACCGCTATCTTCCAGCAGCAGCACCGTCATCTCTCCTAAAAGGATCGACTCGGTGAAATCCTTGGAGCCCACGGCCAATTTACCCCATTCTACCCAGTCGCCGTCTTCGTCCCAGTAGCCTTCCAGGTTGTCTAGCACCCAGGTGATATCCAAAGTAGCATCGTATACCTGGGAACGGATGTTGAACAACGTGCCGCCCATCCATAAGAAGAGGTTCTCGGGGTCTATCTGTAAAGCAGCACCTATGGCGGCTCCTGCCTTTACGCGGAAATCCCGGATGTAGTCGATGGTAAAACCCGGGCCGCCGATGATGAGCATTTCATCAAGCTTCGGGGGCAATATTTCTTCGACCGGTGGATCAGCTGTCTCGGGCTTGAAAAAGGCGGTAGCCATCTTATTTGCGTCCATGGTCACGGTAATTTGCTGATCCGTGTGTTCCGTGCCGTTGATAACCCACTTGTCGAATACCCAACCCGCTGCAGGGTTAGCAGTTAAGGGTACCTGGGTGCCTTTGTCATAGGGGTGAATGCCTGCTTCAGGAGT
>PWVL01000118.1 GCA_003561875.1 Desulfuromonadales bacterium | reverse complement strand
TTACGGCTCCCCGCTCCAACCGGTCCCCTACCGCCACCTCAATGGCGCTCAGATGAGAATAAAGGGATTGAAGGCCCAGGCCGTGATCGATAATCACGCAGTTGCCGTAGATGCCCAGATCGTCGGCGAACACCACGGTGCCGTGATTGGCGGCCGGAATCGGTGCATTGGCCACCGAAGCCAGATCGATGCCGAGATGGGTCTGTCGGTCGATCTTTCTGCCACCGAAAAAGAAATCCCGCTGTTCATTGAATCCGGCCCGGGTCGCGGAGTTGGGCAGGCGCAGAAAAGTTCCTTGCCAGCTGGGGCTGGAGGCTGTCTGGCGACTGACTTCCGCTACGGTAGCCAGATTCTGCGCCCGCAAGTCGCGGTTCACCCGCAGGAAAACCTCCAGCAGGTTCTCGGCGTCCGGATACAGGTGCTGAAATTCCGGCATCTTGCTGTCGAGGAATGCCTGGCTGATGTTGATCCGGTCCTGCCGGGGCGGGCGCGGGTTGGTGTGATAGAAAAATCCCGTGCGACGTTCGTTGCCGGCCCGGTCGACGGCCACCAGCCGGGGGGTGAATTCGGCCTGGGGCATATTGTAAGGAAAGGTGAACAGGCTGGCGTAGAAACCGTCTTGCTGCAGATAGCCGGGGAAGAACAGGTCGCCGATCTCCACACCGCTGCGTTCCACTTCCTTGTTGACCCGGTACAGTATCAAGCCAGCACCCCCCTGGTTGAGGTTATGGGCCCGGGACAGCACCGAAATCACCGGCGGTCGCGGATCGTACTGCAGGTCAAAAGAGCGGTTCAGGCGGTTCGCCAGCAGGGCATGGTCGCTGGCTCGAATCTCCAGACGAAAAGGTCCTTCCTGCAGGTCGGCAGGCCTCAGGTCCAGATCCAGTTGCTGCACGGCTGTTCCCCGGGGAAACTCGGCGCGCAGCAATTCAACGGTTCGGTCGCCCTGCACGGCGGTGACCTGGAGGTTCTTGAGACCCGTGTCCGGATCTTCCAGAACCAGCACCGGAGCCCGCTGCAGGGAGACGGGGCCGCTTTCCGGAGTCAGGGTCAGGTTCGGGGCCTGTTTGTCCCGCAAAAAGAAAAAACCACCAAGGATAACGACAAACACAAGCGTCAGGAGGGTCAGGGCGTAATGCTTCAACAGAAAACTCCTTGATCAGTAACAGGGTGAAAGGGTCAAAAGAAACAGCAAAAGGTTCAGCCTCGCACCAGCCGATACCAGGCGACGGCCGCCAGGCCCCAGAGCAGGCACAGCAGGCCCACCAGCAGCGGCGTGAGGGGGCCATAGGCCACACCGAGCAGCCCTCGGCCGGCGCGGGGAAAGTACACCAGCAGAATGTAGGCGGCGGGAGCCAGGGCTATAAGCAGGCTTCGCAGGTACAGATGACCGGAAGCCAGGGGCAGCACCAGCAACAGGCCGCAGAGTCCGCCGAAGGTCAGGCGCGGATAAAGCCGGTAGACGTCCAGCCCCCACGGCAGGGAGACACCCATCCAGCCGGTCACGCCTTCGCGGCCGAGAAGCCACAGCAACAGGCAGGCCGCCAGGGCCGCTAGGGATCCGGCCGCATAGGCCAGGCTCAATTTGCGGGGCATGAAAGTCTCCGAAACTCAGAGGCTACTGCCAGCGGCCCCGATGCTGCCGCAGGGTGATCACTTCCATTTTGCCCTGATCGTTGATCAGGGAGGTCAGCAGCCAGCTGATCAGGCCGATCACCAGGGAACCCAGCACCGCGTACCAGAATCCACCAACATGAAAACCGGCGATGACGCCGGAGGCCATCATCAGCATCAGGGCGTTGATGACAAAGGTGAACAGTCCCAGGGTGAGAATGTTGAGGGGCAGGGTCAGCAGCAGCAGCAGCGGTCGCAGCAGTGCGTTGAGAATGCCGAGGATGGCCGCCGCAAAAAAGGCCGAAAAGATGCCGGCGACCTCGATGCCGGGCAGCAGGTAGGCAGCGGCGAGAATCGCCACGGTCAACATCAGCCAGCGGATCAATAAACCTTTCATGCGACCTCCCTGTTGAAAACGGAGTGTGAACAACGGCAGTTCACTGTGTGTTCCATAGAGCCGCGAAGCTTGTTCCGCAGCCTGCCATGTGGACTTTCCCACGTCGCCACCAAGGATAGCCGATTTTTTGCCGACAGGGAAGGGGGAGGGAGACCAGATCCGGGCAGAAGCTCCCAGTCCACAGGAATCCTGAGTGCGTATACGCACAGTTCCGTCTGTGCTTCGGGGAATCAACTAAAGAGGATTCGCCCCTTGATTTTGAGCGGCGATTTCTGTAACTTGCCGCCCATGTTTAAAGCCATCGTGATTATCCTCAGTCTTGTCTGGGCTTCACTGCTGCTGATTTCCTGGGGCAGCGCCGAAGACCCGTCCCTGCAGGCCGGCGCCGAGATCAGCGAAACGCGCGGTTTCTGAATCCGCACCCTTTCCCTTCAGTGAAGTACGGGGGGGCGCCCCGTCTTTGCGCCCTTCGCAGCCGATAAACCAAAAATATTTCTTTCAGCCACGGTGACGACTGCCCTGCCGGCTCTGCCTGGTCCTCAATTCACCCTCGATGGCGTTGAGCACCTCCCATTTTTTCAGGGACCAGAGAGGCGCCAGCAACCGGTCCCGGGGTCCGTCTCCGGTGAGTCGGTGGATCAGGATCTGCGGCGCCAGTCGTTCGACCACGTCCGCCACCAGCTGGATGTAGGCATCGCGGGACAGCATCCCGACCTGGCCCGCCCCGTAGAGCCTGCCCAGTTCCGTATCTTTGAGCACATGCATCAGATGCAGTTTGACGCCGTCCACTCCCAGCCGATTCATTTCTTCGACGCTGTCCAGGATCTGTTCCCGGCTTTCGCCGGGCAGGCCCAGGATCAGATGAACGCAGACCCGCAGTCCCTCTTGCTTGGCCCGCTGAAAGGCTGCGACAAAAGTGGAGTAATCGTGACCCCGTCCGAGCCACTTCAGGGTACGGTCGTGAATGCTTTGCAACCCCAGTTCCAGCCAGAAATAACTGCGCCGGTGGTACTCGCCCAACAGCTCAACCACCGGCGGCGGCAGGCAGTCGGGCCGGGTTCCTACCGCCAGGCCGACGACGCCGTCGACGGCCAGAGCCTCATCATAACGGGCGCGCAGTGTTTCGACGGGAGCGTAAGTGTTGGAGAAGGGCTGGAAGTAGGCGAGGAATCGCTGCGCCTTGTACTTGCGTAGCATGACCTCCTTGCCGGCCCGGAGTTGTCCGGTGATGGAGAGATGGCTCTCGATGCCCGCCGAGCCGGAACCGTAGGGGTCGCAGAACAGGCATCCGGGCCGGTTGCGGGTGCCGTCCCTATTGGGGCAGCTGAAGCCTGCGTCGACGGAGATCTTGTGGACCCGGCCGCCGAAGCGCTGTTTGAGATGCTCGGAAAACAGGTTGTAGGGCTTGGGGTGCATGGAACCGCCGTGCCGCGTTGCCGCCCTTGAATGCTTTGGTGACAACATCAGAGGTGGCTCCGGATAAAAGCAAAAGGCCCCACAATTCCTTGTGAGGCCTTTTTTTATATGGCTCCCTCTGCTGGGCTCGAACCAGCGACAATCTGATTAACAGTCAGATGCTCTACCAACTGAGCTAAGAGGGAATGATCGTCAAGCGTGCCGCTGCGGACACCCTGTGAAGAACATCTTCCCGCGAGCGAATAGAGTTTATACATGGTGCCAAAACAGAAGTCAAGGTGAAAATCAGGGCTTCGCAAGGCTGATGCCGGCCTCATTCAGCGGGTGTCCTCGGTTTTGCTTACCGCCTCATCCTTAATCCGGTCGAGAAGTTCGGCCAGCACCGGCTTGACATCTTCCCGCAGAGCACCGGCCACGATAATGAACAACAGGTCATCGCCCGGGTACAATTTGCCTTCGCAGGCCTGCGCCACTACCTTGTAAATCCCGGGTTTCTGTTCGTATTCACGGCACAGGGCTTCGACCCGGCCGTGGTCGGCTTTGACTTCCACGGCAGAGACCTCGCTGCCATCGTCCCGCGACCAGCCACGCACAACACCGTTGTGAATAAGCACCATGCCGACGTTTTTGGAAAATTCGGGATCTTTTTTCAGCTCCGCCAGAGTTCGGTTAATGTCCATGGGCCAGCCTCCTCCATGTCAGA
>PWVL01000069.1 GCA_003561875.1 Desulfuromonadales bacterium | reverse complement strand
GCATGCCAGAGCGCGCCCAGATCGGTAATCCGGGGAGCGATGCCCTCTTTTGCAGCCTTGAGATCCCGATTACCGATCAACAATCCGCTGCCACCTGCTTTTATGACCTGCTCTACGGAGGAATCCTGCGGAATATAAAGCTTGCTTTCCGATCCCGTTCCAGCTTCTCCCAGCAGAATCCGCAGCAGAGCTACCGAGGAAGCCGATTCATCGGTTATGGCGACTGATTCCGAAAACCCTTCTTGAAAGGGTTTTTGGCTGAAGATCAGTACGCTGTGTACCGGACCGACGGCACTGATGGAGAGGCCGGGCAAAAGCAGGTAGCGAGAGGCATGACGACCGTACTCGAAGGATGAGGCGGGACAGAGGTCGATTTGGTCTTCGGCGAGCAGAGCGTTGAGGCGCGCCGGAGTCCCTCGAACAATCGTATGCCCGTCTACCGCCGGATTAAGGTAGTGAAAAAAGGGGGCACAATTAAGGTAATCTATGTGGCCGATGCACAGGCTCATGGGCGCAGGAACTCCCCGTTGGCCCGCCACCAGCCTGTCGAGGCCACGGGAAATGAATGGAACAAAGGGGGAAGGATCACATCCCGCCCCCTTTGCACATTTTCAGCAAATTTATTGCGAATCTACGAAAAAACCTGGTCAACCTGTTACAGCACCAGTTTTTCCATAAACGACGTATCGACAGTGCCTTCGCGGAATTCCTTGTTTCCCATGATCCGCTGGTGAAGCATGATGGTGGTACGAATCCCTCCGATGATGTACTCGTCCAGGGCCCGGGCCATGCGCTGAATCGCCTCATCGCGATTGTCAGCATGCACGATCAGTTTGGCGACCATGGAATCGTAATGGGGCAGCACCGTATACTGGTCATAAACCGCGCTGTCCACCCGCACACCGAGTCCGCCGGGGGGGTGATAGCCGTCGATCCTGCCTGGGGAAGGAGTAAATTTGAAGGGATGTTCGGCGTTGATCCGGCATTCAATGGCGTGACCGGAAATCACGATGTCCGCCTGTTCGTAACGCAATTTAAGTCCGGCCGCGGAACGGATCTGCTCCTTGATGATGTCGATGCCGGTAACCATCTCGGTAACGGGGTGCTCCACCTGTACCCGGGTATTCATCTCCATGAAGTAGAAATTGTGATGGCGATCAAGGAGAAATTCCATGGTACCGACACTGGAATAGCCCACCGCCTTGGCCGCGGCCACGGCGCAGGCACCCATCTTTTCCCGCAACTCGGGGCTCAGGACCGGACAGGGAGCCTCTTCGAGCAGTTTCTGGTGCCGCCGTTGAATGGAACAGTCGCGCTCGCCAAGGTGAATGACGTTGCCGTGCTGGTCGGCGAGAATCTGAATTTCCACATGACGGGGGTTTTCGCAGAATTTCTCGATATAAACCTCCGGGTTGCCGAATCCGGCCTTGGCTTCGGAACGGGCCGCGGCAAAGGCGTTGGGCAAGGAGGCCGGCGAGTGGACTACCTTCATGCCCCGTCCACCGCCGCCGGCGGTGGCCTTGATAATGACCGGGTAACCGATTTCGGCGGCGACTTGCTTGGCCTGGTCAATACTACTGACCGCATCCTTGGTCCCCGGCAGAATGGGCACTCCAGCCTCGGTAACGGTCTGGCGTGCGCGAATTTTGTCTCCCATCAAACGCATGTTTTCCGGGGTAGGACCGATAAAGGTAATGCCGCAGTTGGCGCAGATTTCCGCGAATTCGGCGTTTTCGGCCAGAAATCCGTAGCCCGGGTGAATCCCGTCGGCGTCAGTGACCTCCGCCGCACTGATAATGGCCTTTATGTTCAGATAACTGTCGATGCTGGGAGCCGGGCCGATACAGATGCTTTCGTCGGCCAGTTTGACATGCAGCGACTCGCTGTCCACCGTGGAGTGAACGGCAACAGTGCGGATGCCCAGTTCTTTGCAGGCGCGAATGACGCGCAAGGCGATTTCGCCTCGGTTGGCGACCAAAATTTTATGAAACATAAAACGGATATCTCCGAAAATCGATGTTCTGCGGCGGGCAAATGTCTAGGCGAACAACAAGGTCCACAAACCGGCTTACAGGGCTTCGACCAGAAAAAGCGCTTCACCGTATTCCACGGCCTCGGCATTTTCCTTGACAATCTTTACAACCCTGCATTTGAATTCGGCTTCTATTTCGTTCATCAGCTTCATCGCCTCGATGATGCAGAGAATCTGCCCTTTTTCGACGATGGAACCTTCTTCGACATAGTTTTCCGTTTCCGGTGAGGGGGCCCGATAGAAGGTACCGACGATGGGAGACTGGATCTCCTCGAAACCCTCGGCGGGTAATTTTTCCGGCATTTCCGGTGCGGGCTGCGGGGCGGCGGCCGGGGTCGGGGCGGCAGGAACTGGCGCCTGTTGAACCGGGTTGGCTGCCGGGGCCGGAATGGCCACCGGCACCGGCGTGGCACCGCGCCGAATGACCAGCTTTTGGTCCCCGTTTTCCAGTTCAAATTCGGTGATGTCGGTTTGCGTCACCATCTTGACCAATACTTTAATGTCTTTGATGTCCATCAGATTGCGCTCCTTGCCATCATAAGAAAAATCAGACTGTCCAAGTCTCTGTACTGTTTCGAAAGCCGTTCTCCATCCTGCAAGGTCATGGGAGACGATGACCGCTCATCACGCTGGCAGAATTCGAAAATTTTTGGGCAGGCGGGTCAGACACCGACAGCCTTCGGCGGTGACACAGACCAGATCCTCGATCCGCACGCCGCCCCGATCGGGCAGGTAGATACCCGGCTCGACTGTAAATACCATATTTTCTTCGGCAACGGCATCAGAAAGTGATGACAAGGTCGGTTTCTCATGCACTTCCAGACCCAAACCGTGTCCGAGGCCGTGACCGAAACAGTCGCCGTAGCCCTGTGCGACAATATAATCACGGGCCAGAGCGTCGATGTCCCGCAGGGCAACTCCGGGTCGAATGCCCTCCAGAGCGCGATTGCGGGCTTCCAGTACCGTATCGTAGACCCTGCGCAATTCGGGATCCACGGCGCCGACAGCCACCGTCACCGTCTCGTCGGAATGGTACCCTTGCCAACGACAGCCGAAGTCAATTGTCACCAGATCGCCCCGGGCGATAAGTTTGTCGGAAGCGATACCATGGGGAAGGGCGCCGCGCCAGCCGGAGGCCACGATAATGTCAAAAGCTTTTTCCTCGGCTCCCCGGCGGCGCATGGCCAGTTCCAGTTCAAAAGCGAACTCCCGCTCCCGGCAGCCGGGACGCAGCCGGTGCAGCACTTCTTCAAAAGCCGCCGCCGCCAGGGAGGCGGCCCCTTCAATGGCGGCCAGTTCATCAGCGTCCTTGACGGATCGCAGGGTGTGCAATCCACCAGTTTCGGCAATCCATTGGCAGACAGCCGGGCTCCTGCTCCGCAAACACTGCACCTGTTCGTAGGTCAGGGTTTCGGACTCAAAACCAATCCGCCGCAGGCCAAGCGCCTCAACCTGAGCAACGATGCCCTCCGCGGGCAACCGGTACGCAATAATCTGTTGCGCCCGAACTTCTTGGTGGGCCTGGGTCGTGTAACGGGAATCGGTCAGAAAAACAGTCTTGTGGTGGGTGACCAGCAGCGCCCCGAAGCTGCCGGTAAAACCGCACAGGTAACGGAGGTTGGCCCGGTTCATAAACAGGAAACCGTCCAGACCGGCATCTTTCAGCAGGCGGTGAACCTTTTGCAGTCGTGGTGAGGTCATGGGGCTGGCGCGAACCCTTAGCTTCGCAGATGATGAACGAGACCGCGCAGGGCCAGTTCGTAGCCGGCGATACCGAAACCGCAGATCTGCCCGAGCGCTATGGGACTGATAAAGGAGTGATGGCGAAAAGATTCCCGAGCGTGGACGTTGGAAAGATGCACTTCCACTGTCGGAATAGCCACCCCGACCAGCGCATCTCGAAGCGCCACACTGGTATGGGTCAAGCCGCCCGGATTGATCAGGATTCCCGCCGTCTTGCTGAGACGGGCCTGATGAATCCGGTCGATCAGTTGCCCTTCGTGGTTGGATTGAAAGGATTCCAGGGTAACCCGCAACTCCTTTGCCAGGGCCAGAAGTCGAGCATTCAGGTCTTCGAGCGTCTCATGACCGTAGACCTCGGGTTCCCGGGTTCCCAGAAGGTTCAGATTGGGGCCATGCAATACAAGAATGCGGTCGCCGGCGACGTTCATTGTAGCTCTTCCCGCAATCGGAACAGGTCTCGGGACAACAGATAGCGTCCCTTGCCATAGTTGCCGTTGGCTTTCATGGTCAGAATCACGAAATATTCGTCACTCAGGGTGCGAATAATAATCTGAAAGCGCTCGGTGCGCACGGTCAGTTCCTCGATTTCTCCGGAATTCAGTACGCCGAGGGCATCTTTCATTTCCTTGAGGATGTGAGCGTATTCCACAGCGAAAGAGGTAAGATCGCCCACTTCGGCGGGCCGGTCATACTGATCCACCGCCAGGCCGTCGTAGCCCATGAGAACGGCACTGTAGCCCTCGGCTTCCTCAACAATGCCTTGCAGAATGCTTCTGAACATAATCCCTCCGTAGGCGGGCGGCCTGCAGCCAGCGCTGCAGGATTGCCAGAGTTTCCACTTCCCCCGGCGATTGAACCGGCGGCTCCGGTTCCTCGACAGGTTCGGTCTGAGCGCCGGCCGCGAGGCGCTCTTCCAGCGCGATCAGCCTGGAACGAACGGTACTGTTCCGGGGATCGGCACGCAGAATTTCGCGATAGACCTGGCAGGCCTGAGCCAACAGTCCCTGGCTGGCATAAAGCTCCGCGATGGTGGTGGTGGCAATAGGTGTTTCAGCGGGAGGTTCTTCGCCAGGATCCTCCCGGTCGGAAGCAACGGTTGCGGCAGCGGTTTCAGAACCGCCCTCGGCAGTATGGGTCAAGCTGTCCAGCAAGCGCTGAACCGATGCGTCTTCGGGGTGAATGGCCGCGGCTCTCTCCAGCACCTGTCGGGCCTCGACAAGCTGGCCCTGCTGGCGAAAAACCGTCGCTACCCCTTTGAACGCCTCGAGGCACTCGCCATCCAGGGTCAGCGCCTTGTTGAAAGCGCCGAGGGCCAGGGCTTTTTCACCGCGAGCAAGAAGAACCTGCCCCAGGATTAGGTGACCGGGACTAAACCAGGGCAATCCTTCCACGCCCCTGCGGGCAACCGCCAGGGCTTCGTCAAGTTGGCCCAGCTGGACATAGGTGTCGGCCAGAGAAACGAAAACCGTCGAGTGGGGGTCTTTTCCCAGAATCTTGCAATACCGGGCAACCTTGGCCTGCAGCGCGCCGTCTGACTGATCTGCCATTGCTTGAATCCTCAGTATGCGTCTCGGCTTAAAAAGCTAAAATATCCCTAAGCGCCTCCTCGAGGTCGGCCACTTCCTGCATAACACAATCGCCTATGCCACGATTGAGCACGAAACGCAGCACCCCTTCCCTGACTTTCTTATCCCGTTGCATGGCCTGCCTGTAGTCCTTGACGGAAAAAGCGGGGGGATCGACCGGCAGGTCGAAGGCGACAAGAAGCTCTCGAATGGCGACAACATCCTGGGAACTGCACAAGCCGTGGCGACAGGAAAGTTCGGCAGCAAAGGCCATGCCGATGGCCACCGCTTCCCCGTGTCGATAACAACCGTAGCCGGACAGTGCCTCGACGGCGTGGCCAAAAGTGTGCCCGAAGTTGAGAATTGCCCTGAAAGAACTCTCTTTTTCGTCAATCTCTACAACATTCGCCTTGATTTGGCAAGATCTCTTTACCATCCGCACCAGGGCGGCGGGATCCCGTCTCATCAGTTTTTCCCGCTGCTCAGCGAGCTGTTCAAAAAAATGTCTGTCGCAGATCCCTCCGTATTTGACCACTTCGGCCATGCCGGCGGCAAATTCCCCGGCGGTCAGGGTGGAAAGCGTATCCACATCGATATGTACGTGGCGGGGCTGATAGAAGGCACCAATGAGATTTTTCCCCAGAGGATGGTTGACCGCCGTCTTGCCACCAATGGAACTGTCCACCTGGGCCAGCAGGGTGGTGGGTACCTGGGCAAACGGGATACCGCGCAAAAAGATCGCGGCGGCAAAACCCACCATATCGCCGATAACCCCGCCGCCCAGAGCCACAAGCCCGCTGCTGCGGTCGAATTCCTGCTCAATCAGGGCATCCAGTATTTTCTGCACGCCGGCCAGGGTTTTGTGTTCTTCGCCATCGGGAATCACAATCGTGGACACCTGAAATCCGGAGCGGTCCAGAGCCCGCTGAGCGGCTTCCCCGTAGTGGCGGGCCACCAACGGGTTGGTGACGATGGCCAGCTTGCGGGGAAATGTCACCGCCGTCAACGCTTCGCCCAGCCGGTCAAAAATTCCGTGACCGATCCAGATGGGATAGGCCCGGTCGCCAAGTCCGACCAGCAGATGTTGCAGCATGCTCATTCAGCCTCCTTGATCCGCTCCAGAATTTCCCGAACCACCTCGTCCACCCCACGGTTGTCCGTATCCACAATAAGATCGGCCTGCTCGTAGAGAGGACGGCGCTGTTCCAGCAGATCGCGCAGGCCCCGCCGCGATCCTTCGGAAGCGGCCAGGGGTCTGCCGGTGCATCCGGCCAGCCGGCTTTTCAGGGTCGCCCACTCAGCCCTCAGGTAGATCAGACGTCCCAGTTTCCGCATCAGCGGCCAGTTTTCCGCCCGACCGACAATTCCGCCACCGGTAGCCAGAATGTACGGCCCTTTCGCAACCAGTGACTGCAACGCCTCGGTTTCATAGCGGCGAAAGGCCTCTTCACCCTGCTTCGAAAAAATCTCCGGAATGGTGAGACCCTGCCGCTGCACAATCAACCCGTCCAGATCCACCAGCGGCCACCCTGTATGGCGATGCAGAGCCTCGCCCACGGTGCTTTTTCCGGCACCCATGAAACCGATGAGAACCAGTCCGGAATTAAAAGTCACGGACATAGCGGTCGTAGGCGGCATAATTGTGGCGGACCTCTTCCAGGGAATCACCGCCGAATTTCTCCAGCAGCGCCGCGGCCACCTCGATGGCGACAACAGCCTCCGCAACCACCGCGGCCGCCGGCACGGCACACACGTCGGAACGCTCCACGGCGGCGGCGTAAGGACGGCGGGTTTCGAGATCCACCGTCTGCAGCGGGGTGTAAAGGGTCGGAATCGGTTTCATGGCTCCGCGGATCACCAGCGGTTCACCGTTGGTCATGCCGCCTTCGAGTCCCCCCGCCCGGTTGGTCCTTCGCCGGAAGCCGCCATCCTGCACAATGATTTCGTCATGGACCTGACTGCCGGGGCGTCGCGCCGCCTCAAAACCAAGACCGATCTCCACTCCCTTGAACGCCTGAATGCTCATCATCGCCCCGGCCAGACGGCCGTCGAGACGCCTGTCCCAGTGCACATGAGATCCCAGGCCCACCGGCAGACCGAGCACGGCGACCTCCACAACGCCACCCAGGGAGTCGCCCGCCTCCCGGGCCGCGTCGATGGCCTGAATCATGGCCTGCTCCGCTTCGGCACAATAGGTGCGACAGGACGAATCTTCGCTGAGGGCAAAACGCTTTTGGTAATCCTCCATGGAGGTGCGGGCACAGATACCGCCGATTTCCGTCACGTAGCCCAGAACTTCGATCCCCAGATCGCGAAGCAATATCCCGCACAGTGCGCCTACAGCCACCCGCGCGGCCGTTTCCCGGGCGCTGGAGCGTTCGAGAATATTCCGCGCATCCTGTTGCCGGTACTTGATGACGCCGCTCAGGTCGGCATGGCCGGGTCGCGGATGAGTTACCGCCACACCCTGCTGCCGATCCCCGGCCTCGGGAGACATGGTCTGCCGCCAGTTCTCCCAATCCCGGTTGCGAATGGACAGGGTCACGGGAGAACCCAGGGTTTTCCCCCAACGGACCCCGGAAAGAATGGCCACCTGATCTTTTTCTATTTTCATGCGACCGCCGCGCCCGTACCCCCCCTGGCGCCGGGCCAGGTGCCGATTGATTTCCGCCGCATCTACCTCGAGGTTGGAGGGCAGTCCTTCTACAATGGCCGTCAGGCCGGGTCCGTGGGACTCACCTGCTGTCAAATAGCGCAACGTCATGATCTGTTCCGTACCTTCCGACAATTTTCTGAAAAAAAAGGACAGGCGTGAACCTGTCCTTTTAAAGCCCGGGGCATGATAATGGACTTGTAATGGTTTGGCTAGTCCAAAATTCGCGGGGTTATGAAGATCAGCAACTCACGGCGACTGTTGTCCGTCGAACGGCTCTTGAACAGGTTACCGAGACCGGGAATATTTTTCAGCCAGGGTACGCCGGCTTCGGATTCGCTCTGGTCTTCGATAAATATTCCACCGATGACCGTGGTTTCCCCATCATGAACCAGCAACTTGGTCTCCGCTCTTTTGGTGTCGATGGCCGGAGCCGTGCCGAGGCCCGTGGGCACGTCGGCTCCCCGCGAATCGTTGCGGGCCTCGATTTCCAGGAAGATGGATCCGTCGGGGTTGATCTCCGGGGTCACCTTGAGGCTCAGTTCGGCCCTCTTAAACTCCGTCCGCGTGCCCTGGTCGCTGGTGGTGAAATAGGGAATCTCCGTACCCTGGGAAATCTCCGCCTCCTGACCGTTGAGGGTGGTGATGCGCGGCGAGGACACAATGCGTCCGTGGCCGGAAGTTTCCAGGGCGGCGATACGGGTATCGATCACCAGCTTGTCAAGCCCGGCACGACCGAAGGTGAACCCCGAAGCCAGGCCGGCGCTGCCCGCCGCCACCGCAGCGGGATTGAGGGCAAAACTGCCGCCGAGGCCGGTCTCACCCACGGTGCTGGAGACGCCTCCGGGATTGTTGTCATAGGTGATACCCCAGTTAATCCCCAATTCACGGGAAAAAGTGGAGCGGGCCTCTACAATCCGGGCTTCGATCAATACCTGGCGTTCCGGAGAATCCAGCAGGGTAACGAGATTGCGTATGTCGGCAACTACGGACGGTACGTCCGACACGATCAGTTTCTTGTCCCGCACGTCCTCAATAATGCTGCCCCGTTCGGTGAGGCGCTGGCGACTGCGGGTGGCCACGGAGCCGACATCGGTGTAATTCACCGTCATGACCTCGGTCACCAGGTCCTCCATCCGCTCCAGGGCGCGGCTGGCGGCAAACTGCTCCTGCTGCATACGCCGAATCTGTTCCTTGGGCATGATCCGTACGACATTGCCGTCGCGCAGCATCCCCAGACCCTGGATATCCATAATCAGGTCGAGAGCCTGATCCCAGGGTACGTCCACCAGGCGCAGGGTAATTGTGCCCGTCACACCGTCGCCGGCAATGATGTTCAGATCACTGACTTCGGCGATCAACTGCAGAATGTTGCGGATATTGGCATCGTCAAAAATCAGACTGATTCTCTGACCGCTGTAGACCGGTTCCGGCATGGCCGTTTCGAAAACACGGGGATCAGGTCTGCGAACCATCGCCACGGGGACATCGGGAGACACCCTGCGATCAACGGCGACGGGCCTGTCCACGACCTCAGTCCGCGGGCGCGTTGGTGTGGGAACGGGTACCAGGTGGGTTTCCAGAGCCACAGGAACCGGCTCGGCAAAAGGACCGTCTTCCACAATGAAGCGCACTTTATTGCCGTCCTGCTCCAGCCGGTAGGGCACGACATCCTTCAACTCCACGGCGAAGCGTACGTCCTGGGCGCCGTCTACCGACACGGTATAGGGGGTAATCATGCGAATGGCGCTGGGGAACGCCGAAGGATCCACAAAACGCCGCAGGGCACGGCTGATCAGGGCATTGCGCAGTCCGAAACGTACCAGATCCCCCTCAGCTTCGGGTCCGTAAACCCTGGTCGCGCCGGACAGGGTCACGGTCAGAACAGACTTTCCGTTCTCGACATTGAAATCGATCGCCTCCACGGTGACCGGCGCTCCCTGCGGTGACGCGGCAACGATCTCACCGGCAACCGGGACGTCGTTCCAGGCGACCTGAATCAGCTGCCCTGTGGACGAAACCCGGTACTCGGGTAGCCGCTGCGTCGCGCTGTCGAAAACGAAGCGGGTTCTGTCGGGAAAAACACCCGTACGCAGTCTGCGAAAAGCACCTTCCAGAGTATAGGAAGAGTCCACATTCCCGGGCTTGACGTCGTAAATATCCACCACCAGTCGGGGAGGAGCGCCAAGGGAAAAATGACGAAACTTGCCGATCACGCCATCGGTCATCAGCAGGGCCTGGCCATCCATAATGTCAACGGCTTTCATCTCGGTAGCGGGGGCAGAAGCCGCCTCCACTACCGGTTCGGCCGCCGCGACGCCAACCTGCAATACAAATGACGTCGCCAACATCAGGCAAAGCAGACGGAAGATACGGGTCCCTCGCGTGCCGGTCGAACTCCATGGCATATGACGCATTTCACTATACTCCTTGCGACTTGGAAAGTTGAATCTCCTGAATACTCGTTCGGTACTGGCCAGCAAAATCGTAATAGCGTTCTTCCACGACTACCGTATCACCCCGAATATCAATAACCCGGCCGTCGTTTTTGCCAATCTTGATACCCCGCCTCAATATATAGGACTTTCCGCCCGGAGCCATGACCATGGCCATGGGCTCGCTGCGACCGGTAATGATACCGATCAGGCGGAACTGCCCCAGATCGAAATGCTGCAGCGGCGTCAAAGGCTCGCCGTCTCTGGTTACGGGGGTGCGAATGCGGGTCAAAGGCAGAAAAGGGTCACGGCGGCCGGAGGGATCGTACACGTAGGCGGGCTCGACCGGCTCCTTCTCCACCTCTTCAACCTGCGTCACCACCTGTTTTTCGGCGACCGCCGGCTGGGCTCTTCTGGGGGCGGGCTGTGGCGCCGGCGGTTCCTCACGACACCCGGACAACAGAACAAGCAAAGCCGTCAACAAAAGAATTCCAGGGTAAAAGGCGCGCATCATTTATCTGCTCCTTCTGCTGGTCGTGGCCGGAGTCGCCCCTTCTATAAACCGGAAGGTGGTCGCCAGACACTCAATGGAAAGAACATTTCTTCCTCCCTCCATTTTGGGCGAACCTAGCCTGAGATTTTCGATGTTGACGATTCGGGCCATATTACTGACGTCGTAGGCAAACATTGCCACCTCGTGGAAGGTGCCGACCAGGCGCAGAGTGACCGGAACCTCGGCATAAAAGTCCCGGGGGCGTTCCGTGCCGGGCTGAAATCGCAGTACGTCCAGACCATTGTCCCTCGCCAGCGAGGCGATGCTGGTCAGCAAGGTGGGAATCTCCCGTTCATTGGGCAGTTCCGCCAGCGCCAGATCGAGCTTTTGCTTCATGCTTTCATATTCGCTTTTGAACTTGGGCAGGTCGTCGGCGATACGACGGTCTTCCTGCAGTCTGGCAAAGCGGGTGTTCTTGCGGCTCTCAAGCCGCACATACTCCCTGTGCTTGTCCATGTAAACAAAATAAATAAAACCGGCAAGAATCAGGACGACAACACCTGCAAGGAGCAATATCCTCTGATAGACAGGCCAGTTCAGAACTTTCTCGATGGTAGGATGCATGTGGGCCAACCCCTATCTCGTAAGAATTATCTGGTGGACTCCCCGGCCGGCGTAGCGGTGCGGGCAGTCAGGTCGAACCTCTGCAGTTTCATTCCAGCCTGGGTGATCTGCTCCGTAACCCTGAGATCCACCCGGGTATAAAAAGGCGACGCCTCGAGATCACGCATGAAACGCGCCACGGTCTCCTCATCCAGCCCCACGCCCCGAATGGATACGGTACCCCCCGATTCCTGGAAGGATTCCAGCCACAACTTGTCAGGCAGCACGCGATTCAACTCGTCCAGAAAACGTACCGGACCGGTCCTTCTTTCCTTCAGTGTGTCCAGAACATCCAGCTTGGACTGGAACTCTTCCTGCAGCCTCTTGAACTGGGCCACCTCTCCAATCGCCTGCTGCAGACGCCGAATCTCACTTTCAATCTCGGCAATCTCCTTCTGCTCATTGGAAATCTTCATCGCGACCGAGGTGTAAAGGGCGCCACAGATCAGACCGGTGGCTACCAGGACCAGAACCAGAACGACCAGTTGGCCCTGCAACCGGGCCTTTTTTTGCGCAGCTCTTACTGGCAGCAGATTGATACGAATCATTTGTCGCCCAACCTCCTCATGGCAAGTCCTACCCCGACGGCAAAGAGGGGGCCTACAGCCTCTACATAGGCAGGATCAAAAAGATCCTCCGAAACCGTTATACGGCGCAGAGGATCCATGATTTCAACTGGCACGCCCAGGCGTTGTTCAAAAACCTTGTCGATACCCACCGTCTTGGAAACACCGCCGCTGATGTAGACTCGGGTCACCTTGTCATCCGCGGACGTCGCGGAGAAATAATCCAGGGAACGCTGAACCTCCTGGGCCAGGGTTTCAGCGCAATCGCTCATGACCTCCGCCAGGACTCCCATGTCCATGTCGCCCGGATCACCGCCGAGCTTGGCCTGTTCCGCCTGCTCGCCGTCGACTCCGAGCCGCTTCTGGATTTCCTCGTTGAACATGTTGCCGCCGGTCTGTATGTCCCGGGTAAAAACCGAAATGCCTTCCTTGATCACATTCACATTCAGGGTGTTGGCACCCAGGTTGATCAAGGCCACTACGTCCCCCTCTTCCAGGTCGTAATTGGCGAGGAAAGCATTCTCGACGGCAAAGGAATCGATATCCAGAATCACCGGATTCAATCCGCATTCGTGGAAAACGGTCAAGCCCTCGTTCACGAAATCCTTCTTGGCCGCCACCAGCAGGACACTCATCTGGGCGGGATCCTTGGGATCCGGCCCGACAATCTGAAAGTCGAGATTGACTTCAGATATTTCAAAGGGAATAAACTGTTCGGCTTCCCACTCGATGGAGGCCTCAACTTCGGCTTCCGTCATCACCGGCAAGGAAATCTTGCGGATGATCACCGAATGGCCGGAAACAGAAGTAACGACATTTTTTGTCCTGACCCTCTGGTTTTCAACCAGGCCGCGAATACTATCGACTACGGCCACCGAGTCCATAACCGTGTTATCGACAATCGCTTCGGGCGGCAACTGGGCAATGCCGAGATTCAGCAGACGATAGCCGCCCTTGACCGCTTTCAGTTGCACCAGCTTGACAGAACTGGTCCCGACATCAATGCCAACGATGTCTTTCCTAGAGCCAAATAAACCCTGTAGCATCAAAAAGACCCCATTCTATGGATGGACGGTAACGAAGACAACGGACAGTCGCCCCGGCGGCGCAAAACGAATACTTCATGGATCCGGTTTCTACCCAGCAAGGCCTGTGCCATCGAACCAAAACACCGCTGACGATTATCTCCAGGGACAAATTGCGACACAACAGCAACCCCGAACCAGATCAAAACAATGGCAATTATAGGGCATTGAAAAATGCTGTCAACAGAATTAAAAGATTTAAAACACCCCAGATAAAACACTTCAAATGCCATCAGAAATCAGACAACCGGGCGTTTGTTGCGTACCCTGGCATGGCACTTGGGTCAAAAAAATTAAAACTCCCATCGGTAACGGCCAATCGGCGTCATTTGAAAAGTGCCTGAAAGGAGACCCAACCTCTTGTTCTTTCATGCCTTTTTCAGGCAAGCATGCGCCCGGCCGCACCAGCGGCTGGAAGCCCGCGTCCCGTGCAAGTACAATCTACCTCGCCACAAGTGTACCGGCAAAATAAAAACGGCGTTTTTTTCAGAAAAAATCCAGATACCATTCCAGCAGCTGTCGGCCCCAAAGGAGGCAAACCACGCCTCCCATGGCCAGAAACGGCCCAAAAGGAATCGCCAGCTTGCCGTCCTTGCGGCGAATCAGCATCAGGGGAATCCCCACCACTGATCCGGCCAAAGAACCCAGAAAGATAATGGGCAGAATGGCCTTCCAGCCCAGAAACGCCCCCATCATGGCCAGCAGCTTAATGTCGCCGCCACCCATTCCTTCCTGCCCGGTGAGACGATAATAAATCTCCGCCACCAGCCACAAGCTGCCGCCACCCAGCAGAATGCCCAGCAGGGAATCGAGCCAGGAAAGCCACGGAACCAGGCCAACAGTCAAAAAACCGACCACAATACCGGACAGACTGATGACATCGGGAATAATCTGGTGATCCAGGTCGATAAAGGTGATGACGACCAGAGCCGCCACGAAAGCCCAGTAAACCGGCGTCGCCCATTGCCATTCAAAACGCAGATAAACCCAGACGAACAAAAGGCCGGTCAGCGCCTCGACCAGCGGGTAGCGCAGGGAAATCCTCGCACCGCAACGGGCGCAGCGACCACGCAGCAGCAGATAGCTGATCACCGGCACATTCTGATACCAACGAATGGCAGTACCGCACTGGGGACAACGTGACGCAGGCGATATAACCGACTGCCCGGCCGGAATACGGCAGATGCAGACGTTGAGGAAGGAGCCGATGACGGTGCCGATAATGAAGACGGCGGCAAAAATAATGTATGGGGGCATGGGCGTTGGTCGTTGTTCGTTGGTCGTTGTTCGTTGGGTGTTGGTTAAAGCATTTCAGCAAAAATCTGGCCCATGTTCTTCAGGAACGGCAGTTTTTCAACCAGGATCACATAAACCCGCTTACGATCCAAGCGCAGATAGTCGTGCACCAGCACATTCCGAAACGCCGCCATGCCGGCCAGTTCCCGGAAAAGATGTTCCGGAATGACTTTATGATCGGCCAGGATACGAAAGATGTCCGCATAGTTTTCGGGCTTGGGATAGCCCCGATCGGAAATGACATGGTTGCCGACATCCAGCAAACATTCAATGGCCAGGTGCAGGTTCCGCTCGGCAGTTCCATGGATAAACGGATCCTGCACAAAACGATCGATATCGTAAACCTGCACCGATTCAAGGATGACGAAGTATTCCCGCAGCCGCTCCAGCCGGGCCGCCAATACAGCCTTATTGACCATGGACGTCGTTCCCCGTCAGTTGCCGCATAAGGTATTCCCTCTGCTCTTTGCGCAGAAAAGCGGTATCCAGGTATTCAGCGAGGGCTCGCGTTTCGAAGTCGACTCGCCTTTTTTTGTCTTCCTTGATCACCTGGCCGTTCCGAATCACCTCGTACCGCAAAACCGGCGAGGCATCGTTC